>NZ_JBEYXD010000033.1:0-93939 GCF_040644975.1 Streptomyces sp. NPDC046900 | reverse complement strand
GTGCCTGACAGACCCAAGAAAAGCCGTCCACCACATAGATTCACTCCATCGTGGTGGACGTCGTGGACACCAGTACAACCACCCTGATAAAGGTTCAGACCGGCCTTCTGTGCGACGTTCTTTCCCGGCTCCTCGATGGTGCCCCGGGCGCTCTTGGTCATGTTCGTGATGTCGAGGTGCTCCACCACGATCACGCCATAGGTGCGGGCGAGGTAAGTGGTGGTCTGGTGCTGCCAGTCCTGGTGCCTGCGCTTGGCTTTCGCACGAAGCCCACGGATCTGGTCATAAGTCCGCTGGAGGCTCGTGGAGGCCTTCTCCCCGCGTTTGCGGAAGCTCTTGCGGTGCGCGGCCCGCCGTTCCAGGCGGAGCAGCTTGGTCTTCTCATCGGCGTTCAACCACTTGTCCCGGTCGGCGGTTTGGTCCGGGAGTCGGGCGGGACGCCCATGGTCCTGGTGGTTGCCGTCGCTGAGGGCGAGGGGGACGTTCACCCCGGCGTCGATGCCGATCTCTGGCCCAGCGTGAGGTTCGGGCTTGGCTTCCAGGGTGGTGATGCGGAAGGCGATGTGCCAGCCCAACGCATCCTTGATCAGCCGAGCACCGGTGACCCGGTGGTCGGCGTTCGCTTTCTTGCCCACCGGCAGGTCACGGGTCCAGCGGAAGCGGACGCGGCCGACCTTGGGGATGGTGACCACGCCCCATCGGCGGTGCACCCGCTTGATCTGGAGGTCGCGGCCCTGGGGGATGTCCACGCTCATCACGGAGCGGAAGCGGGCCTTGAAGTTCGGCTCGTCGGCCCGACCCTCCCAGCAGTTCTTCCACGCCTGGAAGTACGTCTTCAGCACCGCCTGCGCGGCCTGCGCGGGAAGGATGGCGAGGAAGTCGATCTCCTTACGAGCCTGTCGTATCGCCGCGTCGGCGGCGGCCAGCGTCCGCTTGTCCTTCGGTAGCATCGTCCACCAGGCGTGCAGGCAGTTCCACATGGTGCGGGACGCGTGCGCCTGGTCGTCGATCAGCCGGATCTCGGCACAGCTCAGCGCCAGCCGGGCACGATGTCCGAACTTCCGCTTCTCCAGACCGAGTTCGCCGCTCACGCGATCACAATAACATTTGGCTCATATCACCTCGTTGGAATCCAAACCCTCGAGCGGCAGAGCACCCCGTGGGCTGAGGTCAACAGGGCGAACCCATGCCTATGGCACAGGTCAGAGCAGTCTTGAGATGCGCTTCACCACCGCTCTGAAGCACTCCGTTGGCAAATCCGCAATCCGGCGATGGTGGATGCCCTGGACTTGCAAGGGAACGTTGGCGAGCCGTGTTCGTGAGGCGCTCGGCCCGCTGTTCGAGAATGCAGTACGCGGAGGGGACTCAAAGACCGGCAGGCCGCTGATCAGGTGCGGGCCCGGATGGACTGGAAGTTCTTGCTGGGCCTGGAACTGAATCATCCGGGGTTCGACTTCATGGTCCTGGGTGATTTCCGTGCCCAGCTGATCGAGCGCAGCCTGGAGAAGAGGGTTCTGGGGCGGATCTGCGATCTGGGCTGCTGCGGGCAGGCGGTCGGGAGCGGACGGACCCTAGTCATGTCCTGGCACCGGTACGGGTGTTGAACCGGATGGAATTCGTCGGCGAGACCCTGCGCGCGGCGCTGGGGGCCCTGGCTGCGGCGGCGTCGCAGTGGCTGACAGGGCAGCTCACGGCTGACTGGACCGAGCGCTACGGTGCCCAGACCGACCTCTACCGCTTCCCCAAGAGTGACAACGTCCGCACCCAGTGGGCTGAGCAGGTCGGCAGGGACGGTTTCACCGTCCTGGAGGCCGTCTTCACCCCGCTACCCCGGACCAGCTTCGGCAGATCCCCGCTGTTCAGGTCTTACGCCGAGCCTGAGTGGAGCAGTACCACCGCGACGGTGAGGGGGTGCGCCGGCGGGAGGCGAAGGACCCCCCGCCGGCCCGACGCCGGCTGCCCTCGCCCTACGACCTCGACGCGCGCTACGGCATGAAGCGGGGGCTCGGGCTGGTGCGGCTACAAGACCCATCTGACCGAGACCGGTGAGCCGGATGCAACCCATGTGATCACGAGCGTGGAGAGCACAGACGCCACCGTCGACGACTCCGAGATGACCGAGACCGTCCACCGGAACCTGCATGAACGCGGGTTGGTGCAAGCAAGACGACACCGACCCGGATCTCTCCCAGCGGGCGTTCAGCGTCAACTGCCCGCCGGCGGCGGGCCGTCTCGTCCCCGGCCGCCCGGCACCGCGAGCTTCCGCAGCCGCTGGGATCGGCTGCGGAAGCTCGCGCGTCCACCGGTACGGAACCGGTTTCGGGGCGCTGCGGTCAGTTCGCGCGCAGCGGGGCCAGCGCCTTGCTCCAGGCGATGACCTGGTCGAGCGTGGTGACGAGGGTGTCGTGCTGGACGTCGAGCGGCTTGAAGACGCTGAAGTTCTCGAAGTCGGCGAAGAGGGAGAGGGCGACCTGGGACCGGACGTCCGCCATCTGGAGCTCGCCTGCGACACCGCGCAGGTGCTCAACGGCGCGGGTGCCGCCGTTGCCGCCGTAGCTGACGAAGCCGACCGCCTTGTTGTTCCACTCGGCGTAGAGGAAGTCGAGGGCGTTCTTGAGGGCTCCGGGCACCGAGCGGTTGTACTCGGGCGTGACGATCACGAAGCCGTCGAGGGAGGCGATCTTGTCCGCCCAGGCCTGGGTGTGCGGCTGGGTGTACTGGCCCATCGACGGCGGGTAGGCCTCGTCGAGCAGCGGCAGCTTGTAGTCCGCCAGGTCCACGAGCTCGAACTCGGCGTCGCTGCGCCGGTCCGCGATCTCGTGGACCCAGCGGGCGACGGCCTCGCCGTTGCGGCCGGGACGCGTGCTTCCCAGGATGATGCCGATCTTGGTCATGGTCGTACCTCTGCGTTTTCCGAATCCGAACATGTACTTGCCTCGTCAAGTAAAAACTTGCAGGGTCAAGTAGATGCATGGGGTCCTTGACTTGTCAAGCAGATACAATCGGCAGCATGCCGTCCAAGGAACGCCCTCTGCCGCCCCTCACCTCGAGCGAGGAAGGATTCCTGCGCGCACTGGGCCGGGTGATGCTGGCGGTGCCGCGGGTCGTCGACGCCGACATGGTCCGCGATGCCCGGATCACGTTGTCCGAGTACACGGCGCTGATGTATCTGTCCGAAGCTCCCGGCGCGCACCTGCGCATGAGCGAACTGGCTGCCATCTGCAACCTCTCGCTCAGCGGGATGACCCGGGTCGTGAACCGCCTCGAGAAGCAGGGCTTCGTCCAGCGCGTCAAATGCGACGAGGACAGGCGCGGCTGGAACGCCGTCCTGACCGACTCCGGACTCGAGCGTCTGCGGGAGGCCTGGCCGACCCACCTGGCCAGCGTGCGACGGCACATCATGGACCACCTCGGCCCCTACGACCTGACCCAACTCACCACCGCGCTGCAGCACATCGCCACCGGGCCAGCACCGGCCGCCGACCGGGACGCATGACCCGCGTGCCGCACGCCGGCACCCGCCCACGCGGCGCCGCACTGTTCAGGTGGTCATGACGGCCGAAGGGGTACTCGGCCCCGGAAGACGGCGTGAACCGCCTCGGGCGGTCGGCGGGAAGGGAGCCTGACGTGGGCGGCAGCGATCGGCTGGGGGAGTATCGCGGCAAACGGGACTTCGACCGGACCCGCGAACCCCGGGGTGACACGACGTCCCGGGACGAGGAACCCCGTTTCGTGGTGCAGATCCATGACGCGAGCACCCTGCACTTCGACTTCCGGCTCCAGGTCGGCGACGTTCTCAGGTCCTGGGCCGTCCCCAAGGGACCCTCCGCCGATCCCGGGGACAAGCGGCTCGCGATGCCCACGGAGGACCACCCGCTGGAGTACGCGGACTTCGAGGGCGTCATCCCGGAGGGAGACTACGGGGGCGGCACCGTCATCGTGTGGGACCGCGGCACATACCGGCCGCTGAGCCACGACCGCCGTGGGCGGCCCGTCCCCTTCGAGGAGGCACTGGAGCGCGGGCACGCCACGTTCCGGCTGCATGGGACGAAGCTGCGCGGCGAGTACGCCCTCACCCGCTTCCGCAGCGGAAAGGGGAACGGCGAGGGCGAGGCCTGGCTCCTGGTCAAGGCGGGCCACGCCCACTCGGCCCGGCACGGGACGCCGGACCCGCGCCGGGCCCGGTCGGTTCGCAGCGGACGCACGCTCGCCCGGGTCGCCACCGAGGGCGGCGCGGGGTGAGCGGCCGATGAGCGGTCTTACCGACACGCTGCCCGCCGAGCAGCGCCGACTGCTCGGCTCGGCGCGTCCCGGGGCGGAACTCGCCGCGCGGCCCATGCTCGCCACGTTGAGCGACCGACGGGATTTCTCCGGCGGGGAATGGATCTTCGAGCGGAAGCTGGACGGCATCCGGGTGCTGGCGGTGCGCGAGGGCGACCGGGTCCTTCTGCTGTCGCGGACGGGCCGGCACCTGAACGACACCTATCCGGAGATCGTGGAGACGCTCGCCGCGCAGGAGTGCGCGGACTTCACCGTCGACGGCGAGATCGTCGCGTTCTCCGGCGGACGCACCGACTTCTCCCGGCTGCAGCAGCGCATGGGGCTCACCCGGCGCCGGGACATCGAGGCCAGCGGGGTCGCGGTGAAGTACTACCTCTTCGATCTGCTGCGACTGGAGGGAGCGGACACCCGGCGGCTGCCGCTGCGCACCCGCAAGTCGCTGCTGCGGCGCGCCCTCGTCCACCGGGCCCCGCTGCGGCTGACCACCCACCGCAACGAGGGCGGCGCCGACCTGCTGGCCGAGGCGTGCGGCCGCGGCTGGGAAGGGCTGATCGCCAAACGGGCGGACAGCACCTACCAGTCCCGCCGTTCCACGGACTGGCTGAAGCTCAAGTGCTCCCTGGGTCAGGAGTTCGTCATCGGCGGTTTCACCGAGCCGGCCGGCAGCCGGGTCGGGTTCGGGGCGCTGCTCCTCGGCTACTACGAGGACGACCGGCTCCGCTACGCGGGCAAGGTCGGCACCGGGTTCGACCGCCGCACCCTGCTCCGCCTCCGCGCCCGGCTCGACGAACTGGCCACCCAGGCCTCGCCGTTCGACGACCCGGTACGTGAGAGGGGCGTCCATTGGACGCGGCCTGAACCGGTCGCGCAGATCGGGTTCACCGAGTGGACCAAGGACGGCATGCTGCGCCACCCGCGGTTTCTCGGGCTGCGCGACGACAAGAGCGCGAGCGAGGTCGTACGCGAACACGCCATGCGGCACGTGGCGGTGTGAGGGGATCTTCCGGGGGGTGCCGACGGGCCCCGCGCACGGTCGCGAGAGGATGGGCCGGCGACGCCGGAGCGGCGTCCGCACCGAGCGGTAGGGTCGGTCGCCCTTCAGGGCCCGAGGGAAGATCCGGTGATCCATGCCCGACGACAGCATCGTCGAGATCGGCTCCGACGTGTATCTCGTACCGGGGAGCAACACCAACTGGGTGATCGTGAAGGACGGCGACAGCGCCACCCTGGTCGACACGGGCTATCCCCGGGACCGGGAGCGCCTCCTCGCGTCGCTGGCCTCCGTGGGCGTCGCCCCCGCTGCCGTGACGGCCGTGCTGATCACGCACGCGCACAACGACCACCTGGGCGCGGCGGAGTACCTGCGCCGCACGCACGGGACGCCCGTCCTGACGCATGAGGCCGAACTGCCCCACGCCCGGCGGGAGTTCCTGCACCAGGTGTCGATCGGCAAGGTCCTGGCCAACGGCTGGCGGCCCGGGGTCCTCCCCTGGGCCGTGCACGCCCTGCGCGCCGGGGGAACGGAGCACGTCCCGGTCGCCGAGCCGCAGGCGTTCCCCGACGAGGGCCCGCTGGACCTGCCCGGGCGCCCGGTTCCGGTGCTCACCCCCGGCCACACCGACGGGCACTGCGCCTACCACTTGCCCGATTCAGGGGTTCTGATCACGGGGGACGCGCTGGTCAGCGCCCATCCGACGTCCCGCCTGCGTGGGCCGCAGCTGCTGCCCGGGATGTTCCACCGCGACCGCGACCGCGCCCTGGACTCCCTGGCCCTCCTCGAGAAGCTGGACGCCGACGTCCTTCTCCCCGGCCACGGTCCCGTGCTCCGCACCACCGTCGGCGCCGCGGTCGAGCACGCGCGCGAACTCGCCGGCCCGGTCCGGTCCGCCGGCCGCTGAAACCGCGACCGCCGCCACGGCCTGAGGGCCGTGGCGGCGGTCGGTGCGCCGTCCGCGGGTTCGATCCGTCGAGTGCCCCGCGCCGCCGTCCGGCCCGCGGGGGTCGCGGGCCGTCAGCCGCGCACCGCCGGGGCGGCGGCTTCCGGCTCGCTGTGGGCCGGCGCCTCGGCCGCACGGGGCAGGCCGGTCACGCGGCCCGCGCGCCGGGCCGGGACGAGCAGCGCGGCCAGCGCCGCGCCCAGGCAGAGCAGGGCGAGCAGGCCGAAGCCGTGCGTGTAGCCGGAGTCGTAGGGCAGACCCGAGGGCTGCAGCCGCCCGGTCACGAGCACGCTGGTGACCGCGGCACCGATGGAACCGCCGATCGTCCGGATGTTGGCGTTCATCCCGGTCGCGGCGCCCGTCTGCTCGATGGGGACGCTGCCCACGATCAGCTGGGCCATCGAGGCGAAGGCCAGTCCGATGCCCAGGCCGAACACACCGGAGACGAGGGCCACCTGCCACTGCTGGTCGTGCCAGAGGGTGAGCATGCCGCAGGCGACCGCGCCGAGAGCGGCACCGGCGGTGAGCAGCGCCTTGGCTCCGAGCACCGGCTCCAGCCGGCCGCTGAGGACGCCGGAGCAGAACATGGCGATCAGCATCGGCAGCATGAGCAGTCCGGAGACGGTGACGGACGCGCCGAAGCCGTATCCGGCGCTGCGCGGCGTCTGCATGAAGCCCGGCAGGAAGGACCAGATCGAGTACATTCCCGCGCCGAACAGCAGGGCGGCGGTGTTGGTCGTCCACACGGCGGGGAGCCGCATCACGCGCAGGTCGATGAGCGGGGTCCTGGAGCGTGCCTCGGCCAGCAGCCACAGCGCGAAGAGCACCACCGCGGCGACGAACAGGCCGATCACCCGGGCCGATCCCCAGCCCCACTGGGTCGCCTGGCTCAGGGGCAGCAGCAGGGCCACCAGCCATGCCGACAGCAGCACGGCGCCCAGCCAGTTGACACGCCCCTCGGCCCGGTTGGGCGACTCGGGCACGAAGCGGAAGGCGATCAGTGCGGTCGCCGCGACGACGGCGACGGGGATCCAGAACAGCCAGCGGTAGTCGAGCGCGGACACGATGGGGCCGGCCGCCACGATGCCGACGCCACCGCCGGCGGCGATCACCGCGGACAGGTTGCTGATGCTCCCGCTCACCGCGCCCGGGGCGAACTCGTCCCGGATGATGCCGAAGGAGAGGGGGAACAGCGCGCCGCCGGCACCCTGGATCACCCGGGCCAGAATCAGCACGCCGATGTTCGGGGCGAGCGCGGCCAGAAGACAGCCGGCCAGCACGGTCAGCAGGACGGCGACGAGAGTGCGCTTCCTTCCGGCGAGGTCGCCGACCCGGCCGAGGATCGGGGTGAAGATCGAGGCGGACAGCAGATAGGCCGTCATCACCCAGGTCGCGGTGGACTGTGAGGTGTGCAGCGCATGCTGGACGGTCGGCAGGGCCGGCGCGATCAGCGACTGCAGCATGGAGAAAACGCCGGCACCGGTCGCGAGGACCGCGAAGGTGAGGCGGGTGGACTTGCGGGGCATCAAAAGCCTCTCCGAACAGGGTGCGGCCGAGGTCGTCCGGCCACGGTCGTACGGGCTCGGTCGCGCTGCGGGCAGCGCGGAGCACGCCGACGGCCATGGGCGGCGGTCGCGGAACGGGTGGTGGCACGGGTGGCGGCGCGGACTGCGCGGACCCGTCGTCGGATCGAAAGGGTCGAGAGGTCGCGCGTCTGCCGTGGATGCCTGCGGCCGCACGCCTCCACGACAGACGCACCTCGACTGCTAAAGTGGAGGTACGCCTCCACTGTAACGGAGGCACACCTCCGCTTCAAGCTCGTTCCGGCCAGGGAGGCACACGTGTCGGTTCAGCCGTTCCCCGTCAGCGAGATCGTCGCGTCCCAGCGACCGCACCGGAAGGACGCCGCCCGGAATTACGACGCCCTGATCGCCGCGGCACGCGAGGCCTTCGCGGAACACGGCGCGGAGGCCTCGCTGGAGGACATCGCCCGCCGCGCCGGCGTCGGCATCGGGACGCTCTACCGGAACTTCCCCACCCGTCGCCGTCTGTTCGAGAGCGTGTACGCGGGCGAGGTGAACGATCTGTGCCGGGTGGCCCGGGAGGTCGCCGGACTCGAGCCCTGGCAGGCGCTCACCTCGTGGCTGCGCCGCTTCGTGGACTACACGGTGACCAAGCGGGCGATCCGTGAGGCCATGGACGACGAGTCGGACGTCTTCCTGGCCTGCCGGGAGTCCATGTACCAGGCCGGCGGCCCGCTGTTCGAGCAGGCACAGAAGGCGGGCGAGGCCCGTACGGACATCGGCTTCGACGACCTGCTGCGCATGGTCGCCGGAATCACGGCGACGAACTTCCTCGACGACGCGCAGCGGGACCGGGTGCTGGCCGTGGCCCTGGACGGGGTCCGGGCGACGGCCCACTGACCCGGCCCGGAGGCCTCGGGCCCTCCCCTTACTGGTTCCAGCTCTCGTCGTACGGGTCCTTGGGCTCGGGGACCGGCTTGGCCTGGATGACGTCCAGGAACGGGATGATCCCGCCGTTGACCGGGTCCTTGGTCCGCCTGCCGGTGTAGGTGCCGGTGACCTGGAGCCAGGAGTCCGGCTGGAGCACGGGCGGCAGCTTCCCCGACAGACCGATCTTGACCGGCTGGGCGTCGGCGGCACAGCAGTTGAGGGCCATGCGGACGAGGTAGGGCGTACCGCCGGGGTCGAGGGCGACGAATCCCGTGACCTCGACCTTGCGGTCTCCCAGGGAACGCCCGTGCCCGTACGCCGCGCGGCCCGCGTAGTCCACCAGGCTCAGCGGGGCCGGGTCGCCCGACGGCAGGGCCGGGTAGGCCAGCGGCGGCTGGAGCGCCGTGCCGGAGCGAAGGGCGCTGTAGGAGCCGAGCGCGGGCGGGGCGACCAGGATGAGGGCGAACAGGGGCAGCACGAGGAGCCAGGACACCCGGGGCTCGCGGTGACCGTGACCGTCGCCGTGGCCGCTGTGACCGTCGCCGTGCCCCTCGGGCGTACGGCCCGCGCCTTTCTGTCGCCGGGCCGCCCGCCCCCGGCGCAGCTCGTACCAGGCGGTGGCGGCGGACGCAACGATCAGGACGGCACCGGCCGCGAGCAGCAGCGGCTGCAGCCCGGCCTTCACATAGCGCAGGTACAGGCTGGTCGTTCCGGCGTGCAGCATCGCCCCGCCGAGCAGGAACAGGACGGCCGCCTGTGCTTGACGGTTCACAGCAGCACCACCCCGACCACGACCGACACCAGGATCGCCAGTACGAAGGTGGCGGGCGCGAACCGCAGCGCGAAGGCGCGTCCGAAGGTGCCGGCCTGCATCGCGAACAGCTTCAGGTCGATCATCGGGCCGACCACGAGGAACGCCAGCCGGGCGGTGAGCGAGAACTGCGACAGCGACGCCGCCACGAAGGCGTCCGCCTCGGAGCAGATGGACAGCAGCACCGCGAGGACCGAGAGCGCGAGGAGCGCCACGACCGGATCGCCCGCCGCCGTACGCAGCCAGCTCGCCGGCGCCACGGCCTTCAGCGTGGCCGCGGCCATGGCTCCGACGACCAGGAAGCCGCCGGCGTGCATCACGTCGTGGCGTACGGAGTCCCAGAATGCGGCGCCCTTGCTCTGCCCCTCGTGCGAGGCGCGGGCCGGCGGCCGCAGCCAGTCGGTGCGGCCGAGGCGCTGCCACAGCCAGCCCATCGCGCACGCCACGAGCAGGCTGGCCGCGAACCGGGCCAGAACCATCTCCGGGTCGCGCGGGAACGCGACGGCCGTGGCGGTCAGCACGATCGGGTTGATCGCGGGAGCGGACAGCAGGAAGGCCAGCGCCGCCGCGGGCGTGACGCCCCGGCGCACCAGAGCCCCGGCGACCGGCACGGAGGCGCATTCGCAGCCGGGCAGCACCGCTCCGGCCACCCCGGCGACCGGCACCGCGAGGGCCGGCCGCTTCGGCAGGGCCCGGGCGAAGAACGACGGCGGGACGAACACCGCGAGGGCCGCCGAGAGCAGCACACCGAGGACGAGGAAGGGCAGCGCCTGGATGACCACGGCGAGGAAGACGGTCATCCAGCTCTGCATCACCGGAGCGCCGAGCGCCCGCCGGATCGGGCCCTGCCCGACGACCAGCAGAAGCAGCAGGAGGATCAGGCCGTGGGAGGAGGTGAACCGGCGGTCCTGCGGAGCCTCCTCGTCGCCCCGGGGCCGGTCGACCGGCGCCGGCGGTGCTTTGACGATCGTCACGAGCGGGGTACCTCCGGGGCGGCTGGCGGCGCGGGGGTCTACCCCCCTCGCCTCCTGTACGTCGTCCCGGGTGCCGCGTCTCACCGCGGGCCCGGGACTTTACCGCTCGATGACCCTTTCCGTACCCGTTCAGCGACCTTTCCCACGGGACAGTTGCGACTGCCCGTGCGCGGCCGGGGCGTGCCGCCGTCTGAAGAGGGACGGCAGGCTCGGCGCTGTGAGGAAGCCCTCGGCACGCGCGCTGGCGATCCCGATGCGCGGGATGTCGCTGCTCTTCTCGAACAGCAGGAAGCGGGGTTCCCACACCGGCCGGTACTTGGCGTTGGCGCGGTAGAGGGACTCGATCTGCCACCAGCGGGAGAAGAAGGTCAGCACCGAGCGCCACAGCCGCAGGACGGGACCCGCCCCGAGGCGGGCACCGCGCTCGAAGACGGCGCGGAACATGGCGAAGTTGAGCGACACCCGTTCGACGCCGAGATCGCGGGCGCGTGTCAGCAGCTCGATGACCATGAATTCCATCAGGCCGTTCTCGCAGCCGCGATCGCGCCGCATCAGGTCGAGGGAGAGGCCGTGCTCACCCCAGGGCACAAAGCTGAGCAGGGCCCTGGGCTCACCTTCGGCGTCGCGGCACTCCAGCATCATGCAGCAGCCGTCGGCCGGGTCGCCGAGGCGGCCCAGCGCCATGGAGAAGCCGCGCTCGCTGCCGCCGTCGCGCCAGTGGTCGGCCTTCTCGATCAGGGTGGCCATGTCGGACTCGGGGATGTCGCCGTGGCGCCGGATCCGCACGGTGTACCCGGCGCGGCGGACCCGGTTGTGCGCCTGCCGCACGACCCGCATCGCGCGACCCTCGAGGCTGAAGTCGGCGACCTCCACGATCGCCTCGTCACCCAGTTCGAGGGCGTCCAGGCCATGCCGGGCGTAGATCGTCCCGGCCTCCTCGCTGGCGCCCATCACGGCGGGCGTCCAGGCATGGCGGCGAGCCTCCTCCAGCCACTCCTCGATGGCGCCGGGCCAGGCCTCGGGGTCACCGATGGGGTCGCCGGCGGCCAGCGTGACGCCCCCGACCACCCGGTAGGTGATGGCGGCCTTCCCGCTCGGCGACCAGATGACGGCCTTGTCGCGGCGCAGCGCGAAGTAGCCGAGGGAGTCGCGGTCGCCGTGTCTGGCGAGCAGGTCGCGCAGTCGCCGTTCGTCGTCCTCGCCGAGGAGTTCCCGGCCGCGGGGGGCGCGGAAGCATGCGTACAGGACGAGGAGGAAGGAGACGGCGATCAGGACGTTGATGACGATGTCCACCCAGCGCGGGGCGTCCACGGTGTCGATACGGTCGGCCAGCGGGCCGACACTGACCCCGCGCAGCAGCGTGTACGCGATCTTGTCGGTCAGGGAGGCGCCGGAGACCTTGTTGGTGGCGTCCACCAGGAGGGCGCCGAAGCCGCCGCTGACGAGGATGCCCGCCGCACCGACGATCAGCGCGAGCCGCGGGTTGGAGCGGTCGCCCACAGCGCGGAACTCCTTGCGGCCGAGCAGCAGCGCGGCCACGAACAGTCCGGTGAGCAGGGCCGAGATCCAGTTGAAGGCGTGCTGGCGGTAGCCGTCCTGGGTCAGGGCGAGTACGTAGAGCGCGAACAGCGGGCCGGCCAGCATCATGTTGAAGATCCACGCGGCCCGCTTGCGGCGGCGCATCACCAGCGCGAGGAACAGTGCGAGCGCCGCCGAGACCAGTCCCGCGGTGGCCAGGTACGGGGTGAAGAACTCGCCGACGTTGTGCTCGTGGACCTCTTCTCGGAAGGGCAGGGAGAGGACGGCAACGATGTTCAGCACGGCCTGCAGCCTGAGGTACCAGACCGTGGCCGCGGCCGCCCCGGGGCGCAGGCGCGCGAGCAGGGGCGAACCCTCCCTCGCCGTACCGCGCGCACGCTGGTCGCGCTGCTGGGGGATCAGTGATTGTTGCTCTGCGGGCACCGCGATGACTCACCTTGACAAGAAGCCGGAGCGACCGGCGTGGACGGAAGCTGACACAAGAGTGCGGGACAGTCTGCCCTCGGTCCTCCCGGACCGATACACCGACCCTACGTTTCGTAGGGGTAAAGCGGAGCCCGGCAAAAGGTAGGAATCAGGCAAGGGTGATCGCATGGGACATGAACCGGTTCCCGTGCGGGGAGCCGTGGTAACGCTACTGGGCTCGCTCCTCCGCGCCCACGACCCGCTCGAAGCCCACAGGCTCGCCCTCCGCGGGCCCTCGGTCCGCCGGCTCGAGATCGACATGCGCGAGCAGGAACGGCACCAGTGCCCGCTCCAGCAGGGCGCGCTCCCAGTCCGCACGGGCACTGCGCACCTCGGGATCGGCCTCCGCCCGGTCGTCGTCGCGGCCGTTCCGGCAGCGCGCGCGGGTCGCCAGAATCCAGCCGAGGTCCCCGAGGGCCGCTCCCGCCGTCACGGCGGCGGCGATCACCCCGGCCATCACGAGCCCGTCGCCGATGTGCGGGCGCACGGCGAAGGCCCGGAGGCCGAATCCGCACAGCAGGAAGACACCGGTGGCCGCGGCGCCGAGGCTCGGCACCAGCACCGCGAACACGGGCAGGAGTCTGCTCTCGGCCCGGTTGTCGTCGCGTGACCGACGCCGCCGGCGCGCTACCGCTCCGGCACGGAGCGCGAGATAGCGGTCCAGTTCATGGGCCGCGGCACCGGTCAGCCGATCGCGCGCCTGAAGCGCCTGCGAGCGCAGCCACTCGCGCATGGGGGCGGCGCCGATCGCGGCCGCGACCTGCGGATGGTCCAGGGCCCGGTCCACCACCGACTCGAAGACCGGGCCGCTCACGGGTGACGGCTCGTCTGGCTCCTGCACGGATCCCCCGATCGGCGACAACGCGCCGGCCGCTGCCGGCCGGCGGACGAACGAGCCAAACCCTACAACATGTAGGACATCCGTCAGGGGAAGTGCGAGGACACGCCGTACACCAGGAGATGAACTGCAGTGGGATCATCGGCTCAGTGCTCGCCGGTGGGATGCGCGTCCAGGCCGGTGCACGCCAGCTTGCCGTCCACCTCGGCGCACGCCTCCACTCCTTCTGGTGAAGCCACGGCGAGCATGGGGCTCGCCGTGCCGCCGGAACCGTCCCCCGGGTACGCCGCCGACAGCACGTCACGCCCTGAGCGGACGGAGATGACACGGGCGTCCGAGGCCTGGGCCTGGACCTCGGCCCAGGCCGCGCCGCAGGACGGGGAGTACTCCAGCCGCACCGCGTAGGAGGCGGCCCGGACCGAGCTCTTCGTCTGTGCGTCCCGGTCGCATGCGGCGACGTCGGGCAGCTGCCCCTGACAGGAGGTGCCCCGGCACCTCGGCGAGGCCGCCACCTGCCGCCCGCCCGGCGCACCGGAGCGGTGGGCCGTGACGAGGGTCATGGACACGGTGGCGACGGTGACGATCAGGGCGAGTGCGGTGAGCGGCGGTCGGCGGAGCCTGAGGAGCCATCGCCCCGGTTCCTCGTGGCGAGCCGGGGCATCCACGGCGGGCGGACGGTCGGCCGTCTCCCACAGGGCCAGCAACGGGCCGGGATCCGCGCCGGCGAGCAGGGCGAGCGCCTCGACCGCCGAACGGGGCGGCCGCTGAGCGCCGTTGAGATACCGATGCCAGGCGGATTTGCTGTAGGGGGTGCGCGCGGCGAGGGCCGCGAGGCTGAGACCGGTTCGTTCCTTCAGATCGCGCAGTTCCGTCACGAACGGCCCGTCCGTCTGCGGGGGCGGGGTGGCCGCCGACCGCGAGACCCACGCCGTCCGTGCTGCGCCGGCTTTCACGGTCTGGGTCCTTGGGGATGTCGCATGACCTGTCCCTCAACGCCGATTCTATTTTGGGCGGTTCGCCCCTGTTGTCGGGATGTGTTCCCGTCAATGTAGGGCAGCCATACATTGGTTCCGGAAAGAGATCGAGAAACCATCGGGTCGGTGACACACAGACAGCCTGCCCGGACACTCTCGGGTGTCCGGGCAGACCGCATCTTCGGGAGAGATCGGGGCAGGGCGCGTCAGCACCAGGGCACGGCGCTCCGCGCACGGACGTAGTGGGCGGACACATACCCCCTTCCACCCGCGAGCCTGTACCAGCGCCCGTTCCCGTAGACGTACGAGCCGTGCTTCTTGCAGACCAGCAACAGCCGGCCCTGGGCGTGACGGTGGCCGACCACCCGGTACCCGAGACCGGGACCGGAGCGGATGTTCAGCCGGACGTGCCGCGTGGTCACGTGCCCCACGACCCGCACGGCACGGCGGTGGTAGGCGGTGCCGGTGATGTGGTGGATGCGGCTCGCGTGACGAACGTGACGGAGATGTCGTGCGTGCCTGAGGTGGTGGTGGCACCGCTTGGAGTGGTGTGCCCGGTGACGGACGGGTGCGTGCCGGGCGGGGGCGACGGGGAGCAGCGTGTGCGGACGGTGCGGGACCGTCGCGACGACCGGCGCCGGAATGGCCTGGTCGCCCTCGACGGCCACGGCCGCCGTGGGCACGAGCGCGAAGAGCGCGACCGCGGCCACCAGGCCGCCCTGCAGTGTCCGACGAATCATGGAAACCTCCGTGCTGACAGTGCGATCACGAAGCGTGATCTCACGACGCCCAGCGTTTCCGTGGCGGCGGGCGGGAATGCCGTTTCGCTGTTCCGGACAGCGCGAGGGACGTCCCACGGGACGGGACGGGCAGCACGGGCGGACGTCCCCACCCGCCCGGGACGCCCGCCCTGCCGTGCTCGCGCCGCTCCTACGCGCTGCTGCCGGCGAGCCTCCACTCCCGGTGCAGTGCGCCGAGCGGAACGGTGTGCCGGACAACAGGCGTACCGAAGACGGCCAACTGCACCTGCAGCGCCCCGCTCAGATCGACACCGCCGTACAGGGCCCAAGACCCGAGTACGGCGGCCGTGGGCTGGGCGCCCGAGCCGGCGGCGGCCGTCGCGGTCGCCGAGGCCTCGCCCCGGAGATACGGTGCGAGGTCGGCGGTGACGCCCACCGCGCCGTACAGACCCACTGCGGCCTCCGCGCCGAGGACCGCCTTGACGCCGCCCGCGGTCGTGACGGAGGCGCGGACCGGGGTGCTCGTCATCGTCGACTCGTTCACGGGCGTCCAGCCCTTGGCCACGCCGAAGGTGCCGCCGGCCTTGAAGTCGCCCTTGAGGTCCTGTTCGACCGAGACGGTCACTCTGCCGTCGCCGCTGATCTCGAAGTAGCAGGTCAAATCGAGGTTGACGACAACGGGGATGGGGCCGACCTGGAGGACGGGATCGGCGTGGAGCTTGGCGAACGGCACCCGCACCGGCTTGGCGGACGCCGAGGCCCGGCCCTTCAGGGACCACTGCGAGGTCCAGTCGCCCGAGACCCCGAGGTACGCCGCGGCGGGCCCGGCCTCCCCGGCGGCGGTGCCCGAACCGCCTCCCCCGTAGGAGAAGTCGACCTCGGGCGCGACCTGGACGTATCCGGCCACGGTCGCGTCCGCCGACACCGGTGCGCCGGCGGCCACGGGCACATCGGCCTGAACGTCCACGCGCAGGCTGCCCAACGGGACCTTCGTGCCCTCGGGTCCGGAGTGGAGGTCGCCCGTCTTGGCCCAGGAGACCTTCACGTCGGGCAGCAGCCGTTCGATGTCGAAGGAGGCCGGGTCCACCGGCACCGCACCCTTGGCATCGTCGTCACCGAGCAGGGCGCCGAGGGTGGTCGGCGCCGTCTGCACCTCGGTGCCGTCGCCCTTCTCGCCCAGCACCTCGGTGACCTTGGCGAGCAGACCGTCCGGGGCGCCGGGCGCGGGCGCGCTGGCGATCACGTCGCCGACCGCGATGCGCCCCGACTCGGAGGGGCCACTCGGGGAGCTCGAAGGAGTCGTTGTGGCGGGGGTACCTGACGGGGGAACAGTTCCCTTACTCGTATGGGAGATGACGGCCCGCCCGGTGTGACGGTCGTACGAACTTACTTTGAGCGTGCTCTGTCGGGCCTGTCCGCCGCTCTTGCCCGGCCGGGCGAGTGCGGTCGGCGTCGCGGCGGGTGCGGCGGCGACGGCGAGCGGGCGATCGGTGCCGCCGGTCGCCTGCACGGCGGCCTCGGCCTGTCCGGCGCGCGCGGCCTCGGAGGCGGAGGACGGACCGGGGCCGGACGAGCAGCCCGAGGCGAGCAGGAGTGCGAAGGCTGTGAGTGCGGGCACGACGGCCCGCAGGCGCCACTTGCGGATACGCAAGACCTGTCCTGAGGTGGTGGGGGGTAGCGGAAAAGACCCGCCGGTTCAGAAATACCGGCGAGTAACAAGATGTGAGCATGCCATGAACATGTGAAGCCGCATGCACATTCCGATCACCGCAGGGTGTGATGTGAACCACGACGTGTGAGCGAAACCCCGTGTGGCGGCGGAGAGTTATGGACGCGGGCTCGTTGACCCGGTGACGGTCCCGCTCACCGGGTCAGGTGCAGCGGAGTACTGGGGCACCCGTCGGGCACCGGTCTCCCGCACGCTGGACCGAACCGTCGCCGGGTCAACGGGCCACCGTCCGATCGGAGGCCGGCCCCGCCCGTGAGCGGGGCCGACCCCTCAGCGGGACCGGGTCACCGGGCCGACGTCCCGTCAGACACCGACCCCGGGACCGGGGCATGGCCGGCGGGCCGGGTGGAGAAGGCGCCGCGGCCCTGGGTGCGGCTGCGCAACCGGGTCGCGTAGCCGAACAGTTCGGCCAGCGGCACGGTAGCGGTGATCACCGTCGTGCCCGCCCGCGCCTCCGTGCCCGACACCCGCCCCCGGCGTGCCGCCAGGTCACCGAGCACCGAGCCGACCGCGTCGTCGGGCACAGTGACCGTGACTTCCGCCACCGGTTCCAGCACGACCAAGGCGCAGGCTCTGAGCGCCTGACGCAGCCCGAGCCGGCCGGCCGCGCGGAACGCCGTCTCCGAGGAGTCCTTCGGATGGGTCGCGCCGTCGGTCAGGACGACACGCAGCCCGGTCACCGGATGGCCGCCGAGCGGACCCTCCGCCAGGGCGTCCCGGCATCCGGCCTCCACCGCCCGGACGTACTCCTGCGGCACCCGGCCGCCGACGACGACCGAGCGGAACTCGAATCCGCTCGCGGCACCACCGTCTCCCTCCGCCTCCAGCGGTTCCACATCGAGGACCACATGCGCGAACTGCCCCGCGCCGCCGTCCTGTTTGACGTGGCGGTAGAGCTGACCCACCACCCCGTGGACGACCGTCTCCCGGTATGTCACCCTCGGACGGCCGACGTTGACGTCGAGACCGTGGGCGCGACGGACCTTCTCGACCGCCACCTCCAGGTGCAGCTCGCCCATGCCGGACAGCACCGTCTGACCGGTCTCGGCGTCGGTGCGCAGGACCAGCGAGGGGTCCTCCTCGACCAGCCGCGCAAGCGCCGGGACCAGGCGGTCGCTGTCGGTGCTCCTGCGGGCCTCGACCGCGACGGAGACCACCGGATCGGCCACCACCTGCGGTTCCAGGACCAGCGGTGACCCCGGTGCGCACAGCGTCGCACCGGCGCGGGCCCGCTTCGGCCCGATCACCGCGACGATGTCCCCGGCCACGGCCGTCTCCAGCTCCGTGTGGCGATCTGCCCGCACCCGCAGGATCCGGGCGATCCGCTCGCTGCGCCCGGTGCTCGCGTCCAGCACGGTGTCTCCCTTCCTCAACGTGCCCGAATAGACGCGCAGACAGGTGAGCCTGCCCGTGGCGCCCGCGTTCACCTTGAACGCCAGCGCCGCGAACGGCGCTGCCGGGTCGGCCGGCCGTTCCTGTTCGGCGCCGCCCACGGTGCCGCGCACCGCGGGCACGTCCAGCGGCGAGGGCAGGTAGTCCGCGACCGCGTCGAGCAGCGGTTCGATTCCCCGGTTGCGGTAGGCGGAACCGCACAGCACGACCACGCCCTCACCGGTCCGGGTCAGCTCACGCAGCGCACGACGCAGGGTCCGCTCGTCCAGCGTGGAGCGCGCGCAGAACTCCTCCAGTGCCGAGGGATCGAGTTCGGCCACGGCCTCCTCCAGCAGCCTGCGGCGTCGTAGCGCCTCGTCGTGCAAGGCGTCCGGCACCGGGCCCACCTCGGCCGTGTCGCTGCCGTCCGTCCAGATCAGCGATCGCATACGCAGCAGATCCACCACGCCGGTGAAGCCGTCCTCCGCGCCGATCGGCAGCTGGACGACCAGAGGGGCCGGATGCAGCCGCCTCCTGATGGAGTCGACCGCGGTGTCGAGGTCGGCGCCGGCGCGATCCAGCTTGTTCACGAAGGCGATCCTCGGCACCCCGTACCGGTCGGCCTGCCGCCACACGGACTCGCTCTGCGGCTCGACACCCGCGACCGCGTCGAACACGGCGATCGCGCCGTCCAGCACACGCAGCGAGCGCTCCACCTCGTCGGCGAAGTCCACGTGGCCCGGGGTGTCGATCAGGTTGATCCGGTGGCCGTCCCAGGTGCAACTGACGGCGGCGGCGAAGATGGTGATGCCACGGTCGCGCTCCTGGGGGTCGAAGTCGGTGAAGGTCGTGCCCTCGTGGACCTCGCCGCGCTTGTGCGTGGTCCCGGTCAGATACAGGATCCGCTCGGTGACGGTGGTCTTCCCGGCGTCGACGTGGGCGAGGATGCCCAGGTTGCGAACGGCGGTGAGGGGACTGATGGATTGACGGTGCAGGTCGGTGCGCACGGCCCAGGGCCTTTCGGGATGATCCGACGGGGCGGCGCGATTGCAGGACGCACGTGGTGCCCTCCTGCCTGGAGGTCGTGGGGTGCTGCTCGGAGCAGCACGCCCGCACAACGCGTCCGTGACCGGGACGGGTTCGGACATCCGCCCCGGGCCCGGCGTGGCACGCATGGGCGGGAGCGGACAGAGGTCAGAGGTTCGTCCCGGGCATCCGGTTCCGGCCGCGCAGCCGGCACCGGACGAAGGAGGACACGAGGATCACCTCGTAGCGTGACGGGGGGACGACGACAGCGGTGCGCTCACGCACGGCCGGGCTCCCCTCGCTCGTCATGACACGCGCCGCGAGGACGGGGCGGCGCGCGATACGTGGTGAGTGTAGGAAGCGGGACGGCCGCTCGGCACCGGATTATTCGCGACGGGGACCCTCAGCGGTCCGCGGGCTGCGCGGGCAGGTCGAAGACGTGCCTCGGCGTGACGATGCCGGTGATGGCCTCGCCGAAGAGGGCGCTGGGCTCCTCGCCTTCGTGGTCGATGTCGGTGTTGAGCAGGACGACCAGAGTCGCCTGGGACGAGGGGAGATACACGGTCAGGGACCCGTATCCCGGCATGGAACCGTTGTGCCCGATCCAGCCATGGACGTTGAAGATGCCGAGGCCGTACCCGGAGCCCGGGTCCGGGGGCGATGGCGTGGTCAGCCGCTGCTTCTGCACAGCGGGGCTGACGAGGGTGCCGCCGTCCGGAAGTGTGCCGGTGGCCACCGTACGCGCCCATGTGCGCAGATCCCGCAGATCGGAGATCATCGCGCCGGCCGCCCAGGCCCACGACGGATTCCAGTCGGCCGCGTCCTCGACCTTCCCGCTCGCGGTCTGGTCGGTATACCCCTGCGCGTGCGGAACGGGGAACGCGGCGTCGGCCGGGAAGACCGAGTGGTCCAGCCCGGCCGGTGCGAGCACGTTCTTCCGGATGAAGTCCCTGAGCGGCAGGCCACCGGCCTTCTCGACGACCAGGCCCAGCAGGACGAGATTGGTGTTGCTGTAGTCGAACTTCTCCCCGGGCGGGAACAGGGCGGGGTGCCCGAAGGCGTAGCCGAGCAGCTCCCGCGGTGTGAAGGACCGCCTCGGATCGGAGGTCAGCGCCTTGTTGAAGGTCCGGTCCCTGGTGTAGTTGAACAGGCCGCTGCGCATCCCCGCCAGCTGACGCAGGGTGATCCTGCTTCCGTTCGGCACACCGTCGACGTACTTGGCGATGGGGTCGTCAAGGCCCACCCGGCCCCGGTCGGCCAACTGGAGTAACGCCGTCACGGTGAACGTCTTGGTCTCACTGCCGATCCGCATGTACAGATCCGCGGCCATCGACCGCCCGTCGCGCTGGTCGGCGACTCCGAACGACCTCACATAACTGCCCCGGTCGGGCGTCCACAGCCCCACGGTCACACCGGGCACGTCGGCCTCGCGCATGACCCCCTGAACGGCGTCGTCGAGCCGTTCCTTCACGGCGGAGGTGAGTTGCAGCACCCCGGGATCGGGCCCCTGATCCGGCAACGTGTGCGGTACGGCGACGGGGACTTCGGTGGCATCCGGCTCGGGCACGCCGAACGCGGCCCCCGCCACGACCGGCAGCGCGAGCGCCCCCACCATGGCGGCGGTCTTGGCCCCACTGCGCAACCGTCTGCGCACATGCGTCATGGACTGACTCCAGGTGAGCCGCGGAAGACGGCCGGGTCGTGGGACTCGAGCCGCGAGGTGGAACCGAGCTTATGAGCGACCACACTCCCCCGCCCGTCGGCGCCGGGCGCACGCCGAACCCCGAGGCGGGATGCAAGGCCCTGATCGGCGCGGGGCGGCGGCGCGCGCGACGTGCGGCGGCGGAGCGATGCAGATCTCCGGACGATGTACCCGCAACCCCCAAACGGGTCATGAGCCGGCCGACGGCGAGTCCCGCCGAACGGGTGACATTGGCAGTCCCCCATTGCTCGGATCCACCGTCCCGCCCGTGGAGCGGTCACGGCGACCTCAACGCAGCGGCAGGGGCGACGCGGGCCGCTGGGAGTCGATGAGGGCGACGAACGTTGTCACCGGTCCCGCACGGTCGTGCCCTGAGAATGAGGGACTTCTGGGTGGCCGAGAGCAACGCGCGGACGAATGTCGTCCAGAGACTCCCCTGATCCGGTCAGTGCGTCAGATCCACAACAGCCGCACAGTGCGGATCGTCCTCCGGCACCTCGAACAGCTCCCGCTCCTGCGACCGCGAGAACACCTCCGCGATCACAGCCGGACCCGCCTCCGCGAGCCGTACCATCGCAGCCCATCACGTCGGGACCATCCTGGTGCCGCACGTAGAGCCGCATCCGGCCCTCGCCCAGGTACAGAAAGCCGACCAGCAGAGACGGCGCCTTCTCCCGCTCCTCATCGCCCGGAGCCGGGCAGTTCAGCGTGGTCAGCAGGGCATGCGCCCGGTCCTCCAGACTCTCCTGGTAGGGCACGTCCTCCACGAGCCTGATCAGGGGTGTGCCGAGCACGGTGTCCACCTGGTCACCGGAGTAGAAGCGCAACTCGCCCGCCTGGTGCCGTACACGGCTGACCGCCTCCCACGGGCTCAGCAGCTCGTCCTGCTGAAGGAGCGGCAACTCGTAGATGGTGAGGAGATCGTGGACGTCCGCCTCGCGTCCGCCGAGGGCGATCCGTACGGCCGGTGACTGGTGGGGAGCGGGAAGGACACCGCGCACACGGAGCTTCTTCACGATCGACGCTGCGTGAAGAGGTCACGGTCGCGCTGTGCGGGCACTGGGACCACGAGCCTCCGTGCCCGCTGGCGCCGCACCACACCTCGGCCGAACGCGCTGGCGACGAGGTGACGCTGCGCGTGTTGTTCGCTGCCGAATCCGAGGCCGACGTCCGCAGCCGGATCGAAACCGCCCTGTCCCGTGCCGAGTTCGAAGGTCCGGACGGTGTCACCACGCGATGGGAGTACTGCGGAGCACAGCCCAGCGCCGTCCAGCGGGACGAGTTGGAGCACGCTGAACGACTCATGCGGACGGCGTGACGGCCCTCGTCGCCCTCGGTCAGGTCTGCTGGCTGATCATTGCGGCCCGCAGTACTCCGACGAACAGGGGCACCCTGCAGGCGACAACGCGAACGTCGCGATCCATGTTGGCCCGTTCATCGCGCGGCGCGGGTGGGGAGCCTTCGCCCGGCAACACCCTTCCCCATCACCACACCGTCGCCGTCCGAACCTGGCCCAGGTCCGAGTGGATACCGTATTTTGTATGCTGCACACACGGATCGATTTCGCCCCGCTCGAAGGAGACGCGGAATGGAACTTCTGGACGCTGCGGTGGTGCTGGACATGGCGGCCCAGGCACCCGACGGCATCGTGATCGTCGATCGTCAAGGACTGATCCGCTACTGGAATCAGGGGGCGGAGCGGATCTTCGGATACTCGGCGGCCGAGGTTGCCGGGCAGAGCCTGGATGCGATCATCCCCGAGAAGCACCGGCGGCGTCACTGGGACGGCTTTGATGCGTCCATGGCGAGTGGGTCCAGCAAGTACGGGCAGGACGATCTCCTCGCCGTTCCCGCACTGACCGCGGACGGCAGGACCATTTCCATCGAGTTCAGCGTAGTCATGCTGACCGATGCCGACGGCAACGCCAGTCACGTCGGAGCGGTCATCCGCGACGTCACCGCGCGACGCGCCCGGGAGAAGGAGATCCGCCGGCAGCTTCAGTCCGCCTCGGCCGGTACGGCTGTCTGACGCCGCTGCCGACACCCCCGGTGCGGCCGCAGCCGGCCAAGCCCGCGTCTGCGGCCCGCCGGGTGGGCGTTCGGCTTACGTCGCCTCATACGCATGGGTGCCCTGCGCGCGATACTCGCGCGCAGGGCACCCGTGGTCGTTCGGGTCAGGCGACGACCTCGTTCTCGTGCAGCTTGCGGATCGAGTCCGCGTCGTAGCCGAGGTCCGCGAGCACCTCGTCCGTGTGCTCGCCCAGCAGCGGCGCGCCGGCGACGTCGGGCTTGAAGGCGGAGAACTTGATCGGGCTGCCCACCGTCAGGTAGGTGCCGCGTTCCTTCTGGTCGACCTCGACGATCGTGCCGCTCTTGCGCATGTCGGGGTCCTCGGCGAGCTCCTTCATGCTGAGCACGGGGGCGCAGGGCACCTCCCACTCGCGCAGGATGTCGACCGCCTCGTACTTGGTCTTGTCGGCGAGCCACTTCTCGATCTCGCCGAAGATCTCCATGATGTGCGGCTGGCGGGCCCGGGCGGAGGTGTACTCCGGGTCGTCCTTCCACTCGGGGTGGCCGATGGCCTCGCAGGTGCGGGCCCAGTTCTGCTCCTGGACCGTGAAGTAGATGTAGGCGTTGGGGTCGGTCTCCCAGCCCTTGCACTTCAGGATCCAGCCCGGCTGGCCGCCGCCGCCCGCGTTGCCGCCGCGGGGCACTGCGTCACCGAACTCGCCGTGCGGGTACTGCGGGTACTCCTCCAGGTAGCCGACCCGCGCCAGACGCTGCTGGTCACGCAGCTTGACCCGGGTCAGGTTGAGCACGGCGTCCTGCATCGACACCGACACCTTCTGTCCAAGGCCCGTCTGGTTGCGCTGGATGATCGCCGTCAGCAGGCCGACCAGCAGGTGCATACCGGTGTTGCTGTCGCCGAGGGCCGAGCCGCTGATGGTGGGCGGGCCGTCCCAGAAACCGGTGGTGGACGCGGCGCCGCCGGCGGCCTGCGCGACGTTCTCGTAGACCTTGAGGTCGTTCCACTTGGAGTCGTCGTTGAAGCCCTTGACGGAACCGAAGATCAGGCGCGGGTTCAGCTCGTGGATGTAGTCCCACCCGAGGCCCATACGGTCCATGGCGCCCGGCGCGAAGTTCTCGACCAGGATGTCCGACTCGCGGATCAGCCTCTCCATGACCTCCTTGCCCTCGGGGGTCTTGGTGTTGATGGCCAGCGAGCGCTTGTTGCTGTTCAGCATGGTGAAGTAGAGGGCGTCGATGTCAGGGACGTCACGCAGCTGACGGCGGGTCACGTCCCCGCCGCTGATGCGCTCGACCTTGATGACATCGGCGCCGAACCAGGCGAGCATCTGGGTGCACGCGGGACCGGCCTGGACCCCGGTGAAGTCGATCACCTTGATTCCGGCGAGCGGCTTTACACTCATGTGGCTTCCTTTTCCTGAATGCTCTGGTGCGAGGGTGGGTGTGCGGGAAGGGAGTTCGGGGTTCGGAGGCGTTCGGACGGCAGGCCCCAGGACGGCGAGCCCTGGGGCAGCAGGCCCTCCGATTGCGGGTGCTCGGGCTACAAGCCCCGCGGACGCCGGGTTCGCGGTTCGCGGGCCCCGGGATCGCCGGCACTCGCGTCGGCGGGATCGCCCCGGCGACGCACGCGTCGATGGCGCGCGCGTCGCAGGCGCTACTTCTTCGCCGGCGTGATGTTGCCGACCGTGATGCCCTTGGGGTTGAGGTGCGAGATGTGGCCGCTCTCGGTGCCGGCCGACGGGTCGATCACGCAGTCGATGAGCGCCGGGCCGCCCGACTCCAGCGCCTCGGTGAGGGCGGCGGTGACCTCGGCGGGCGTCGTCGCGCGGTAGCCTTTGCCGCCGAACGCCTCGATCATCTGGTCGTGGCGGGCCGAGAGCATGAGGGTCGTCGGGGACGGTGCGTCACCGAGGGGGTTGACGTCGTCGCCCCGGTAGACACCGCCGTTGTTCATGATGACCGTGACGACAGGCAGGTTGTAGCGGCAGATCGTCTCGATCTCCATCCCGCTGAAGCCGAACGCGCTGTCGCCCTCCACGGCCACGACGGGCGCTCCGCCCTCCACGGCGGCGGCGATGGCGTAGCCCATGCCGATACCCATGACGCCCCACGTGCCGCTGTCGAGGCGGTGGCGCGGCACCTGCATGTCGATCACGTTGCGCGCGATGTCCAGTGCGTTGGCGCCCTCGTTGACGATGTACGTCTCGGGGCGCTCGTGGACGACATCGCGCACCACCTTCAGGGCACCCATGAACTGCATGGGATGCGGATCGGCCTTGAGGCGCTCCGCCATCTTGGCGACGTTCTGCGCCGAGCGTGCGGCCAGTTCCTCCCGCCAGGCGGTGGGGGCCGCGATCTGGCCCGGCTTGGTCCGCTCCGCCAGTACGTCGAGCACGGACTCGATGTCACCGACGAGCGGGGCGGCGATGGGCTGGTTGCTGTCCATCTCCTTGGGCTCGATGTCCACCTGGATGAACTTCGCGTCGGGGTTCCACTGCGGCGCCTCGCCGTGGCTGAGCAGCCAGTTGAGGCGCGCGCCGACGAGCATCACCACGTCGGCCTTCTTCAGCGCGAGCGAGCGGGCGGTGGCCGCCGACTGCGGGTGGTCGTCGGGCAGCAGCCCCTTCGCCATCGACATCGGTACGTACGGCACGCCGGTGGACTCGATGAACGTGCGGATCTTGGCGTCCGCCTGTGCGTACGCGGCGCCCTTGCCGAGCACCACGAGCGGCCGCCGCGCGCCGGCCAGGAGCTCGATCGCCCGGTCCACGGCCTCGGCGGACGGGAGTTGGCGCGGCGCGGGGTCGACGAGGCGGCTCAGCGTCTTCGCTCCCTCCTCCGCGTCCATGATGGCGCCGAGCACCGCGGCCGGGATGTCGAGGTAGACACCGCCGGGACGCCCCGAGATCGCGGTGCGCAGGGCGCGGGCGATACCGCGGCCGATGTCCTCCACCCGGCTCACCCGGTACGCGGCCTTGCAGAACGGCTGCGCGGCGGCCAGCTGGTCCATCTCCTCGTAGTCGCCCTGCTTGAGGTCGACCAGGTGGCGCTCGCTGGAGCCCGAGATCTGCACCATGGGGAAGCAGTTGGTGGTGGCGTTCGCCAGCGCGACCAGCCCGTTGAGGAAACCCGGTGCCGACACGGTCAGGCATACGCCGGGCTTCTTCGTGAGGTACCCGGCCGCCGCCGCCGCGTGTCCCGCGTTGCTCTCGTGACGGAAGCCGATGTAGCGGATGCCCTGGGCCTGTGCGAGGCGGGCCAGGTCGGTGATCGGGATGCCGACCACCCCGTAGACGGTGTCGACGTCGTTCATCTTCAGTGCGTCGACGACCAGGTGGTACCCATCGGTGAGCTCGGCCGGCACGTCGGCGTTCGCCGCGGTCTCCAGTGGTGAGGGGGCGGTCATGGTCCGAGGTCCTCCTTGGGGCAAGTCGTGCTGCTGCGGCTTCTGTTCTCACCTTCCGCAGCGCGCATCGCCGCGTCCAAGACCCATCGGCGACCAGCCGATAAACAGCATCTATCGAGCCCTGGTCGGAGCGGGCCGCACGGCCCTTCAACACCCTTGATAAACGGCTGCTATCGGGCGTTCGCAAGCGCGTATTGGACGGGTGCTGTTCGCCACCGCAGGCTCGCAGAGGACTGCTTCATCGGAAGGCGCACGAGGAGGTGGGTCATGGCCGTTCCGGCCGCGGCATCGGTGCGCAACGCGGACCGGTACCGGCCCCCGGCGATCGCGGGCCTGAGCGATGTCCTCGACCGGCACGTACGCGACCGTCCGCACGCCGGGGCCCTCGTCGTCACCGGAGACCGGGTGCCGCTGTCCTACCGCGCCCTGTCCACCCTGGTCGACGACGTGGCGGCCCGGCTCGGCCGCACGGGGCTCGACCGCGGCGACGCGGTGGGACTGATCTGCGCCAACACCGCCGAGTTCGTGGTCGCATTGCTGGGTGCGGCGCGTGCCGGGCTGGTGGTCGCGCCCATGGATCCCGCCCTGCCCGCGTCTCAGTTGTCCGCGCGGCTGGAGGCGCTGGGCGCGCAGGCGGTCCTCGCCGGTCCCCCGGCGGCCGGCGCCGGGCCGGCCGAACCGGTCCGGGTCCCGGTCTGGCCCCTGCGGGTCGAGGTGTCGCGTGCCGGTACGGCGGCGGCCCTCCTGGACACCGGCGTCCGCACCGTACGGCGTGTCCGTGGCGCGGCACACGAACTCCGCGCCCATGACGCCCTCGTGCTGTTCACCCCCGGCACCACCGACCGGGCCAAGATGGTCCCGCTCACACACACCAACGTGGCCGCCTCCGTGCGGGGCATCTGCGCCGCCTACGAGCTGGGTCCCGGCGACGCGACGGTCGCGGTGATGCCGTTCTTCCACGGTCACGGGCTGTTCGCGGCGCTCCTGGCGACACTCGCCAGCGGAGGGTGCGTACTGCTGCCGGAGCGGGGCCGGTTCTCGGCCCGGACGTTCTGGGCCGACCTGCGGGCCGCGACCGCCACCTGGTTCACCGCGGTCCCCGCCGTCCACGAGATCCTGCTGGACAGCTCCGCGATCGAGTTCCCCGGGCCGCGGGTCCCGCCACTGAGGTTCGTACGCAGTTCCAGTGCCCCGCTCAACACGGCCACGCAGCGGGCCCTTGAGCGTACGCTCGGCGCTCCGCTGCTGTCCGCATACGGGATGACCGAGGCCACGCACCAGGCAGCGAGTGAGCCGCTGCACCAGCGGGGTCCCCTGAAGCAGGGGTCGGTCGGTGGCCCGACCGGAGTGGAGCTTCGTGTCGTGGACGCGAGGGGGCGTACCTGTCCCGTCGGTGTGGAGGGCGAGGTGTGGGTGCAGGGACTCACCGTCGCGCGTGGCTACCTCGCCGACCCGGCCGAGACCGCGCGCAGTTTCACCGACGGCTGGTTCCGCACCGGAGACCTCGGCACGCTGGACGAGGACGGCCACCTGCACCTCCGCGGGCGCATCAAGAACCTCATCGACCGCGGAGGCGAGAAGGTCTCGCCCGAGCGCGTCGAGGACATCCTCGCCGGATGCCCCGGAGTCGCCGAGGCGGCCGTGTTCGCCGTGCCGGACGCGGCCTACGGCCAGCGCGTGGGTGCCGCCGTCGTCGTACACGAGGGCGAGGGCGTCGGGGCCGAGGAGATCCTTCAGTACTGCCGGGACCGGCTGACCGCCTTCGAGGTACCCGACCGGATCGAGGTCGTCGCCGCGCTGCCGCACACGGCCCAGGGGGCACTCGACCGGCGGGCGGTGGAGGCCCGGTACGCGCGATGACGGCCGGGCTTGTGTCCGACAGGGGCTTGCCTCACGGGGGCTTCCGTCTCCACACCGGGCTTCCGCCACACGGGGCTTCCGTCTCACAACGGGCTTCCGCCACACGGGGCTTCCGTCTCACAACGGGCTTCCGCCACACGGGGCTTCCGTCTCCACACCGGCCTTCCGTCACACGGGCCTTGCCTCGCACGCACGGCTCTCGCCACACGGGGCTTGCGCCACGTGCAGCGCTTCCGCTCACCCCGCCGGCTGCTCAGGTGACGGCTGCTCCCCGCTCACCGCCGCACACGTCGCCAGGTGCCCCCGGGCGGCCGTGTCACCGCACCACCCTGTGCTCGGTGGGCAGCGGCTGGTCGAAGAAGTCGTCGAGCGACAGGCTCGTCGCCGCGTTGACGAAGGCCCGGGCGGCGACCGAACCGGGGGTCGCCGCGTGGATGGCCACCGAGACCTGGGCCCTGGCGTCGGGGTCGACCAGGCGCACCGCCCTGGTCCTGCCGATGACCGGCATCGCCCGCAGCCATGAGTGCGGCACGATGCTCGCCCACTCGCCGCCACCCACGTGTGCGTAGAGGGAGGCGATCGAGTCCGTCTCCACCTGGGGGGTGACCACGACCCCCTTGTCCGCGAACACGCTGTCGATGAGCTCGCGGATCCGGTGGTCCGGCGTCAGCAGCGCGAGCGGGAGCTGGGCCGCCTCCGTCCATGTCATGGTGCTGGTCTGGGAGATCACATGGTCGCCCGAGACGAGGAGCATGTACCTCTCCTCGTACAGCGGCATCACCTGGAGGTTCTCTCGGTCGCCGGGGGCGAAGTGGGCTATCGCGGCGTCCAGTTCGAACTCGCGCAGCTGGCGCAGGAGCTCCTTTGTCGACAGCCGGGAGCGGACCTGCACCTTGGCCAGCGGATGGGCCGCGCAGAAGGCGGCCACGGGCAGCGCCAGCGTCGTCGACGCCGTGGGCTCCGTGCCCAGCCGCAGCGTGCCGGTGATGCCCGACTGGACCGCCGCCACCTCGGCCTTGAAGGCGTCCTGCTCGGCGAGGATCCGTTTGGCCCACACGACGAGCCGCTCACCCTCCGGGGTCAGGCCCTGGTAGTTGTGGCCCCGGTTGATCAGCGTGACGTTCAGCTCCCGCTCGAGCTTGGCGATGGCCGCAGAGAGCGCGGGTTGCGAGACGTAGCAGGCCTCGGCCGCGCGGGCGAAGTGCCTCTCCCTGGCCACCGCCACGAAGTACTCCAGCTGGCGGAACAGCATGAACGACTCCTCTCTGCCCGGGGCCGCGCCCGGCCTCCGGCGGAGTCACAGGGCCGCCCGCACCGGCCGGCACCTGGGACGGGAAGATCATCCCTGAGCCGGCCGAAGACGGACAAGATGCCGTGTGATCAGCCCGGCACACGAGCGCGGCACCCCGTGTCTTCTGGTGCGCCCCTGTCCCGTAGCCGTTGCGGCGGGCACGGCTGTACCGCACCGGTGCTGCCGCAACGGTCCGCGCTAGGCCGAGGCCGGCTTCGGGGCGCTGCCGCCGCTTCCCGGGCCGGCCGCCCCGCACCGCGCGAGGAGGTCGGTGGCGGCGTGGATCGCACGCAGCGTGGGTGCCTCGGCGCCGGAGATGTCGGCCATCTCCACCACCGCGGTCACGATGGCGTCGAGTTCGAGCTGCTTGCCGGCCTCCAGGTCCTGGAGCATCGAGGTCTTGTGGTCCCCCACTCCCTCCGCGCCGCGCAGCCGCTTCTCGATCGAGATGGCCGGGCGGCTGCCGACCCGGGCCGCGATGTCGAGGGTCTCCTCCATGAGTTGGGCGACCAGCCGACGAGTGAGGGGGTGCCGGCAGATCTCCGCCATTGTCGCCCGGGTGAGCGCGCTGATCGGATTGAACGCCACGTTGCCCATCAGCTTGATCCAGATGTCGTCGCGGAGATTCGACTCCACGGGGCACTTCAGTCCGCCCGCGACCATGGCTTCGCTCAGCGCCGTGCACCGTTCGGAGACCTCTCCCGACGGCTCACCGATGGAGAAGCGCGTGCCCTCCAAGTGCCGGATGACGCCGGGGGACTCGATGACCGTGGCGGGGTAGACGACGCAGCCGATGGCCCGTTCCGGCGGCAGCACCTTGCTGGTGGCGCCGCCCGGGTCGACCGCCTCGATCTTCAGTCCTTCGTAGGGGCCCGCCAGTTTGTGGAAGTACCACCACGGGATGCCGTTCTGCCCTGCCACCACCGCGGTCCGGTCGCCGAGCAGCGGGGCGACCAGCGGTCCGCTGGACGGGTAGGAGTGCGCCTTCAGCCCCAGGAACACATAGTCCACGGGGCCGATCTCGGCCGGGTCGTCCGTGGCGTGCGGCCGCGCCACGAAGTCCCCCCGGGGGCTGCGCACGTGGACTCCGTGTGCGCGCATGGCCCGCAGGTGCTCGCCCCGGGCGATCAGGTGGACCTCAGCGCCACCCCGGTGCAGTGCCGCTCCGACGTAGGCGCCTATCGCGCCGGCTCCGAGGACTGCGATTTTCACGGTGACTCCTCCTGAAAGGGACAGCGTAGATGAATACTGTATGCAGTATCCTCGCAAGGTGTACAGGCTCCGCGCACCGCGTCCTCAACCCGGCGTCGGGGAAGGGACGAACGCCTGCGACCGGGGCAACCAGGCGTGCCGCGGGGCGAGTCCGGGCATGCCGAAGGGCCTCCCGGCCCCGGTGACAGAGGCAGACGCAGGCCTCGTCATCCGGGCGCGGAAGGCACCTTCGGGGGCGCGGGTCAGCGCATGAGCCGGACCGCGGCGACCACCAGGGGGTCCAGTCCGTCCGCTCCGGTGTCGACGTACTCGAAGAGCCGGGTGCGCATCCGCGGGTCCCAGAACCTGTCCATGTGTCCCGCGACCGCCTCGACGGCCCGGTCCTTCGGCAGGTGTGCGAGGTTCGCGGCGATGTCGTTCGCCATCCGGCGTTCCGGTGGCACGGTGGCGGTCATCTCAGTCCACCACCGTCAGCACGCCGTCCTCGACCGCTTCCGTGTCGTCGCCGCGCCGGAGCGGATGCGCGAGCCCGACCTGTACGGCGGTCACCTTGTACTCGGGGCAGTTGGTCGCCCAGTCGGAGTTCTCCGTGGTCACCACGTTGGCACCGGTCACGGGGTGATGGAACGTCGTGTACACCACCCCGGTCGGCATACGGTCGGAGATCTCCGCGCGCAAGGTGGTCTGCCCGACCCGGCTGGCCAGCGTCACCAGGTCACCGTCCGAGATGCCGCGTACCTCGGCGTCGTGAGGGTGCAACTCCAGGATGTCCTCGGGGTGCCAGGCCACGTTGCCGGTACGGCGCGTCTGGGCGCCGACGTTGTACTGGCTGAGGATGCGTCCGGTGGTGAGCACCAACGGGAAGCGCCGGGTACTGCGTTCGTTCGTCGGCACATAGGCGGTCACCACGAACCTGCCCTTGCCGCGCACGAACTCGTCCACGTGCATGACCGGCGTGCCTTCCGGTGCCGACTCGTTGCACGGCCACTGGATGCTGCCGAGCTTGTCCAGCAGCGCGAAGGAGACACCGGCGAAGGTCGGTGTGACCGCGGCGATCTCGTCCATGATCTGGCCGGGATGGTCGTAGGACATCGGATAGCCCATGGCGGTGGCGATCTCGCACACGATCTGCCACTCGTGCTTGCCCGACTTCGGCTTCATCACCGCGCGCACCCGGTTGATCCGGCGTTCGGCGTTGGTGAACGTGCCGTCCTTCTCGAGGAAGGACGCGCCGGGCAGGAAGACGTGCGCGAACTTGGCGGTCTCGTTGAGGAACAGGTCCTGTACGACCACCAGTTCCATCGCCTCGAGCGCGGCGGTGACGTGCTTGAGGTTCGGGTCGGACTGGGCGATGTCCTCGCCGTGCACGAACAGACCGCGGAAGCTTCCGTCGATCGCCGCGTCGAACATGTTGGGGATCCTCAGCCCGGGCTCGGCGAGGATGGTGCCGCCCCACAGGTTCTCGAACACAGTGCGCACCGCGTCGTCGGAGACGTGCCGGTAGCCGGGCAGCTCGTGCGGGAACGAGCCCATGTCGCAGGAGCCCTGCACGTTGTTCTGGCCGCGCAGCGGGTTCACGCCCACGCCGTCCCGGCCGAGGTTGCCGCAGGCCATCGCCAGGTTGGCCATGCCCATCACCATGGTCGAGCCCTGGCTGTGCTCGGTGACACCGAGGCCGTAGTAGATGGCTCCGTTGGGCGCCTCGGCGTACAGCCTGGCCGCGGCCCGCAGCTCCTCGGCCGGCACACCGGTGAGCGCCTCGGTCGCCTCCGGACTGTTCTCGGGGCGGGCGACGAACTCCGCCCACTCGTCGAAACCTTCGCACCGCTGCTCCACGAAGGACCGGTCGACCAGGCCCTCGGTGACCACGACGTGCGCCATGGCGTTGACCACCGCGACATTGGTGCTCGGCCGCAGCTGGAGATGGTGCGTGGCCTCGATGTGCGGCGAGCGGACCAGGTCGATACGGCGAGGGTCGACCACGATCAGCTTCGCGCCCTCACGCAGCCGGCGCTTCATCCGCGACGCGAACACCGGGTGCCCGTCCGTGGGATTCGCCCCGATCACCATGATCACGTCGGCCTGCGCCACCGAACGGAAGTCCTGCGTGCCCGCCGACTCGCCGAAGGTCTGCTTGAGGCCGTATCCCGTCGGGGAGTGGCAGACGCGGGCGCAGGTGTCCACGTTGTTGTTGCCGAAGGCCGCGCGCACCATCTTCTGGACGACGTAGACCTCTTCGTTGGTGCACCTGGACGAGGAGATGGCACCGATCGAACCCGACCCGTACCTTTCCTGGATCTCGCGCATCCGCCGGGCGACCGTACCGATGGCCTCGTCCCACTCGACCTCACGCCATGGATCGGTGATCTTGTCGCGGACCATGGGCCTGAGCTTCCGGTCGGGGTGCGTCGCGTAACCGAAGGCGAACCGGCCCTTCACACAGGAGTGGCCCTCGTTCGCCCCGCCGTCCTTGTACGGCACCATCCGCACCAGCTCGTCGCCGCGCAGTTCGGCCTTGAACGAGCAGCCGACGCCGCAGTACGCGCAGGTGGTCACCACCGACCGGGTCGGCATGCCGAGTTCCACCACCGAACGCTCCTGGAGCGTCGAGGTCGGGCAGGCCTGCACGCACGCCCCGCAGGAGACGCACTCGGAGTCCATGAACGTCTCCCCGGCGCCCGGGGAGACCTTGGAGTCGAAGCCGCGACCCTCGATGGTCAGCGCGAACGTGCCCTGCACCTCGCCGCAGGCGCGTACGCAGCGGGAGCAGACGATGCACTTGGACGCGTCGAAGTCGAAGTACGGGTTGGACGTGTCCTTCTCGGCGTCGAGGTGATTGGCGCCCTCGTAGCCGTACCGGACCTGCCGCAGCCCGACGACGCCCGCCATGTCCTGCAGTTCGCAGTCGCCGTTCGCCGGGCAGGTGAGGCAGTCCAGGGGGTGGTCGGAGATGTAGAGCTCCATGACGCCCTGGCGGAGCTTCTCCACCTTCGGGGTCTGGGTGCGCACCTTCATGCCGTCGGCCACCGGTGTGGTGCAGGACGCCGGGGTGCCGCGACGGCCGTCGATCTCCACCACGCACAGCCGGCAGGAGCCGAACGGCTCGAGGCTGTCGGTGGCACACAGTTTGGGTATCTCGACGCCGGCCAGCGCGGCGGCCCGCATCACCGACGTGCCCTCGGGGACGGTGACCGGCAGTCCGTCCACCTCCACCGACACCGTCGCCTCGCCGGGCCGGTCCGGAGTACCGAAGTCGGGTTCCTTGAGAAGTGTCATGCCGTGCCCTCCGTCCTCGCGCCAGTCGCGTGCTGGGGCTGGTTCTCCCGGCCGGGGGTGCGCGCGAGGAAGTCGTCCGGGAAATGCGCGATGGCGCTGCGCACGGGCATCGGCGTCAGCCCGCCCATGGCGCACAGGGAGCCATCGGTCATCAGGTCGCACAGGTCCTCGAGCAACGCCAGGTTCTCGTCCCGGTGCTGCCCGGCCACGATCTTGTCGATCACTTCGACACCGCGTACCGAACCGACCCGGCAGGGTGTGCACTTGCCGCAGGACTCCTCGGCGCAGAACTCCATGGCGAAGCGCGCCTGGGCGGCCATGTCGACGGTGTCGTCGAAGACGACGATGCCGCCGTGGCCGACCATCGCACCGGCCGCGGCGAAGGCCTCGTAGTCCATGGGCAGGTCGAACATCGAGGTCGGCAGATAGGCGCCGAGCGGCCCGCCGACCTGCACCGTGCGCACGGGCCGTCCGGAGAAGGTGCCGCCGCCGTAGTCCTCCACGAGTTCGCGCAGCGTGACGCCGAACGCGGTCTCCACGATGCCGCCGTGCGCGACGTTGCCGCCCAGCTGGAACACCTGGGTGCCGCGCGACCGTTCGACGCCGAGGTCCTGGTAGGCCTTCGCCCCGTGGGCGAGCACGGTCGGCACGGTGGCCAGGGTGAGGACGTTGTTCACCACGGTCGGCTTGCCGAACAGGCCCTGGATCGCGGGGATCGGCGGCTTCGAGCGGACCGTGCCCCGCTTGCCCTCCAGGCTCTCCAGCATGGAGGTCTCCTCGCCGCAGATGTACGCGCCGGCGCCGACGCGGACGTGCAGGTCGAAGTCGAGCGCCGAGCCGAGGATTCCCTTGCCGAGCCAGCCGTGCTCGCGCGCGATCCCGATCGCCGAGCGCATCGTGGCCACCGCGTCGGGATACTCCGAGCGGATGTAGAGGTATCCCTCGCTCGCGCCCACCGCGTGCGCGGCGATCGTCATGCCCTCGATGAGCATGAACGGGTCGCCCTCCATGACCATGCGGTCGGCGAAGGTCCCGCTGTCGCCCTCGTCGGCGTTGCAGCAGACGAACTTCAGCTCGTCCGCGCACTCCAGGACGGTCTTCCATTTGATGCCCGCGGGGAATCCCGCGCCGCCCCGGCCCCGCAACCCCGACTCGGTGACCTCGGCGACCACGTCATCGGGCCTGCGCCCCAGAGCCGTGCGCAGCCCCCTCAGCCCGCCGTGCGCAAGGTAGTCCTCTGCCGACAAGGGGTCGGTCACGCCGACTCTGGCGAAGGTGACGCGGGTCTGGCGGGCCAGCCAGGGCAGTTCGCCCACGACACCGAGCCGCAGCGGATGGTCGGCCCCGTCGAGCAGGCCGGCGGCCAGGAGGTCCTCCACGTCCGAGGGGGCCACCGGTCCGTAGCCGATCCGCCCCTGCGGGGTGACCACCTCGATCAGCGGCTCCAGCCACAGCATGCCGCGCGATCCGTTGCGCACCACGTCGATGTCGAAGTCTCCGCGGGCGGTCGCGCGTTGCAGGGCGTCCGCGACCTCGTCCGCGCCGACGGAGCGGGCGGCCGAGTCGCGGGGGACGTAGACCTTGGCCGTGGAGTGCGATGCGTCGTTCATGAGGAGACCGCCTCGTTGAGGATCGCGCCCAGCCGGGCCTTGCCGACGCGCCCGTGCAGCCGTCCGTTCACCTCTACGGACGGCCCGAGGGCGCAGTTGCCGAGGCAGAAGACCTGCTCGACGGTCACCGACCCGTCCGCCGACGTCTCCCCGAGGGACAGCCCGGCCTCCCGGGCGTAGTCCTCGAGTTCGCCGGCGCCCAGGGCCTGGCACGCCTCGGCACGGCAGATCCGTACGGTCGTGCGCCCGGCGGGCTCGCGGCGGAAGTCGTGGTAGAAGGTCACCACTCCGTGGACGTCGGCCCGGGAGAGGTTGAGCTCGTCGGCGAGCACCGGAATCGCCTCTTGCGGCACATGGCCCAACTCGGCCTGTACGGCGTGCAGTACGGGGAGCAGCGAGCCTCGCTGATCCCGGTGACCGGCCACCACCCTGCGGACCACGTCCTCGATCGTCACGTCACTCCCGCGAATCGTCATGATCGCTGCGCCTCCTCGTCCGACCATACCCCATACAGGTTTCTGTATACAGAAGCTCCGCAGCGGAAAATATGTAGATGCCCGGGTCGTTGCCCGACTTCGACAAATGGACACAAAACCAGCCGACGGCGGCCCGAGTGACCAGACCCGCATGCCATCGCCACAGGTCAGCGGCACACGCCATCTTGCATACCAAAACCTGTATGCTGAGAAAGCCGCCAACGATCATTCCAGCGCCACCACAGGCACAGCCGTCCGACGCACCGGTGGACGGCAGAACGGGGGTCCCATGCGCGAGGCTCTGACAGCCGCGGCGACCCGCCGCGTGGCTCGCCCGGCTCCGCTGCGCCAGGCGGTCTACGACGCCCTGACCGAACTGATCATCAACGGTTCGCTCAAGCCGGGACAGCATCTCGTCGAGGCCGAACTCGCCGAACACCTCGGCGTCAGCCGCCAGCCCGTTCGCGAAGCCCTTCAGCGCCTGCAGACCAGCGGCTGGGTCGATCTGCGCCCCGCGCAGGGCGCCTTCGTCCACTCCCCCACCCCTGAAGAAGCCACCGAGCTCCTCAGCGTCCGCTCGGTGCTGGAGACCCACTCCGCCGAACTCGCCGCCCAGCACGCGAAGCCCAAGGACGTCGAGCAGCTCTGGGCACTGCAGCAGGCCGGCGTCGACGCCCTCGCCGAGGACGACGTCGAACGGCTCGTCGCGGCCAACACCGCCCTGCACGCCCACATCACCTCCGTAGCCGGCAACTCCGTGCTCACCGAGTTGATCGCGCAGGTCGGCCAGAAGGTGCGGTGGTACTACACCCCCATCGCCAAGCCCCGCGGCAAGGACGCGTGGAACGAGCACGCCCAGCTCATCCAGGCCATCGCCGACGGCGATCCCGACCGCGCCTGCCAGATCATGCGGCAGCACACCCGCCGTACCGTCGCCGAGTACCGGAACGCGATCGCCGCGGAGACGGACCAGAGCTGACGGGCCGCCAGACGGACGGCTTCCACCCACCCGCGTCCCGCCGAGCGGCCCGGTCCCGGCCGGTCGACAAGTCGGCGTCCCTGCGTCAGGCAAGAGAATCCGTGGCGAGACGAGCGGGCCCGAAGGAGCTGCCGACCGCCACCGGGCCGGTGACTGCGGCGCCCACGGCGGTCTGCAACTCGAGCAGCCACGGCTCGACGATGTCCTGCACGATGTCGAACCCTTCGCCGTCCGGCCCGAGCATCGCATCGGCGGGGATCAGCACCGGGTCGGCGAAGACGGTGGAGGTCCCGCTGCCGTACGGGCCCGCCCCGACCGGACGCGCCGGGACGAACAGGTCGGCGGCGTGCGCGGGGACCACCCACAGGGTCAGCCCGTCCCGCGCGGCGAGCGGCCGTGAGGACCAGATGTAGCTGTCCGCCTCTCCGGCCGCGACCACGTCGTGCTTGCGGGCGCGCAGGGCGACCACGCCACCGGAGCGGGTCGCGGAGGCGTCAGGGGCTCCCGACTGAAGCCGCGTTCGGCGACCTTCGGCCGCGGGCTCGTCCAGAGCGAGGCTGCTGAGGTGGCGCCCGGCGGCGATCTCGCCTCGGAGCCAGCGACTGCCGTACGCCTCGACGACGGCGGCGGCCGCGTAGTGGGACCGGAGCACGGTGGCGGTCGCCGGACAGGCGCGGGCCACCCGCGTCACCACGTCGGCGGCGTCCGCGAGCCCACGCCCACCGCCCCCGAGGTCGGTGGAGACGGTGAGTCCCAGAAGTCCCGCCTGCCCCAGGGCCGTCAGCGAACTGCGCGGGAACCTGCCCTGCGCCCGGACCCTCTCGGCGGAGGGGGCGATGACGGCGTCCAGGAGACGGGAGAGAGTGCTGCGATACGACACGGGGACCCCCTCTGGGAGAAGATTGCATACAGTATGCCGAAGTGTGCTGTGGATGCACCAGAGGGGAACCGGAGCTATTTGTTCGTGGCCTCTCGCGCAGCTCGTGGGCGAGAGGCCCGGCACAGCTGACGCCTGATCAGGACCGTGCGCCGACCTCCCGCAGCGCTCCGGTCTTCACGTCGAAGACGAAGCCGCGTACGTCGTCCGTGTGCAGCAGGAACGGCGACGTGCGCACCCGCTGCATCGACTGCCGTATGTCCTGGTCGACGTCGCGGAAGGCCTCGACCGCCCAGGCGGGCCGCTGGCCGACCTCCATCTCCAGGTCGTGCCGGAAATCCTCGGTCAGGGACTCGAGGCCGCAGCCGGTGTGGTGGATCAGGACGACACTGCGGGTGCCGAGCGCCCGCTGACTGATCGTGAGGGAACGGATCGTGTCGTCGGTGACGACGCCGCCCGCGTTGCGGATGGTGTGGCAGTCGCCCAGTTCGAGGCCGAGCGCGGCGTGCAGATCGAGCCGGGCGTCCATGCAGGCCACCACGGCGACGCCGAGGACCGGCCGGGCACCCATGCCCGGGTCGGCGAATCCGGCGGCGTAGCCCTTATTGGACCGCACGAGGCGGTCGATGACCGTCTCGTCGCCGGCGGGGCCGGTGGTGGGCTGGGCGGGACGGGATGCTGGTACGAGCATGCTGGCCACCTCAATCCGCTGCGAAATCCGAAGAACCGCTGACCGCCGGGGAGGCGGTCGTGTGTATACGGTATTCAGTAGCCAGTGTTTCGCCAACAGTGATGCAGGCGCTGTGTGGGCGCGCCGACAGTGGTGCGCCCACACAGCGCCCGCCTGGCCGGGACGCGCGCGACCCCAAGCCGCGGGCCGCGTTCCTCAGCCCCGGCTGCCGACGAACAGGCTCTGCACGCTGCGGCCGATCGGACCGCGTTCGTCATGGAGTGCGGCTTCGGCCATGCCTATCCCGTCCTCATCGATGCTGGTGCGGGCGTCGAGACAGACCCATTCGCCGATGGGGTGGCGGTGCAGGTGGACTGTCAGGTCGGGGTTGATGAACACCTGCGACGCGAAGTCGAGCACGTTGCTCAGCCCGTTGCCGGAGTCCGCCGCCACCAGGACGCGGTCCAGCGGCGTGATCGCCTCCCCCGCCACCAACGGGACCCGCATACGCATCCAGCAGGTCGCCGGCCCGAGCGCGAGGAAGGAACCCGCCGCGAACCGCGTCTCCATGGCCGTGTGGTAGCCGATGTCCCACGGCACCGGGAAGAACGCCTCGGGACTGGACTCCTCAGGGGCGCGGACGACAGGAACGTCCTTCGTCGGGGTCACGGAACCGGGAGCGGTCCGGATGCGCAGTGCCCTCGCCCGCATCACCTCGTCCCCGCCGTCCGGGGTCAGGGACGCCTCGACCAGTTCCACGCTCCGGCCCTCCCTGAGGACCCGCGTGGTCACCGACAGCGGGCGCAAGGGCACCGGCCGCAGGATCTCGAAGGTGATCCGGGCCAGGCGCATGTCTTCGCGGGACCCGGGGCGGGACTGGACAGCCCTCCCGAGCAGTGCGGCGGGCGGCCCCGCGTGCTGGCTGTGCTCGTCCCAGGGGCCCCGGGCGCACGCGGTGGGGACGAAGCGATCCTCCGCCACCCGTTCGAAGAATGCCTCGACGTCACTGACGGGCATGGCCACGGCTTCCCTTCCTTCCGGCAGGCGAGGCCGTCATGTTACCCGTCGGTACTGTGCAGGTCCCGGCGGCGGGACCTCTGCTCCACAACTGCGCGTCTCAGCTCCTGACGGCCCGCTCCCACTGCTGGAGGACCGTCTGCTGCGACTTCTCCAGCTGCGCGTCCGTGGGGAACTGCGGCGTCCCCTCGACCGTCGGCAGCCTCGCGGCGGCGGCCGTGTCCAGGGTGCCGCTGCGCCGCATGGCGTCCATCAGCACGGGGCGGGCGTATCCGGCGAGCCGGAGATTCTGGCCTTCGGTGCTGAAGAGGTACTCCAGCCACAGCCGGGCGGCCGCGGGGTGCGGGGCGTCCTTGTTGATCGCCTCCGCGTAGTACAGGGCGAAGGTGGCGTCCAAGGGGATCGAGACCCGCCAGTCGATGCCCTTGTCCCGGAACTGATCGGCGTAACCGAGGTTGAGGAAGTCCCATCCGACACCGATGGGCGTCCGACGCGTCTCGACCCCGGTCGACGTGGCCTCGGCGGGGTTGAAGTTGCCCCTCTTGTGGAGGTCGCCGAAGAAGTCGACACCTGGCTCGATGTCGCCGAACGACCCCTTGTTCGCGAGGGCGGCCGCATAGACGTCGGCGAAGCCGGAACCGGCCCGGGTGGGATCGCCGGAGAGCGCGACCTTGCCCCTGTACTCGGGCTTCACCAGATCGGCGAAGGTACGGGGGCACGTCCGGATCCGGTTGGCGTCGCAGCCGATGGAGACGTAGCCCCCGTAGTTGTTGGTCCAGCGGGCCTGCGGGTCCTTCTGGTTGGCGGGGATCGAGTCGTACGCGGCGACCTTGTACCGCGCGAGCAGGTTGTCCCTCGCTGCCGCCCGCGCGAAGGTGTCCCCCAAGTCCAGCACGTCCGGGGCGTCCGGCCGGCCCTTGGACTTCTTCATCGCGTCGATCTCGTCCTGGCTGTGGCCCTCCGGAATGGCGACCGTGACCCTGATTCCGTACTTCTTCTCGAAACCGTCGATCAGACCGCCGTTGTTGGCCCAGTTCCGGGCAAGGGTGATCCCGTTGAGCGCGCCCTCGCGCTTCGCGGCGGCGACCAGCGCGTTCATGCCTCCCATGTCCGCGGCGGAGGTGGCCGCCGACGGCTTCCTCGGCACGGCGTGCGGAGGGCCACCGCAGGCACTCAGGCCCAGGGCCACGAGCGCGAGACCACCGATGACGGCCACTGCTCGAACAGAACGTGCGGCCACGACAGCTGGAGCAGTGGCGGGGTCGTGAGACCGATCGGTTATCGGTGCGGGGTCCACGTCCATGGGGCGTTCTCTCCGGTGTCCCCCCGGCATCTCTGCAGGTCAGTGTTAGTGGACGGACACGGAAGGAGGAGCGGAGGGCCTCAATTCCTGACTCCTTCCTAACGCGGTCCTGACGTAGTCCTTATGCAGGCCCGAGCGCACAGAGGAGCAGAAGGAGAAGCACTCCTACGTGGACGGGGTGGCGATGCAGGCCGCTCTCGCGTCCCCCGAGGCAGCCGGAGCGGAGACTCACTGAGGACGAGCCGCGCCCAACGACGAAGGTCCTGGCAGGCGGTGACACGGCCAGGAGCCGCCGCGCTCCCGACGCCGAACCCGCAGCTGCGCGGTGGGCAGCGCCACGGCCGAAAGGTGGACGAGCACGCGACGCCCCGGGGCGCCGTCGGTGGCATGACACCTGCTCGCGGCGTAGCGTCGCCCTCATCATGGGGCTCTTGAAGCGGCTCAGGCAGGACGGACTCGAGCTCCTCGCGCTGGACTCCCTGAGCGCAAGCCCCGACCAGTGAGACTCGCCCTGCTGATCATCTCCAGATCCCGTCCAGGGCGAGGGCGGCGTCGGCAAGCCCCCGATCACGAGGGGGCTCCGTGGCCGGGCACGGGCCGAGACCTCGGAAGGAGGATCCGGCATGCATCTCGCCTCCAACGTGGTCCGCAGCGCCCGCGTTCACCCCGATCGCCCCGTGCTGCGTCTCGGTGACGACACCACCTCCTATCGCACGCTCGACCAGAGCACCGCCCGTATGGCCGGACTGCTTCGCGACCGCGGCGTGAAACCTGGCGATCGAGTCGCGATCATGCTCCCCAACACCCCCGAGTTCGCGATCGTCTACTACGGCATACTCCGGGCCGGCGGCATCGTCGTTCCGATGAACCCCCTGCTCAAGTCCCGGGAGGTCGCCTACTACCTCGGCGACTCGGGTGCCCGGCTGCTGTTCGCCTGGCACACCTCCGCCGACGAGGCGAGGGCCGGTGCGCAGCAGACCGGGGCCGAAGCGGTCACCGTCGATCCCGCCGGATTCGACCACCTGCTTGCCTCGGGCACCCCCGCCGAGGACCTCACCGACCGGGAGAACGACACGGCGGTGATTCTCTACACCTCGGGGACGACCGGTCAGCCGAAGGGGGCCGAGCTGACCCACGCCAACCTGACCCGCAACTGCGACATCGTGGCCACCGAGCTGCTCCTGCTCACCCCCGACGACGTGATTTTCGGTGGGTTGCCGCTCTTCCACGCGTTCGGGCAGACCTGCACTCTCAACGCCGCCGTCGCCTCCGGTGCGTGCGTCACGCTGCTGCCGCGCTTCGACGCCGAGAAGGCACTGGGCATCCTCGCCGGGCACGGAGTGACGGCCTTCGTCGGGGTGCCGACGATATTCAGCAGGCTGTTGCGACAGCCCGGCCGGGACGCCTACGACGTCTCCCGGCTGCGGTACTGCTTCTCCGGCGGCGCGGCGATGCCGGCCCAGGTGCTGCGCGACTTCCAGGCCGCGTTCGACTGCGTCGTGCTCGAAGGGTACGGACTGTCCGAGACCTCGCCCGTCGCCTCGCTCAACAACCCGGAGGCCGGGCCCAAGCCCGGTTCGGTCGGCACTCCGATCCGGGGCGTCCAGATGCGGGTGGTCGACAACAACGACCAGGAGGTACCACTCGGGGAATCGGGCGAGATCGCGATTCGCGGGCACAACGTGATGAAGCGGTACTGGCAACGCCCCGAGGAGACCGCCGCCGCGGTCCGGGACGGCTGGTTCCACACAGGCGACATCGGCCGGGTCGACCAGGACGGATATTTCTGGATCGTCGGCCGGAAGAAGGACATCATCATTCGTGGCGGCTACAACGTGTACCCGCGCGAGGTCGAAGCCGTCCTGTACCAGCATCCGGCGGTGGCCGATGCCGCGGTGGTCGGTCTGCCCAGTCCTGATCTCGGTGAGGAGGTCGGCGCGGCGGTCGTCCTCAAGCCGGGCGCCCGGGCCACACCGGACGAGCTGCGTGATTACGTCAAGCGGCAGGTCGCCGCGTACAAGTATCCGCGGAAGGTATGGATCGCGGACACCCTGCCGAAAGGGCCCACAGGCAAGATCCTCAAGCGGGAGATCGTTCCGCCGGCCGAGCCGGACGGGCGGTGAGCCGGCGTCGCGGGGAGAGGCACCGGGCCGGTGGACCGGCAGTGGTTCGCCGCGTCGTCCGCACGGCTCGCCCGCGCGGCGGCCGGCGGCCGCGAGGGCCCGGAATTGTTTGGGGCCCTCACACGCTGATGTAGGCAGAAGTACGGGTTGCCGATCGTGCGCGAGCCGGGCAGCCCGAGTGACCGAGGCGAAAGATATTGGAGGGGCCGAAATGGCAGCGCAGACGCAGAGGGCCGTGCTGGCGGGCGGATGCTTCTGGGGGATGCAGGACCTCGTCCGCCGGCTCCCGGGCGTGACGGCGACCCGGGTCGGTTACACCGGCGGGGACGTGCCGAACGCGACGTACCGTAACCACGGGACGCACGCCGAGGCCATCGAGATCCTTTTCGACCCCGAGAAGACCGACTACCGCGCGATCTTGGAGTTCTTCTTCCAGATCCACGACCCGAGCACCAAGAACCGCCAGGGCAACGACATCGGTCTCAGCTACCGCTCGGCGATCTACTACGTGGACGACGAGCAGAAGCGGGTCGCCGAGGACACCATCGCGGACGTGGACGCCTCCGGACTGTGGCCGGGCAAGGTCGTCACCGAGGTCGAGCCGGTCGGCCCCTTCTGGGAGGCCGAGCCCGAGCACCAGGACTACCTGGAGCGTTACCCGGAGGGCTACACCTGCCACTTCCCGCGCCCGGGATGGCGACTGCCCGCTCGCACGGAGAGCTGACCGCGCGAGCCGGCCGGGGCGCCGAGGGCTCGTCCCTCGGCCCTGGGTCCCTGGATGAACGCGCTCCCGTGTGGAAGCTGCTTCGCCGACCACGCGGGGTCTTGAACGCGGGCGCCCGGTCGGGTGCCCGTGCACAGCTGATGATCGCCTCGGGCTCAAGGCGCGACAGGTCGTGCCCTGTCCCCAGGGTCTCTGTGAGCCGGCGCCCGGTCGGGCGCCGGCCACCCGCGCATGCCAGGCACGGCAGACGCCTCGTTTCGGACCATGGCGTACGACATCGCGCAGGCCGGTGTCGATGTGAGGGACGGGGCCCACGTCGAGGAGTGGCCACGAGCGGCGGAGCCGGCCGAGAAGTGCGCGTACCGCTCAGCCGGCCGAAGGCCGTGTGGCCGCGTCGCCTCGCACGCCCGACGCAGCGCCGAACCCCGAGGGCATCCGGGGCAGGCGCTCCAGGGGCGTGAGGTCGACCTGGCGCGCGGTGGCCACCAGCGCGCGCACCGTCACCGACTCGGGCTCCCGACGGCAGGTCACGAGGCCGATCTCGACTGCTCGCGAGGGCTCGGCCATGGGGACCGCACGCACCCCGGGCGGCACACCGAGTGCGTGGACGAAGGCCAGCGGGACGATCCCGGCCCAGCGCCCGGGGACCACGTGGGCGATCAGCGAGGCGAACGAGTCGGTCTCCACCCTTGCCACCGGTTCGGCCCCGACGTCGGCGAAGAGGGCGTCGAGGGTACGCCTGCCTCGCATGGCAGGCGTGAGCAGACACAGCGGAAGCGCCGCCGCCTCGGCCCAGGACACCGTCCCGACGCCGATCGGGGCCCAGGACGCATCGCTGAGCAGGACGTACTTCTCCTGGTACAGCGACACCACCTGGAACGCGGCTCGTACCTCGTCGTCCAGGTAGGTCAGGGCCGCGTCGACGGAGAAGTCCCTGAGCCTCGTCAGAATCTCTCTCGACGTCAGGTCCGCCATGACATGCGCGGTGAGCAGCGGGTGCCGGGTGCACAGCGGATCCACCAGGCGCGGTACGGCGGTGGCGGCGCTGGGCACGGTGGCTATCCGGATCCGGCCGTCGAGGCCCGTCCGCATCGCGGCGACCTCGTCCTGCAGAGCATCCCGGTCGGCCAGGATCTGACGCGCCCAGACGACGACGCGTTCACCCTCGGCGGTCAGGCCGTCGAAGCGGCGTCCCCGTTGGATGAGCGGGACCTCAAGTTCCTCTTCCAGCTTGCGGATGGCCTCGGACAGGGAGGGCTGGGACACCCCGCAACTCTGTGCGGCGTGGGCGAAGTGCCGCTCCCGCGCAAGAGCGACCAGGTATTCGAGCTGCCGGAAGAGCACGGGCTGAACACCTCTCGCCATGTGAGATCCCGGTCGGGCTCATTGTGGCATCTCAGTCCGGCGGCCGATCGACGCATGCGCAGCACCCGTCGGCGCGCGGTCACCCGGCCCATGCCGCCGGCTCCAGACGCACCACGATGCCCTTGGAAGTGGGGCAGTTGCTGATGTCGGCGACGCTGTCCAGGGGGACCAGCACATTGGTCTCCGGGTAGTAGGCGGCGGCCGAACCGCGGGAGGTGGGGTAGGGCACCAGCCGGAACGACTCGGCCCGGCGCTCGCACCCGTCGTGCCACACACTGACCAGGTCCACCATCTGCATTCCGCTCAGGCCCAGTGCGCTGATGTCCTCGGGATGGACCAGGACCACCCGGCGGCCGTTGTGGATACCGCGGTAGCGGTCGTTCATCGCGTACGGGATGGTGTTCCACTGGTCGTGCGACCGCATGGACTGCAAGATGAGATACCCCTCGGGCGGCCGCGGCATCTCGAAGTCGTTGCAGGTGAAGACGGCCTTGCCGGTCGGGGTGCGGAAGGTCAGTGAGTTGACCGGGTTGGGCAGCTGGAAGCCGTCGGGCCCGGCGACGCGCTCGTTGAAGTCCTCGAATCCCGGGATGACACGCGAGATGCGGTCCCGGACGGTGCCGTAGTCCGCCTCGAAGTCCTCCCAGGGGATCTCCGGGGAGTGGCCGAGGGTGCTGCGGGCCAGCCTCGAGATGATCGCCACTTCGCTCAGCAGGTCGTCGGAGGCCGGGGCGAGCCGTCCTCGGGAGGCATGGACCATGCTCATAGAGTCCTCGACCGTGATGAACTGCTCACCGCCGGCCTGGATGTCGCGATCACTGCGGCCCAGGGTGGGCAGGATCAGCGCGGTCTCGCCGCAGACGGTGTGGGAGCGGTTGAGCTTGGTGGAGATGTGGGCCGTCAGCCGGCACCGGCGCATGGCCTGTTCGGTCACCTCGCTGTCCGGGGTTGCCCGGACGAAGTTGCCGGCCACGCCCAGGAAGAACGTCGCTTTGCCGTCGCGCATGGCACGAATGGCGTTGACGGAGTCGTAGCCGTGCTTCGTGGGCGGGGTGAAGCCGAACTCCCGTCCCAGCACGTCGAGGAAGGTCTGCGGCATCTGCTCCCACACCCCCATGGTGCGGTCGCCCTGGACGTTGCTGTGACCGCGCACGGGACACACACCGGCTCCGGGTTTGCCGAGGTTGCCGCGCAGCATGAGGAAGTTGACGATCTCACGGATGGTGGGCACGCCGTGCTTCTGCTGGGTGACGCCCATCGCCCAGCAGACGATGACGCTCTTGGCCTTCAGCACCCGTTCGTGGACTTCCTCGATCTCCTCGCGGGTGAGACCGGTGGCCGCGAGCACATCCTCCCAGGAGGTCTTGCGCGCGTGCTCGGCGAAGGCTTCGAAGCCGCTGCAGTTCTTCTCGATGAAGTCGTGGTCCAGTACGGCGCCAGGGGCGGCGTCCTCGGCCTCGAGCAGCAGCGAGTTGAGGGCCTGGAAGAGGGCAAGGTCGCCGCCGGCGCGGATGTGGAGGAACTGGTCCGCGATGACCGTGCCCCGGCCGACCACACCGCGGGGCCGCTGCGGGTGCTTGAACCGCATCAGCCCGGCTTCGGGAAGCGTGTTGACGGCGACGACGCTCCCGCCGTTGCGCTTGGTCTCCTCCAGGGCCGACAGCATGCGCGGGTGGTTCGTACCGGGGTTCTGACCGACGACGAAGATCAGATCGGCCTGGTGGATGTCGTCCAGACTCACGCTGCCCTTGCCGATGCCGAGGGTCTCCATCAGCGCCGAACCGCTGGACTCGTGGCACATGTTGCTGCAGTCCGGCAGGTTGTTGGTGCCGTAGGCGCGAGCGAAGAGCTGGAGCAGGAAGGCCGCCTCGTTGTTGAGCCGGCCGGAGGTGTAGAACAGCGCCTCGTCCGGAGAGCCCAGGCCGCGCAGCTCCTCGGCCATCAGGGAGAGGGCGGCGTCCCACTCGATGGGCTCGTAGTGTTCCGATCCGGGCCGCTTGACCATCGGCTCGGTCAGCCGGCCCTGCTGGTTGAGCCAGTAGTCGGACTTACGGCCCAGTTCCTCGACGGTGTACTGCTCGAAGAACTCACGCCGCACGCGCCGCGAGGTCGCCTCGTCGTTGATGTGCTTGGCGCCGTTCTCGCAGTACTCGTTCATGTGCCGCTTGCCGGGCTCCGGCCAGGCGCAGCCGGGGCAGTCGATGCCCTTGGCCTGGTTGATGTTCAGCAGGGTCAGCATCGTCCTGCGGGGCGACGTCTGGCTCAGCGAGTACTGCAGGGCGTGGGCGACCGCGGGGACGCCGGTCGCCCAGGTCTTGGGCGGCGTGATCTCCAAGCGATCGTCAGTGGGGTCTTCCAAAGCACCCATGATGCGGCCTGCCTTTCCTGCTTCCGACGCCGCAGAAACCGACGTGAATGCATTTCTCCGGAGAAACTAAACCCGCTCCGGAAACACCGTCAAAGAGGCCTTCCCTTTCCCCTGATAGGCGCCGCCGATGAAGCCGCATTTCGTCCGTGAAGCCGCGTAGACCTCACCACCGCACGCTTTCTTGACTTTCTCGCCGGAAAGACTCCAGGCTCTTTGTTCATGGAGAGCCGCTCACCGATTTCCGCCGCACCGCACGCCGCAGCCACCGCTCCGGACGGGCACGGCGGCGCACGCCGCGTCGACAGGTTCGACCGGGTCCACCGATCTGCGGCTCTCCATGACCGACCGGTGCAACCCCCGGTGGAGGTGCTCCCGCTTCCCCGATGAGCCCCGCCCCAGCCGCGTCCGGCCCCGCCGGGCAGGCCTCGGGCGGCGACATCGGGCAGCCCGGCAGGCGAGGAGACATGCACCGCGAACGGGACAACCATGCCGGCAGGTAATGGAAGCGAGGACGACCAGGGCAGCGACCTGCGGTCTCCGTCACACCGCGTCCACCGCAAGCGGCCGGCTTTCGGCAAAAGGTGCACGTCAAAGACGTTCAATTCCCTGGTTTTATGGATCGCAAGAAACTGAGGCATTGGACTCATGTCTGGTTCCCGCCGACTCTGGTCACATCGGACGACGGAGACCAGAGGAAGCCGATCATGGCAACGAAGTGGAACGGCGCGGAGCGACAGCTGGAGACGAAGGCCCGGGGGCGTGCCGTGCTGGCCGATCCCCGCCTGAACCGGGGAACCGCGTTCACTCAGGAGGAGCGGCGGGAGCTGGGCCTGGTGGGCTTGATTCCGCCGCAGGTGCTGACCCAGGACCAGCAGGCGGCCCGCGCCTACCAGCAGTACGAGGCGCAGCCGACCGACCTGGCCAAGAACGTCTACCTCACGGCACTGCACGACCGTAACCAGGTGCTCTTCCACCGGCTGCTCAGCGACCACCTCGCCGAGATGCTGCCCGTCGTCTACACCCCCACCGTCGGCACCGCCATCGAGCGCTACAGCTACGAGTACCGCCGCCCCGCCGGCGTCTATCTGTCGGTCGACGCGCCCGAGGACATCGAGGGTGCGCTGAAGGCCACGGGGCTCGGTCCGGACGACCTGGACCTCATCGTGGCCACCGACGGCGAGGCGATCCTCGGCATCGGCGACTGGGGCGTGGGCGGCATCGACATCGCGGTCGGCAAGCTCGCCGTCTACACCGCCGCCGCAGGCATCCACCCGAACCGCACCCTGGCGGTCATGCTGGACGTCGGCACCGACCGCAAGGAACTCCTCGAAGACCCGCTGTACCTGGGCAACCGGCACGAACGCGTCGACCGGGCCACCTACGACGCCTTCATCGACGCCTACGTCACCGCCGCGACGAAGCTGTTCCCGGGCGCCATGCTGCACTGGGAGGACTTCGGCCCGGCCAACGCCCGCCGCATCCTGGACCGCTACCGGGAGAAGGGCCTCACCTTCAACGACGACGTCCAGGGCACCGGCGCCGTCAACCTCGCCGCAGTGCTCGCCGGCGTCAGGGCCGGCGGTGTCCCGCTGCGCGACCACCGCATCGTCGTCTTCGGCGCCGGAACCGCCGGCATCGGCATCGCCGACCAGCTCCACGACGCGCTCGTCACCGAAGGCCTCTCATCACAGCAGGCCGCCTCCCGTATCTGGGCCGTCGACCGGCACGGCCTGCTCACCCAGGGCCAGGACGGCATGCGCGACTTCCAGATCCGTTACGCCCGCCACTCCGCCGAGGTCGCCGACTGGCAACGGGACGACGCGGTGGGCGGCATCCCGCTGGCCGAGGTCGTCAGGCAGGTGCGCCCGACCATCCTGATCGGCACCTCCGGACAGGGCGGCGCCTTCACCGAAGAGATCGTGCGCACCATGGCCGCGCACACCCGCCGCCCGATCATCCTGCCCATGTCCAACCCGACCCGGCTGGCCGAGGCCGTCCCCGGCGACCTGCTCGCCTGGACCGACGGCCGCGCGTTGATCGCCACCGGCAGCCCCTTCGCCGCGGTCGAGCACGAGGGCGTGACCTACCGGATCGGGCAGGCCAACAACGCACTCGTCTTCCCCGGCCTGGGCCTGGGCGTCATCGTCGCCGGCGCCGACCGCGTCACCGACCGGATGCTGGTCGCGGCCGCCCACGCCGTCGCCCGGCGGACCGACGCCACCGCCCCCGGCGCCCCGATCCTCCCCCTCATCGACGAGCTGCACGAGACCTCGGTCGCCGTGGCGGTCGCCGTGGCCCGGGCCGCAGCCCACGACGGCGTGGCCCGCGAAACGGTCGACGACACGATCGAGGAGCGCGTCCGCGCCGCCATGTGGCAGCCGGTCTACCCGCCGGTGAAGGCCGTCTGACACTCCGGCCAGAAGACCGTCGGCCTCGCCGTCGTCGGCCTCGTCCCCCCGCCCATCGACCTTCCACCCATCGTCGACCCGGTCGGTTACTCCGTCCCGAAGTGTTCTGCATCCGGTCCCACCCGGGCCCGGGCGCAGGCGTCTTGGTCGCCCGGACGACAAACCGGGTACCCGGGCACCACCCGTCAGCGCACCGTGAAAGGCGGACAGCGGCGTGACACCGCCAGTACGCACGCGCCCCGACCACGAATCGGGATGGCTTGCGCCGACCCGGCTTCGTCGCGCCGTCCGCCCGCTGCTCACCTCGTTGCCCGTCGCTGCGGCGGTGCGCGGGGCCGTCGCACTCGCCCTGCCGCTGCTCGTCGGCGTGTTCACGGGATGGGTGATCCCTTCTGTGATCGCGGCGATCGGTGCCCTGTGGGGCGTGGGCCAGGACGGTTCCGACCCCTACCGGTCGCGCGTCCTGCGGTTCGTCGCGCTGGGCCTGGCCGCGGCAGTCGGCATGACCGCCGGTGAAGTCGCCCTGCGCAGCGGGCAGTCGACGGCCGTGGCGGCCTGCCTGGGCGTGACCGCGCTGGTCGCCGGCGCGTTCAGCCTGCGCGGGCCGGTGGCGTCGGTGGCCGGCATGCATCTCCTGCTCGGCGCCACGATCGGCAGCGGCATCCCGGTGCCGGGACCCTGGTGGCAGGCACCCCTCGCGCTCCTCGCCGGCGTCGGCCTCGTTCTCGTCCTGTCCGCGACCCCGTGGCTGTGGCGGCGCCACCATGTCGAGCAGGCCGCCCTGTTCGCCGTGTACCGCGCGGCGTCCGATGCGCTGGGGGCGGCCGGTACCACCGGTGCCGCTGAGGCCCGGCGGCGGCTCACGGACGCCCTCGACAACGCCCAGCACGTCATGGGCCGCTATCGGACGCCCCGTCGACATCCGGCTTCGGACGCGCGGGTCGACGGTCTGGTCACTGCGTTCCACCTCGCCGTGCGGCTGGCCGAGGCGGTGACCACGCTCCTGTGGGAGGGGCGCGGACTCCCGCCCGTGGTGACGAGCGTGCCCATGCTGATGGCCGTACGCCTGCTGCCGGGCCGCCACGACGGGACCGTACCCGGACTGCCGGACCGCGAGGACGGGACCGTACCCGGACTGCCGGACCGCGAGGACGGGACCGTACCCGGACTGCCGGACCGCGAGGCGGACTCGCCGGGCCTGCGTGCCCTCGCGCACGTGTACGCGACGGCCGACGGCGAACGGATCGACGACGCGACCCTGCATGTCGCGGCCTCTCCACGCCCGGGCCGGTCGGTACACCTGCGGTACGCCGTCCTGCTCGCGGGCTGCGTGCTCGCCGCGCAACTGTGCGCCGAACTGCTCCACGGACCGCGCAGCTACTGGCTGCCCATGACCGTCGTCTTCGTCTACAAGCCGGACTTCGGCCCCGTGTTCCGCCGGGCGCTCCACCGCTGTGTCGGCACGGTCGTCGGCGTGGCCGCCATCGGCGCCGTGTCGCTGCCGGCGCACAGCACGTACGCATTGATCGGCGAAGTGGCGTTCTTCGGCGCTCTCATGGCGGTCGGCGTACGCCATCACTACGCGCTCGCCACGACGGGGCTGACCGCCGTCGTCTTCGTCCTCGTCGACCTGCTCGGTGACCACCGGTCGCTGTACGGGCCGCGCATCCTGGACACGGCGCTCGCCGCGGCCATCGTCCTCGTCGTCCATTTCGCCGTCTGGCGCGACTCCGCCACGAGCCGCGCGGACATCCAGACCGAGGCCGCGCTGGCCGCCGCCTCGCGCTACCGCGACCTCTCCCCCGGCGTCACCTCCGCCGAGCGCCAGGCCCTGCGCCGCACCGCCTACCGGCAGTTGGCCGACGCCCGCAGAGCCGCCGGCCACGCCCGCCGCGAACCGGTTCGGCGCGACCGGACTCAGCCGGACTGGGAGGAGAGCATCACGACGGCGGAACAGCTGTGCGACGCCGTGACCGGCCGCTCTCTCGGCGCCGGTCCCTAGTCATGCGCTCACCGCCTGAATACTCCGCAATCAATGTGGTGCGAGAATAAGGGGATGGAACTCCAGGTACTTCGTTCCTTCCAGGCCGTGGCCGAAGGCACGACGGTGACCGAAGCCGCGGCGGAAGCACGCATCACCCAGCCCGCCCTGTCGCGGGCCCTGAACCGGCTGGAGGAGGAGGTCGGCGCGGAGCTCTTCCAGCGCGTCGGCCGCGTACTCCAACTCACCCCTGCGGGAAGGGTGTTCAAGGAGTACGCCGATGCCGTGCTGGACAGCTACGACCGCGGCCTGCGGGCCGTCGCCGAGGTCGTCGATCCCGATGCGGGGATCGTGTCCCTCGCCTTTCTGCACACCCTCGGCACCTGGCTGGTCCCGAGGCTGGTCACCGGTTTCCGCGAGTCCTCCCCCCAGGTCCAGTTCGAGCTCCACCAGAACGACGAGATCAGCCTGGCCCAGCACCTCCTCGACTCCACCGCGGACCTGATCATCACCGGCAAGGACCCTGCCCACCCCCTGATCACCTGGCGCCGCCTGCTGGTCGAACCCCTCTGGCTCGCCGTCCCCGCCCGACACCGCATGGCCCAACGCCACCGGATCCGCCTGGCGGAGGTCGCCGAGGAACCGTTCATCGTGCTCAAGCCCGGCTACGGGTTGCGCAGCGTCACCGAAACCCTGTGCCGCCAGGCCGGCTTCTCCCCGCTCGTCGGCTTCGAGGGCGAGGAGGTCGAGACCCTGCGCGGCCTGGTCGCAGCCGGCCTCGGAGTCTCCCTGATTCCCGCCTCGTCCGGCACCACCGCGCCGGAGGCCAACCCCGACCTGCCCATCCGCTATCTCAAGGTGACCGACGTGCCTGCCACCCGCGACATCGGCATCGCCTGGCTGGCCTCCCGGACCCTTCCACCCGCGCCACGGCGCTTCATGGACCACGCCCTGCAGGCGACGGCCGCCAGTCGCACATCGACCGCGGCCGGCTCATGACGGACTCGGGCAGCGTGGGCGTCGCTGGGCCCCTTGGGATCCGTTGTCAGAGGGATGTGCCAAGGTCTGGGCATGCTCGAGATCGTGGTGGAGACGGAGAGTTGGCAGCGGCACGTGCGTGTGTCCGCCGAGGAACTGGCCGGGCTGGTGCGGCGTATCGGCGGTGAGGGCGACCGGTTCCTGGTGGTCCAGCGGATTCCCGACCTGCCGGATGTGTTCGCTCAGGTCTGGCACAAGACCGGCGGGGACTACACGCTGGAGCACCGCGACGGTGCCGCCGACCGGCATTTCCAGGCGATGGCCGACACGCCTGAGGACGTGATCACCGCGCTGGCCGGCTGGGCCCGTCAGGAGGAGGGCTGGGACGCCGGTTTCGTGTGGTCGTCGCTGGACATGGGCCCCGCCCCGGAGGTGCCGCCGCTCGACCTGGACGCGGACGACCACGAGGAGTTGGAGAGGCGGGTACGCGAGGAGCTGGTCGGCGGTTACACCTCCCGCGCCGAACTGGCCGAGCTCGCCGAGGAGTACCTGGTCACCGATGACCGCCGGCCTGTCTCGCGCGAGCAGGCGACGACGCTGGCCGACCGGATGTGGCTGGAACGCGTCGCCGAACAGGTCACGTGGCAGGGCGAGACCGACCCCGAGCGACTCACCCGAGCGTTCACCGCCCTGGATGAGGCCGGTATCACCGCCCGTGAGAACTTCACCTGCTGCCGCAACTGCGGCCAGTCCGAAATCGGTGGCGAAGGCGGGCCCGACGCCCGGGGCTTCGTCTACTTTCACTCCCAGTGCACCGACTCCGCCGCGGCGGGCCATGGACTGATGCTGCTCTACGGTGGCTTCGACGGCTCGTCCGAGACCACCGCGGCAATAGGCCACGAGATTGTGGCGGCTCTCCAAGCGGTCGGCCTCAATACCGAGTGGGACCGTGACCCTGAGCGGGCCATCACCGTCACCCCCCTGGACTGGCGCCGTCGCCTGGTCGGTCAGGCGGCCGCGCCGCCTGTGCGGCACTGTCGGCCGACGAACCTGACGGCTCCATTGCCCACCGGCAACCCGCCGCGGAACGTCCCCGGCAGGAGTCAGCCGCGGGAGTCCGGTTCAGCCGGCCTCGCTGTGAGATGTCGCATGACGCCCATCCGCATGCTCGTCGAGGATGAGCAGGACCAGCCACAGGGCCAGAAGACCGGCGGGAACCCACACCGCACGCGTGCCTCATGTATCTCACTCATGGAAAGCGACCGTACGTCGCCGAGCGCCCGATGGTAGGCGCGCCGGTTGACGCTCGAATGACCGGTTTGACTTGCTGTGCGCGCGTGGGAGCCTGGAGAGGCCTGAACCGGCAGGGCGAGCACCGGACGCGGCCAGGCTCGGCCGGACGAAGCCGAGGCCGATGATGCCGGGCACCCGCCGACCTCTTGTGTCACTGACCGTGTGCCGCGCAGCGACTACTCGCGGGCGTTCCTTCTGTGAGAGGACACGCGATGAAGGGCACAGCCGACTTCACGCGGTGGCTCATGGGCCACGTCGAGGAGCTGAACCGTTTGGGGGATCTCGCTCGCTCCATCGCGAGTGACCCCCGCTGGCCCACGGGGGCGAGTCTCGAGACGTACCGGGACTATCTGGAGGACGGTGGAGCGCCTCCGGAGCTGATCGACACTTTGCGTAAGGCCTGGGCAGAGTTCCAGTCCCTGCCTCAGTGAGGACGCCGAAGGCAGGGCAGTTCTGTGAGTGCAGCGCACCAAGCCGACCATCGTCCGACTCGGCGGTGGCACACCACCGCCCTGAAGTGGTGAGCGGACATGCTCGGCATCCCGCGCCGGAGCACGCGGCCGACGGCTCGTCTCTTCCCCGCCCGCCTGGGAAGGGACCAGTGGCAGGGGATGTGGCGGCTCGGTCCTTTCCACTGGCACGAACTCGCGTACGGCAGGGCTCTTCGGGTCGCGGTGGGTGTGGCGGTGCCGCTCGTCGCGGGCGCGCTGACCGGGCGCCTGGACTATGGGGCCTTCGCGTCGCTGGGCGCCCTGCCCGCGGGGTTCGCCTCGTTCCAGGGGATGGCCCGCACGCGTGTCCTCGCTGTCGCGGCGGCCAGCGCGGGGATGGCGGTGTCCACGTTCGTGGGCGGCTTCGTCGCGGAATCGGCCCCCTGGTTGCTGGTGCCCGTGGTGGCGCTGTGGGGCTATGTGACCGGGCTGGCTGTCTCTCTGGGGCAGTGGGTGAGCGTCGCGGTCCTCCAGTGGCCTGTGGCACTGCTGGTCGCGGTCGGCATCCCGCAGAGTGCTTCGGGGTCCGCGCTGCGAGCCGGTCTGGTGCTGGCCGGGGGGCTGTTCCAATGCGCGCTGGTCGCCGTCTCCTGGACGGTGCGGCCCGGCGCCGTCGAGCGGGCCGCACTCGCCGAGTCCTACCGCAGCCTGTCCGCCTACGCCGCCTGCCTGGCGGCCGGCCAGGCAGGACCACCGCCACCAGCCGCGTTCGCGGCCACCGGGGTCGTCGCCGACCCCAATCCGCTGCTCCCGGAGGCCGTACGTGCCAATGCGCTCAACCTGCTGGAGCAGGCCGAGCGCATTCGCGCCTCGCTCGCGGCGCTGGCCGCGTACACGGCCGACGCCCCTCGTGGGGCCGCCGCCCGCCGCTTTGCCGCCCGCACCGCCCGGGCCCTTGACGGCATCGCCGACGCTCTGGACGCCAGACCGGAAGACCGTGCCCCACCGGTACGGATGCCGGACAGAGAATCCACCGCGGCGGCCGCCGCCGGCGACAGTGGCTGGCAGTGGGCTGCCGAGGCGCTCCTGGGTCAGCTGCGGGCCGTGGACCGCATCCTGGATCAGGCGGGTACGGAGAACGTACCCGCCTCGCACCCTGGATCCGGGTCGCAGGGACGGCCCGCTCCCGGGAGGAGCGTGGAGTGGACCGCTCTGACGGTGCGGGCCAACCTCACTGCCGCCGGTGAGACGGGGCGACACGCGCTCCGCCTGGCGGCAGTGACCGGCCTGGCCGAGCTCGTGGTCCAGGCCGGCGGTCTCTACGAGGGCAGATGGGTAGTCCTGACGATCTTTCTGGTGCTCAAGCCGGACTTCGCCTCGACGCTGTCCCGGAGCGTTCACAGAGCGGTGGGCACGGCCGTCGGAGCCGGTCTGGGCGCGGCCGCGGTGACGCTGGCACGCCCCGAGGACAGCGGGCTGATCGTCGCGGCCACCATCGCCGTCGCGGCGGCCTACGCGTTGTTCGACGTGAACTACCTGCTCTTCAGTGTCTCCCTCACCGTCTTCATCGTGGTCCTGCTCGACATCCTCGGGCTGCCGGCGGATGCCACCGCCACCGCCCGCCTGGCCAACACCGCTGTCGGGGCGGCGTTCGCGATCATCGCCTACACGCTGTGGCCCACCTGGGAGGGTCTCTCGGCGCAGCAGAAGTTCGCCCGACTGCTGACCTCCCACAGCCGGTACGCCATCTGTCTGCTCCAGCAGCTCGCCCACCCCGCACAGCTCGACCCCGCCAAGCTCCACGTCTTGCAGACGGCGGCCCGCCGTGCCCGCACCGACGCCGAGGCGTCCACGGTGCGCTTGGCGGCCGAGCCTCCGCAGCCGCCCCTGACCCCGGCCGTAGCCCGGACCCTGGTCGCCGTGGTCATGCGCCTGGCGCATGCGGAGCTCGCCTTGCACGCCTTGGTCGTCCAGCGCGCCGCGGCCGTCCAAGGCGAACAGCGCGAGGACGACGGCCGCCGCACGTCGCTGGACGCCCTGGGCGCCGCCCTCGGTACGACGCTGGAGACGCTGGCCGGGTCGCTGGTCACCCTCGACGCGCCGCGCGGCCTTCCTCCCCTGCGCAGGCTTCAGGCGGCACTGCGCGACCAGCCACTGCCGGTCGGTCATCAGACCGTCGTCCTCACGGACTGTCTGGTCGACGCCACGGACACGCTCACCGATGTGGTGCGCCGGCTGGTCGAGGATCAAGCGGCCCAAGGGCGAGGCCGCGCACCGTAGACGAGCGAAGTCGCGCGACCGCTGCCCGGTGGCTAGCGTCAACTACATCGTCACTGAAGTGACGGGCTTGCACAACGGGCATCACTGGCGGTGACGCTGCGTTTGCGTCCAGCCCCGCGCCGCTGACGCGATAGTGGGGCAGGGACCGTTGACTGGGCCCCGCGTCTCCACAACTCCCACGCTCGGGCGCGGATGTTGCGGGAGCCGTTCCAGTCCGCGTGCGCAACGACGCCGCAGGACCGGCACGCGAACCAGGCCTGTGAGACCCGGTTCGCTTTGTCGATATGCCCGCACTCAGCGCAAGTACGGGAGGTGTACGCCGGATCGACGTAGACGACCGGTACACCCGCCTTGCGGGCCTTGTATGCGATGAACTGCCCGAGTTGGTGGAACGCCCAGGAGTGCAGGGTGGCCCGTTGGGGCTTGTGAAGCCGTACCCGGCCGCGGATGCCCGTCAGGTCTTCCAGAGCGATCCCGCGACCGGTGCTCCCCCACTGCCACAAGGGCGTGGGAGGTGCCCCCAGCCTCGACCACCACATGTTTCGCGATCTTATGGTTGATGTCCCTGACCCGCCGCGATTCCTTACTTCGAAGGCGACCTGACCGGCCCAGGTCGCCGCCTCGTTGCAGGCGCGCAGAGTTGCCTCAAGTGCCGCCGCCTGCACGGGCGTCGGCAGCAACTTCACCTGCACCACCAGCTTCACACCCGCGACGCTACCCAGCGATCACGGGAAAATCCCCTGCCCGGTGGACGTGCTGACACAGACACGCTGCACGCGTGACGTCGCGCCTCCGGGGAATGTCCGGTGCCGGACGCTCCGTGCACCGCGGGGCCGGGCTATGGACACGGGTCGGGTGGCGAATGGTCCTGGGTCGGCGCGGGGACAGGGGCGTGACCGGGCAGGAGGTCCTCGGTACGAGGCTCGTCCCACAGCGCTGCGGGGATCGGCACATCGAGCATGGCGAGGGTGTCGCGGACCTCGTCGGCGGAACGGGCGCCTGTGAGGACGCCGGCCACGGCCGTGAGCCGGGGGAAGCGGCACGGCCGTACGGGCACGCGACGAGGACCGCGATCGTGAAGGTCGCGGTCCTCGTCCGCGTTCCGTCCGTCATCGAACGTCACCCGGCCATCACTGCGAGTTCCACCTGGGCAGACGCCAGTGCCCGCGGCTCCAATTTACTAACAATAGATTGAGCAGCCCAGACTGATAAGTCTATTGTTAGTACCTGTGAACGTGGATACAGAAGTCGGCCGTGATCTCGGCCATGGCCTGAGCGACACCGCCCGACTCGCGTCCGACCTACGGCTCGCTGTGAGCCGCGTGACGCGGCGACTGCGACAGGCTCACGCCGTGGGGGACGTCTCGCTCTCCGCCGTGTCGGTGCTCGCGCGACTCTCCTCCGACGGCCCCGACTCCCCGACCTCCCTCGCCGAGATGGAGCGTGTACGTCCGCAGGCGATGGCGAGCACGCTCGCCCTCCTGGAGCAGCGTGGCTTTGTTCGCCGTTCCCCCGACGCGACGGACGGGCGACGGAGCATCGTGGCGATCACCGAGGAAGGACAAGCCATGCTGGCGGAGCGACGCTCCGAGTCCGTGCACCGCCTCTCGGCCGCGCTCGACGAGTGCACCGCCGAGGAGCGCGCCACGCTCGCGTCCGCCCTGCCGCTTCTCGACCGACTGGCGGAGCGACTGTGACCGTGCGCAGCACCCCTGACGGCAACCAGCACGGGAGCCGTCCCGGAGGCGGCCGTCCATCCATGCTGAGTGCCCTGCGATCCGCGGGCCGGAAGGACGCATCGGCCGGCCCGAACTACAAGTGGGTCGCCCTGTCCAACACCACGCTCGGCGTGCTGATCGCGACGATGGACGCCTCCATCGTGATCATCTCGCTGCCGGCGATCTTCCGCGGCATCGGCCTGGACCCGCTCGCGCCGGGCAACATCGGCTACCTGCTCTGGATGATCCTGGGCTACCTGCTGGTCTCGGCCGTACTCGTGGTCGTCCTCGGCCGGCTCGGCGACATGTTCGGCCGGGTACGGATCTACAACATCGGCTTCCTCATCTTCGCCTGCGCCTCCGTCGCACTGTCCCTGGACCCCTTCCGCGCGGGGGCGGGCGCCCTGTGGCTGATCCTGTGGCGGATCGTGCAGGCGTTCGGCGGTTCGATGCTGACCGCCAACTCGGCCGCCATCCTCACCGACGCCTTCCCGGCCCGCCAGCGCGGCATGGCCCTCGGCATCAACCAGATAACCTCGCTCGCGGGCCAGTTCCTCGGCCTCCTCGCGGGCGGACTGCTCGCCGCCGTCGACTGGCGTGCCGTGTTCTGGGTGAGCGTCCCGGTCAGCATCGCCGGCACCATCTGGTCGTACCTGAGCCTGCGGGAGACCGCGGCGGGCCGGCGTGGCCACATCGACTGGCTCGGCAACCTCACCTTCGCGGCAGGCGCCGGAATCCTGCTGGCCGGCATCACCTACGGGATCCAGCCCTATGGATCGAGCGCCACCGGCTGGGGAAACCCGTGGGTTCTCAGCGGCCTGATCGGCGGTGCCGTTCTGCTGCTGGTCTTCTGCTACGTCGAGACGCACATCGCCGAACCCATGTTCAACCTGGCCCTGTTCAAGCTGCGCGCGTTCGCGGCGGGCAATGTGGCCGCCCTGCTGACGGCGATCGCGCGCGGCGGGCTTCAGTTCATGCTCATCATCTGGCTGCAGGGCATCTGGCTGCCGCTGCACGGCTACGCGTTCGAGGACACCCCGTTGTGGGCCGGCATCTTCATGCTGCCGCTGACGCTGGGCTTCCTGATCGCGGGTCCCCTGTCCGGCTATCTGTCGGACAGATTCGGCGCCCGCATGTTCTCCACGGCCGGTCTGATCATTGTCGCGGCGTCCTTCTTCGGACTGCTGGTGTTGCCGATCAACTTCGACTACGGGGCGTTCGCCGCACTGCTCCTGCTCAACGGGCTGGGTCAGGGCATGTTCTCCTCGCCGAACACGTCCTCCATCATGGGCAGCGTGCCCGCGGAGTACCGGGGTGTCGCGTCCGGTATGCGCTCCACCTTCCAGAACTCCGGTACCGCCCTGTCCATCGGTGTGTTCTTCTCCCTGATGGTCTCCGGCCTGGCCTCGTCGCTGCCGGCGGCACTGAGCAACGGACTCAAGGCGCACGGAGTCCCGGCCGACGCGGCCGCGCATGCCGCGTCACTGCCACCGGTCAGCACGCTCTTCGCCACGTTCCTCGGCAACAACCCCATCGAGCACTTGCTCACATCCGACCCGAGCGTCCACCTCTCCGGGGCCCAGCGCGCCGCCCTGATGGGCCACACCTTCTTCCCGCAACTGGTCTCCGGCCCGTTCCACCACGGGCTGACCATCGTCTTCAGCGTCGCCGCGGGCATGGCCCTCGTCTCCGCCCTCGCCTCGGCCCTGCGCGGCAGCCACCGTCCCGCCTACGACACCCCGCACAGCGGCAGACAACCCGCCACGACCGGCCCCCAAGAGACTGCGCAGCACTCCCGCAACACACCCTGACAGCGACCGACCTGCCACACGCCCCGACCCCGGCCCGGCGCTCCGTCGCCGCGCCGGGGTTTTCCTTCAAGCCCAAGGCCGCCGGAGGGAACACGAAAGACGGCTCGGCTATGCCGCCTGAGGCTGTTGAAATTTCCGTTCGACCTTCCGAACCATCAACCTTGGGCCCACGACCGTGACGGTTTCGGGCAGGAAGGTGATGACGATATTCTGACCTGCCCGTGGATTCATCTTCAGACTCGCGAAGCTGAGATCACCCGTGGCTGACGGAGAATAATTGCGATACCCGTCGTGACTGGACTCCACATGATAGTCAAGCTGGGCAAGTATCAGATCAAGGTCGTGTACGACTTGGCCGCGCCGCGCCTCGGGGACGCTCATCCTGACGGTTATCGCAGAAAGCACCGGCGCCATGGCCAGCCCGAACATCGCGCCGAAGAGGAAACCCAGCGGTAGCGCCGTTGCGACATCACCTCCCATGATCACGGTACTGAGAACCGTGAATCCCAAAGCGCTGATAATGCCCACTCGAACCCACGTGTCGACGAACCCTCTGGGTTCCACGAAACCACCCCCCGAACGTAGGACCACCGACCGTTGACACCCGCCACACATTTCCCCATCCCAGGGGGGCGCTATCCCAACTCCGCGAATGGAGACTCGCGTCGAGCCCTGCAAATGGGAAGGATGCAGTGGCTCATGTACCTCACTTGCCGTAGGGATCCTGGGCGGCACCTCGTGCACGCCCGTCGCGGTCGGCCTCAGAGTGCTCCGCACCACGCCACTCACGCACGGGCACACGCCCCTGACCGCCGCGGAGTTCGTCAACCCGCCAGACATTTCCTCACCCTGCGGAGGCGGGTTAGAGTCCGGTGGTGAGTTCGAACCTGCCTGACGCCCGTATCGACGCCGCCGCACGCGCCTGGGGCGCCGCCCTGCGGCGCATCGCCGTCGCCGAACCGTGCATCCGTCAGGAGGCGGGGGCGAACGAGACGTACATGGTCGTCACCGGGAGCCCGACCTACAGTCTCAACGGCGTCTACGCCTTCGACCGCACGCCGGACGCAGCGCAGATAGAGCGTCTCGCGGCCCGCGCGGCCGACGCGGCCCGGTCCTTCCCCGGGACGCTGCCGTGGAGCGTGCAGGTGCGTTCGGACCCCGACGACCGCGTCCGCGACGTGGCCCTGAGGCATGGACTCACCAAGCAGAGTCAAGAGCCCTTCATGGTGAGGGACCTGACGAGCGCCCCTCCGGTCCTCGGTGACGCCGGCGCGATGACGGTGCGCGCCGTCTCGGGAGCGGAGCAGGACCTCTACGTACGTGCCCTCGCCGACGGCTTCGGAGTCCCCAAGGAGCTGTTCGCGCCGCTGTTCACTCCCCCGGTGCTGGACGCCGCACCGGACGTCACCGCCTACGTCGGCGAGGTGCAGGGAGAGGTGGTCAGCACAGCGATGACCGTTCTCACGGAGGGGCACGTCGGGATCTTCAACATCTCCACCAGTCCGGACCACCGTCGGTGCGGTTACGGCGGGCGCATCACGGAGGAGGCGGTCGCCCGGGGACATGCCGCCGGAGCCTCAACCGCCTATCTGCGGTCCAGCGACATGGGCCTCCCGGTCTACGCCTCGCTCGGCTTCACCGTGGCGGAGCACTGGACCTACTTCACGGACTAGCGGTCGCCGCACGACAAGGACGCCGGCGCCACCGTCCTCAGGCCTCGAGGTGCGGCACAAGGGAGTTCGGCGAGTCGCCGCGTGGGTTCTGCCGTCCGACCGGATCGTTCTGGCGCGCCGGGCGCAGCACAAGGGCCTGCTGCGGAGCGGAACCGCAGGTGAACGAGCGGCGCTCCCGGTCCCTTTGGAGCCGCCGCTGGAACTCCCTCGTCTCGTCACACGGCTCTCATCGCACGGCGATCCGGCGCCCCGTGATCGTGAGCGGATTGATCCGGATCCACATGTCGCGCTGTCCACCCGCCCAAGGCTCGCTGTAAGCCCGCTCTTTCAGCAGCTGTACGCAGTCCGGGTCCATCACGGCGCTGGCAGGTCCGCGTACGAGGACACTCCAGCCCTGGCTCAACGCTGCGTCGATGTGGTCGACCTCGAAGGCCACCTCACAGCCCATGGCCTGCGCAAGCGCCGTGCCGGGATGAGTCCTGAAGGCGATCACGCCCTCGACCACGCTGTAGTTCACGGGGAGGATCAGCGGTCCCGACGGGCTTGGCACCGCGAGCCTGCCCACGCCGTGGGTCGAGACCAGGTCCCGGCACTCCTGTGGGCTCAGTTCGGTGAACTTCGGGTGCCGGCCCGCCTGTCCGAGGCCGGGGGGCAGGTCCACGTCGCCGCCGGTGAGTTCCCGGACGGTGGTCTCGAGCGCTCCGGCCAGTCTGAGGAGCGCGGCGGCACCGGGGTTGGCGGTGGGTTGCTCCTCCAGGTGCTGGACGTAGCTGGAAGCCATGCCCGCGCGGCGGGCTGTTTCCTCTCGGGTCAGGCCGAGTTCCACTCGGCGCAGGGCGATCCGGCGTCCGAGGTCGCCGGTAGGCAGGCCCCTCACCGGGTTCGATGATGACTGTGCGGACATGGTCCTCATCTCCTCTCGGGAATCGCGGGGCTCTCGGGGATCTCGGGGATTGCGCAGCCAGTCGTCGGCGATGCTGTGTCGTGACTGCTCGTCGGGTGGCAGGTCGGAGTCGTCGCTGCGGTGGGTGAGCTGGTCGATCACCGCGACGACGCCGTCGATCTGCTTGGTCAAGGAGACGGCGAGTTCCGTCTCGCTCTTGCGTTCCAGCCGGCCGGCGAGGGTGACCACGCCCTCGGCCACGGATACGTCGATGGTTTTGGGGGCCAGCCGCAGTGCGCGGACCAGCACTTCCCCGGTCACCTCGTCGCGGATCTCCGTGTCGGGCCGCAGGAACACCCGCAGGAGGTCCCGGCGCGTGACGATGCCGACAAGACGGTTCTCCTCGTCGAGCACGGGCAGTCGCTCCACATGCCGCTGGACCATGATCCGCGCGGCCTCGGCGATGGTCTCGTCGGCGTGCACGGTCACGGGCGGTTCGGTCATCAGCTGACCGGCGGTGAAAGCCCTGGACTTGGCAGCCCTCCTCCGGCCCGCGGCCGTCGACTCGGCCGGCGCGGAACGGCGCTTCGGCTCGTCCGTGCCGAGGGCTTGCGCCTGTCGGGTCACCAAGTCCGTCTCGGAGATCACTCCGATGACCTTCTCGTCGTCGTCCACAACCGGGAGTCCGCTGATCCGGCCGTCCGCGAGCAGCCGCGCGACTTCCTTGAGGGGAGTGGCGTACTCGGCGCAGATGACATCACTGGTCATCACGGAACCCACCTTGTTGTGCTTCATGACCGATCCCTCCTCAGCGGAGCCGGCGCAGGTACGGGTCCAGGGGCCTGCGCGACAGCAGGCGAACGCGTGCGTCGAGCACGGTGACTCCGTCCGGGGTGGCAAGGACGGGATGGAAGTCGGCCTCCGCCAGTTGGGGCAGGTCACTCGCCATTCGGGACACACGAAGGAGCAGCCGTTCCAGGCCCACCAGGTCGACGGGGCCGGCACCGTGCGCGCCCGACAGGAGGGGGGCGCAGCGCGGTGCCGTGATCAGGTCGTGGACGCCGTGGTCGGTGAGGGGGGCGAGCCGTGCGGCGTGGTCGGCGAGCACCTCCCTCGCGGTACCGCCCAGTCCGAAGAACACGAGTGGGCCGAAGACCTCGTCCTGAACGACGCCGGCGCACAGTTCGGTGCCGCGGGCCGCGAGCGGCTGGACCGCCACGCCCGTCATCCGTCTCGCGAACCGCGTCTCGAAGTCCCCGAAGGCGGCGCGTACTTGGAAGTCGCCCTGGAGATCGAGGTGGACGGCGTGCTGCTCGCTCTTGTGCAGCAGACCGGGCCAGTGGGCCTTGATGACGACCCGCCCGTCGGGGCCGCGCGGCCGTGCGGCGGCGAGGACGGCGTCGTCCTCCGTCTCGGCCCAGGCCCATGGAAGCTGCGGAATGCCATGGCACGCCGGCACGTCGGCGCAGGTGCGCGGTTCCAGCCAGCCCCCGTCCGGGCGGGTGGCGAGACAGGCGTCGGCGATCTCGTGGGCATCCGGGGTGTCGACTCCCTCGAGGTCCGGGACGGTGACCATGGGGCGGTCGAGCCAGGACGCCCGGCGAGCGGCATGGGCCAGCGCCCGTGCCACCGCCTGCGGGTCCGCGTACGAAGGGATCGTGCCGCCCTGTACGGCGGGCAGCAGCTTCACCGGCAGGTCCTGTGCGAGGCATACGGTGACGACCGGTCGCTCCGGGTGCGCGGGGCCTCCGGTCAGTGCCCGGCACAGGTCGTCACCGGTGGCCCCGGCGACCGCCGGTCCGGGACGGTCCGTGGCACACGCGCGGTCGGCCGCCATGGCGGCGGACCGTGCGCTCGCCACGAAGAACCGCAACCGGAGGTTGTCTGGGGACATCTCCGTGCAGAACTCCCGCAGCTGCTGCTGATCATCTGGCTGTACGGGGCGGATGCACGCGGTGGTGCCGTCCACGAGCAGGGCGTGGACAGGGCGTCGGGCAAGTGTGGTGTCCGTCATCGCGGACCTCCTCCCAAGCCTCTCGACGCTTCGAGCATCCAGCGGCCGAGAAGGTGATCACATGGGCTGTCCGGAGGCAGCACAGGGGCCGTTCGGCCCTAAATCAGCCCTGCGGCCCAGCGCCCTCGCACGGGTGCCCGGAGAGTCCGACGTGCGAGCCGGCCGCCGTGGAACCGGCTGTGGAGGGGCGGTACACGAGGAGTCGGTACGACGGCGCCGGGCCCCGTGCCGCGCCCGGCCAAGGGACTGAGCAGGATCCTCGGCTGTCCGGCACGCCGCGTTCCATCGTGTCCATGTCCCTCAGGGAGCCGACCGGATCACGACCGGTCCCGGCGGGGCTACGGCGTCTCCCTTTCCGGAGTGTCGTCCAGGTCGTACTCGAGCCGGTTGACGACATCCACCACGCCGTCGACCTCCTCGCACAACTGTAGGGCCACAGGGAGCAGACTCTTGCGCTCCACCCTGCCGCTCAGCGTGACCCTGCCGTCGTCGACCTCCACGGTCAGCGACGAGGGAGGCAACCCCAGCGCCTGGACGATGACTTCCTCCAGGATCTCCTTCTGGATCACGCGATCCTGACGGAGGAACAGCTGCAGCAGATCGCTGCGACTGATCACGCCGATCAGGCGGCCGTCGTCGTCCACCACGGGCAGACGCTTGACCTTCAGCTTCTCCATCGTCTGTGCGGCACGGGCCACGTTCCACTCCGGCTCCGCGACCACGGCCGGGCTGGTCATCAGTTCCCCGGCGGTGCTGCCGACGCCGGCGGAGGTCTGCTTGCGCAGCAGGTCCGCTTCGGACACCACTCCGACGGGTCGGCCGTCGTCGTCGACCACGGGGACAGCGGTGATGTCGTACTCGTCGAGGGTCCGTGCGATCTCCTTGAAGCTCGTGCCCGGTCGCACGCTCACGGCGGTGGAGGTCATCAGATCGCCCACGCTGCGGTGACCCATGGCTCCGCGTCCCCTTTCCGGTCCCTCTTGCTGTCCCTGCACGTCTTGCTCCGGGCGCGTGTCCCGGCTCGGGCGGATGTGGGCCCGCCCGAGCCGGGATCCGCCGGATACGGGATCACGCGCGGTGCGTGACCTCGATGTGCTTGGCCGCTGCCTTCTCACGTCCGAGGCCCACGCTGACGGTGAGCATGCCGTTGGTGTAGTCGGCCTCGACGTCGTCCTCGTTGGCGCCCGGCGGCAGCGTCACGCTGCGGCTCATGGAGCCGTAGCGGATCTCGCTGCGGTTCTTCTCCGCTTCGCGTTCGGTGCGCTCGGCCTTGAAGGTCAGCACACCTTCGCTGAGGGTGACGTCGATGTCGTCGGGCAGGACGCCGGGAAGCTCCGCCCGCATGACATACCGGTCGCCCTCCGTGTAGTCCTCGATGCGGACCGCGTAGAGGTCACCCATCGTGGGCATCGCGAAACGCGCCGGAAAGGCCTCAAACCAATCGGGGATCTCCGGGAACGGGAACCTCTGCCTGCGTGCAAGTGTCGCCATGGCCGTCTCCAGAACTGCGATTGCGGCTGTTGACTCTTCCAGTCCACCACGTGCCGCTTCTCTTCGCTGAGGCCGACCAGCCCATGCCGAGGGTCCCCCATTCCGTGGGCATCCCGGGGCTCGGGACGGGCGAGGGTGATGCGGCGTCCGCAGGCACCGGTCCGTACGGCAAAGGCGACGGAACTCGCAGAGCCGGTCAGCCCATGCGTTCGCGCGAGCATTCGCCGAAACTGGTGACGGGACGACGGAGCGCCCGGGCCCGACGCGTACGCACCGCTCACGTGCCACGGCACCCATGGACACGGTTCATGACGGCTCGCTCAGGAGACGACGATGACCCAACCCCGTGATCACCGGCCGATCGTGGTCGGTGTCGATCCCGACTCCACGAAGCGGATGGCACTGGCCTGGGCTGCGGACGAGGCCGCACGGCGGCGGGTGCCGCTGCGTCTGGTCCATGCCGAGGGAATGCCGACCGTGGAGTTCCGGAAGTGGCACGTGCCGCCTTCCTGGGAGGCGTGGAACGAGGTGATGCACGAGGCCGGGGAACAGAAGCTCAAGGACGCGGTGGCCTTCGCCGAGGCCCGGCAACCACGGGTCGAGGTGTCCGGACTGCTGGCCGAGGGGGACCCGGCGTGGGTCCTGCGGGAGCAGGGCCAGGACGCCACGGCCGTCGTCCTGGGCTCGCAGCACCTCAGCCGGGTGAGAGAGGTGTTCGGCTCGGCCTCGGTCTCCCTGCCCGTCATGGCCCATTCCCCCTGCCCCGTGGTGGTCGTCCCCGAGCCGGAGCACAGCAACCAGCAGCCCGCGTACTTCGTCGTCGGCGTGGACGGCAGCGAGCATTCCGCGGCCGCCGTCGAGTTCGCCTTCGAGGAGGCGGCCCTGCGCGACGCGGCCCTGCGCGCCTTGTACGTGTGGCAACCGGGGCTGCTGGGGATGCTCGACGAACAGGCGGCGCAGCAGGAATGCCGCCGTCTGCTCTCCGAGATCGTCGCCGGCCGCGGTGCGGCGTACCCGAACGTGGAACTGCACCAGGAGCTGATCAGCGGCCATCCCGTGAAGGTGCTGACCGAGGAGTCCGCAGACGCGCTGGGACTGGTGGTGGGAACCCGGGGCCGCGGTGGCTTCGCCGGCATGCTGCTCGGCTCGGTGAGCCAGGGCGTGCTGCACCACGCTCAGTGCCCGGTCATCACCGTGCCGGTCACGTCGGCGTGAGCCGACTGGAACCGTGCTCCGACGTCGTGAAACGCGGCGCCGAACCCCCGACCCGGCGGGGAGGCACCGGCATGATGAGCCGCACGCCTCGGAGGGTTACTTCTCCCGGGCGCCGTGAGTCGTAGGTTCGTCTCGCTGCGGTCCCCCGTCCGCGGCGGACTCCTCACTGACACCCCGAACCCTCGGTTCGTCCCGCTGCGGCCCTCCGTGCGCGGCGGACTCCTCTCCGACACCGTGAGTCGCCGGTTCGTCCCGCTGCGGTCCCCCGTCCACGGCGGACTCCTCACTGACACCGTGAGTCGCCGGTTCGTCCCGCTGCGGTCCCCCGTCCACGGCGGACTCCTCGCGGTCCGCAGGTGTGCCGGCATCGGGCCGGTGCCCCTTGCCCGGATCACGGATCCGTGGGGGCACGCTCCGGAGGGGATCGGAGGCAGCGCCCGGTGCGCCACCGCCCGTCTGCCCTCGTTCCCGCTGTTCCTCCCGGAGGACGTCGAGTACGGCGGAGCCGTCGATGGTCTCCCGGATGACGAGCAGGTCGGCCAGCCGGTCCAGGGCCCGGCGGTGCTCCCGTAGCAGCCCCGTGGCCCGCTCCTCGGCCTCACGCAGCAGGCGTGCGGCCTCCTGGTCGATGACCCGCTGGGTCTGTTCCGAGTACGCCTGCCGCGCGGAATCCTCCGCGGTCTCCCCCAGGTAGCGCGGGGTGGCGGAGGCGTATCCGACAGGTCCGAGCGCCGACGACAGTCCGAAGTCCCGCACCATGCGGGTGGCTATCTGGGTGGCCCCGGCCAGGTCATTGGCGGCTCCGCTCGACCCCTCGCCGAAGACGACCAGCTCGGCCGCCCGGCCGCCGAGCCGGACCGCCAGCAGATCGGTCAGATAGCCCTCGCTGTACAGACGGCGCTCCGCCTCGGGCAGCTGCTCGGTCACCCCCAGCGTCATGCCCGTCGGCAGGACGGTGACCTTCGCGACCGGGTCGGCGTGCTCGCACAGGGCGGCGACCAGGGCATGCCCCGACTCGTGGACGGCGACCGCATGGCGCTCTTCGGGCAGTAGTGCGTTGGACGCCTCGCGACGCCCGAGCAGAACGCGGTCGCGGGCGGCATCCAGGTCGTTCGGCTCGATCAGGACGCGGTCGGCGCGGACGGCGTTGATGGCGGCCTCATTGACCAGGTTGGCGAGGTCCGCGCCGGAGAAGCCCGGAGTGGCCCGGGCGACGATGTCGAGGTCGACGTCGTCGGCGAGGGTCTTGCCGCGGGCGTGCACCCGGAGGATGGCGGCGCGCTCGGCCTGATTGGGCAGCGGGACGGTGACCTGACGATCGAAGCGGCCAGGACGGAGCAGCGCGGGATCGAGAGCCTCGGGCCGGTTGGTGGCGGCGAGGACGACGATGCCGGTGGACTGGTCGAAGCCGTCCATCTCGGCCAGCAACTGGTTGAGAGTCTGCTCGCGCTCGTCGTTGCCACCGATGTTCCCGCTCCCGGCGCGGCGCGAGCCGACGGCGTCGAGCTCGTCGATGAAGACGATGGAGGGCGCGCGCTTACGGGCATCGTCGAACAGGTCCCGCACCCTAGACGCACCCACCCCGACGAACATCTCGACGAAGCCGGAGCCGGTCACCGACAGGAACGGCACGTCGGCCTCTCCGGCGACGGCGCGGGCGAAGAGCGTCTTTCCGGTGCCGGGCGGCCCCACCATGATCACTCCGCGCGGGCCCTTGGCACCGGCCGCCGCGTAGCGCGACGGGTTGCGAAGGAAGTCGACGACCTCGCTGATCTCCTGCTTGACGCCGTCGTAGCCGGCCACGTCGTCGAACCTCGTGGTGGGCCGCTCCGCCTCGATGATCTTCGCCCGGGAACGGCCGATGGCGCTGAGGCCTCCGGTCATCGAACGCGCGGCGCGGCGTCCGAGCCACCAGAAGAGACCGATGATCAGCAGCAGCGGCAGGAAGTCGACGAAGATCGACCCGACCGGGCTGCCGCTCTTGCTCTGGGAGGCGGTGATCTGCACGTGCTCGGCCTGCAGTTGCTGTTGGAGCGGTCCCGTCCCCAGCGCCGTGGGGATCTGGGTGGTGAACTTCGTGCCGTTCTTCAGGGTGCCGGTGACCGATCCCTTGTCGTTGATGTCGACGGTCTGCACCTGGCCCGTGCCGACCTTGGAGACGAAGTTGCTGTAGGACAGCTGAGACGGCGGAGTCCCCGAGGGCGCGCGGACGAGCATGAGGATGAGCAGGAAGACCACCCAGAACAGCGGAAGGACCCACCACCGCCAGCCCGATCGCGGCGGCTGGGTAGGCGGCTTCGGCGGCTCCCGCGGGGGTCCGGACTTGGCGGGCGGCGTGAGATGCCGGTGCGGCATCCGCAATCGTGTGATCACAGTGCACCGCCTCCTCCGACGGGCCTGATGTCATGTCACGTTGCTCGACCGGTCCGCTGCACCAGCAGCCGGTTCCCTTCACGGTGCCGGCCCGCGCTCTGTGAGGCCGGGCGTTCTTCTCGCGGCGCTGCCAGTCGGCGCCGGTACTCTTCCTCGTCGATCTTCCCACTGGCGAGCGTTCGGCGAGCACCTGCTCGGGCGGCATCCCCGTGGGCTTGCGCGGGTGCCCGGAGCCGGTTCATCGTGCGGACCAGCAGCGCGATGAGGGGGAACGAGCACCGCCCAGATCAGGATCGCGCTCACCGACGCGACGAGCCAACCCCATCCGGTCCCTGAACAGTGGATCGGTGCACCCGGACGCCAGATTTTCGCCGCGGTGCCCTGTGGCAGGGCGTCGACCAGCGTGGACACCCGCTGCGAAGCGCGCTCGACCTCGGTGGCAACGATGCCGTCCACGTCAGGAACCGATTACCGAGCGTGGCGGGTACCGGAGGGCCCTCCCCGTGGAACCGACCGGCCCTGTCGTGCCGGCCGTCAGGCAGGAGGCGGCCCGACGGGGTGACGGCTCCGCTCGGCTACGACTGGCGGAGCCGGGTGATGGACTTTTGCTCGACGTAGCCGGTGAGTCCGGCCTTGCCGCACTCGTGGCCGAGGCCGCTGGCCTTGTAGCCGCCGAAGGGGCCGTCGAAGCTGATGGGCGAGCCGTTCAGGGCGACGATTCCGGTGCGCAGCTTACGGGCGACGGCCAGGGCGCGCTCCGGGTCGCACCGGCTCCACCCGTGCCGGCCGGCGCATCGCCTCCATCGCGGGCGAGCACCTCAAGCGCGTCAGCCTGGAGCTGGGCGGCAAGTCCGCGGCTTTGATCCTGGAGGACGCCGACCTGGAAGCCGCCGTACAGGGGCTGCGCTTCGGCTCCCTGGCGAACAACGGCGAGGCGTGCATCCTGCAGACCCGCATCCTGGCCCCCCGCAGCCGCTACGAGGAGGTCGTCGCCGCGCTCAAGGACATGGTCGAATCCCTGAAGGCGGCGACCCCTCCGCCCCCGACACCTTCATCGGCCGATGATCCGCCCCGACCAGCAGCAGCGCGTCATCGACTACATCAACATAGGCATGGCCGAGGGCGCCCGCCTGGTCACCGGCGGCCCGCACATCCCCGAGGGCCTGGAGAAGGGCAACTACGTCACCCCGACCCTCTTCGCCGACGTCGACAACTCCATGCGCATCGCCCAGGAGGAGATCTTCGGCCCGGTCCTGGCCGTCATCGCCTACGACGACGAGGACGACGCCGTTCGTATCGCCAATGACTCCGACTACGGCCTCTCCGGCGGCGTCTGGTCCGCCGGGGGCCGGAGGGGTGGACGGCCGAGGCTGGGGGCCACGAGCCGCCGCCGTCGGCGCCAGGAGCGCGGTCGCGCGCGAATTCGGAGGCTGCTTGTTCCCGTCCGCGGGCGGGATGACCATTACGCGGCCGGGTAGTCCGTGGAGCGGCTGACCGCGGCCCATGAGTCGGCCTCGGCGAGGCGGGCCTGCTCCGCGCTGACCGCGATGCCCAGGGCGTCGCTACCGAGCAGAAGCCGGCGCGGGGGCTCCTGCGCATCCACGGCGGTGATGACGGCCCGGGCCATTCGGGCGGGGTCGCCGGGCTCGCTGCCGCTGTAGGCGGCAAACCGCTCCAGCCATGCGCCGACCGTCTGCCGGTAGTCGGGAGCGATGGGCCCGGACGGCTCCGCGGCGCCGGCGGCCCAGCCGGTGCGGATACCGCCCGGCTCCACGATGATCACCTTGACGCCGAACGGGGCCACCTCGTTCGCCAGTACCTCCGAAAAACCTTCGACCCCGAACTTCGCCGTCTGGTAGGCGCTGAGCCCCGGTGTGCCGCCGATCCGGCCGCCGATGGAAGAGATCTGGACGATGTGCCCGGACCGCCGGCCACGCAGCACGGGCAGTGCGGCTCGGGTCACGTTGATCACACCGAACAGGTTCGCCTCGACCTGCGCCCGGAACTCGTCCTCCGGGAAGTCCTCGATCGAACCGCTGGTGGCATAACCGGCGTTGTTCACGACGACGTCGACGGTGCCGAATCGCTCCACCGCGGCCGCGACCACGTCCCGAGCCTCGGTCGGCGAGGTGACGTCCAGCGCCACGGTCTCCAGCCGCTCCGGGTACTCCGCCTTCAGCTCGGCCAGCGCCTGCGGCCTGCGCGAAGTCGCGGCGACTCGATCGCCGGCCTTCAGAGCCTCGAGAACCAGGGCCCTGCCGAGGCCCTGGGAACCACCGGTGATCAGCCAAGTCCGCGTCATGGCGTACTCCTTCATCATCTGGTCATGTCTTGCCGTCCTTCAGGACGCAACTTCACTGTAGGTATTTTCAAGGGAAATGCAACACTGATGTTGCAGTACTTGAATAAGACGCATCTCACGATCCGATGATGGTGCTGTAAACACCACGACGCGATAGAATCACCGGATCATGAGAGCCGATGCCGCACGCAACCTGAGCACCGTCCTCCGCACCGGGGCCCGCCTCCTGGCGGAGGACCCGAGCACATCGATGGCAGCCATTGCCGCCGCGGCGGGTGTCGACCGCACCACCGTCCACCGCCGCTTCGCGAATCGGGAAGCGCTGCTGCACGCCGTCTTTCAGGCCAAACTCGACTCGGCCGAGCGGGTCCTGGACGAGGCGCGACTGACCGAGGCACCGGTGCCCGTCGCCCTCCACCGCTATGTGGAGGGGATCATCCCCGTCAGCCGCGAGTGGCCTCTCGACACGCGCCGCATGATGCAGAAGGACCCCGAAGCACGGGCTCGCCGCGAAACGCAGAGTGAGCGTCTGAACGTCTTCGTCCGGCGTGCTGTGGATGAGGGCTACCTGCGCGCCGACGTCGACGCGGCCTGGACGCGAGCGGTCCTCGACCAACTCGTCGACAGCATCGCCCACCAGTTCCCGTCGGTGGATCCCCCACAGGCGGCCGACCGAGTCGCGGACACCTTCCTGCGCGGCTTCGGCACGGCCTGACCCTGCTTGGTGGTCGACAGGAAACCGAGCAGGGTCCCGGGCCCGTCCGGGGCACGGCGGACGTTGTTGTCCGGCCGCATCCTGGCTCGGGGCACATCGTTGTTCGGCCGCGTCCTGACTCGATGGCCACAGCCTCGGTGGCCCACGACGGCGGTGAAGCGGTCAGTCGTCGGCGAACCCTGCGCAGACGAGGGCAGCGGGGCGCTGCGTCGGCGGGCACGACCCTGGACGTGCTGCGGACCGCGGACCCGCGTGCCCGTCCGGTAGCGGCACCGGTGCCGAGGCCTCTCCTGACCTGACCGCGACGGCTCGGTTTCATGAAGCCCGGCTGCACATCACGGCTTCTTCGTCCTCGTCGCTCTCACACGAGCGGTCCCCGTCCGAACTTCGCACGTGGTCCACCGCGTGGGACAGCGCCCGGCGGACGACCTCGGGCAACGGCCCGCCGGCCGGCCACTGCACCAGGCAGCGGGCCACCTCCCGCAGCTTGACGTTGGTGTGCTGCGAGATGTGTTTCAGTACCTCCCACCCCTGATCGGGGCGCAGGCCACCGACGGTGATGACCACACCGATCGCCTGGTCGACGAGAGCATGCGAGTCCGCGGCACGGCGGAGTTGCTCCACCTCCAGCTGCAGGGCCGTGACCCGGTCCGCGTGCTCGTCGTGCCCGATCATGTCCCACAGCCTGCGCGCAGCGGGCTGCCGGGAACAGCCATCAGGCGAACAGCCTCGCCACCTGTTGTCCAAAGAACGAAAAATACCTGCTCAGCCGGTACATGACGGAGACGGCCGCGGGCAACTGACATCCATGGAGACGCTGACCTTCGACAGCGACGACCTGGCGGCGACCGAGGACTTCCTGAGCCAGGCCTACGCCAAGATGCGCATCGGCAGCAGTACACCCGGCCCCAGTCGCGCCCGCATTCGCGGACCGGCATCGCCTCGGTGAGCGTCGACGACATCGACCTCGACTTCGAGATGAGCTACTCGGTGACGCCGCTCGGCAGGAACTGTCTGTGCGTGGTCCACGACGGTACCGTGCAGGACCACACCTTCCAGGGAGTCGAGGACGCCTTCGGCCCCGGCGACGTGGCTCTGTTCGCACCGCCCGACCTGCTGTACTCCGGGCGGATCTGCAACGCGCGTTACAACATCACGATGCTCGATCCCGTCCTGCTGACCCAGGTGGCAGGCTCCGCCGGACCGCACGACGACCGGCCGGTCCGGCTGACCGGGCACCGGCCGCGCTCCGCAGCGGCCGCCCGGCAACTGGCCCACTCCATCGGCTATCTGCGTGACCACGTCCTTGCCGATCCGGCCGTCGCGGACCAGCCGCTGGTGGCCTCCACCGCCGCCCAGCACCTGGCGGCGAGCGTGCTGTCCGCGTTTCCCAGCACAGCGCTCACCGAGGAGGCGGACACCGACAGGGGCGACGCGCACCCGGCGATGCTGCGTCGCGCTCTCGCCTACATCGACGACCACGCCGACCAGCCGATCACCGTGGCCCAGATCGCCGCGGCCGCTCGTGTCACCGTACGGGCCCTGCAGTACGCCTTCCGGCGTCATCTGGACACCACCCCGCTCGCCCATCTGCGCCGGGTGCGGCTGGCGCAGGTTCATCGGGACCTGGGGGCCGCCGATCCCACCGGTGGTGCCACGGTCACCGAGATCGCCGCCCGCTGGGGCTTCTATCACCCGGGCCGCTTCGCCTCCCTCGACCGGACCGCCTATCGCCGCGCTCCTCACCAGACGCTGAACGGCGGCAGCTGAGCCGGCCGGATGCGCGTTCGCGCCGGGACGCGAAGAGGTGGGCCGCCGGAACGAGGCCACCTCCGCACACGACGACGGGACGCTGACTGCCCGTCAACAGACGCTGGGCGACGGCCCAGGCCGCAAGGCCGTGTCGTCCGGACCGACCCCAAACAGTGTCCTTGGGTGCTCGGCCGAGACATCTGACGTACGAGGGACCGTCCCGACGGGCTCAGGCCTCGTCCGGCTGGCACCGCGGGCACCACACCGTGCCGCGGCCTGCCATGCGGGTGCGGCGCAGATGGGCGCCGCAGCGAGGGCACATCGGGTCGGGGTCGTCGCGGTGGCCGGTGAGCCATGAATCGCGCGGTGGGACGCAGCCGGCGGTGACCGCGGAGCGCAGTGTGCGTCGCATGCCGGTGTACAGGTCCCGGCGTTCGATCTCCGTCAGATCGCCGGCCCGGGTGCCCGGGTGCAGCCGGGCACGCCACAGGATCTCGTCGGCGAGCAGATTGCCGAGACCGGCCAGGACGGACTGGTCGGTCAGCGTGGTTTTGAGGTGGCCACGACGTGAGGAGAGCGCGTCCTCGAACTCCTCACGGTCCACGGTCAGCGCATCGGGCCCCTGGCGCTCCAGTAGCCGGGCGACGCCGGAGTCGTCGTCGGCCAGCCACAGGCCCTGGAGCTTGCGCTGGTCGCGGAAGCGGAGCTGGCGGTCGCCGCTGAGGGTGAACAGGACACGGTCGTGTGGCTCGACCGCGTCGTCGGGACGGGCGCAGAGCAGTCGGCCGGTCATGCCGAAGTGCAGGAGGAGGGTGGGGCCGCCGGTATGGGCGAGCAGCCACTTGCCACGCCGCTCCGGCTCGGTGAACCGGCGGCCCTCCAGCGCGTCGCGCAGCCGCCGTACGCCCACCCCGTGCAGGACACCCGTGTCGCGCACGTCGACGCGACGGATGGCTCTGCCCTTCGCGCAGGACTCGAGCACCTGGCGGAACCCATCGACGTCCGGTAGCTCAGGCACGGCAGACATCCTCACGCCGGGCGAGGACACTCGGTGCGTGATGAGGGAAAGCCGTCCAAGTCGAAGCGGATCCGGCCGCGGACGCCTGCTTCTGCCTCAGGGCCACGGCAACCTCCTCGATGCGCTGCACTGATGCCGACGGCGGTACGGCGCGGGACGTCGAAGGCGTAGCGCGGCCGTGAGCCTCCGCGTGACCTGGTGGGGACCCCTGAAGCCCGCTACTCGTTGGGCCGCGCCGCGCTGATGTCGCCGAGCACCGAACGGGGATCGCGTTCGATCGCCATGTCGCCGAGAGAGACGATGCCGACCGGATGGTCGCCCTCGACGACAGGGATGCGACGGACGGAGTGCTCACGCATCATCCCGACAGCACGGTCGAGTTCATCGTCCGGGCCGATGGTGACCAGATCATCACTGCACGCGTTCGCCACGGTCGTCTGCTCCGGGTCTACGCCCTGCGCGAGGGCCCCTACCACCAGGTCGCGATCGCTCACCAGTCCGCGCAGGTGATCCTTCTCCGTGACCAGGACGGCGCCGATGTTCTGGTCACGCATCAACCGGGCCACGTTGGCCACGGAGGCCTGCGGTTCCACGGTCACCGGTGCGGTGGTCATGATGTCGCGCACGTGCTGGGTCATGGTCGATCTCCTTCCCCGGCTCGGCGGTGCCGTTCACCGCCCTTCGCCGCCGGGTACCCACCGAGCGAGGCTGGGCACAGGAGAGCACGGCCGTTCTGCCGCCGAACCTGGCCTGTGTCTTTCACGGAGCCGTCACCGTCGCAGCGCTCCGGCTCCGGCTCCGGACATGAGCCTGGCGGCAGTCTTCAGCGCTGCCAGAGGAAGGCAGCCGCGCTACAGGGGCGGCAGTGAAAGACGTAGCCGCGACCACCTCCGCCGAAGTTGGCGGAGGTCGCGAAGTCGGCCCCCTCTTCGAGTTCGGCCGTGAAGGTCATACGGGCGCTGCAGGAGGGACAGTCGGGAGTCTCGTCATCCTGGATCCAGTCGGGTTCGCCACCCAGCCGGCCCAGGACCGGCTCCGCGGTGGGGACGTCGACTGGGTGGGGGCGCAGGGCGGTGACCGCACCGAGCAGGGTCTCACCCTCGGTGGGAACGGTGGCCGGCGCGAGTCGACCACTGAACACAAAGGCGCGGTTGGCTCCGGCGGTGGCATCCCAGTCGTCGCACATGCCGGGGTCGTTCTGGCAGAAGAACACCGCGACCGCCCCGAGATCGAGGGGCAGATGAGCGAGGAACTGCATGGGCCCGCCACACTCGCGGCAGTTCGGCCAGACGAATCCGTCCGGGACGAGTGGAACTCCTCCCGTGCGCAGTTCGGGAGCGTCAGCTACGGCTTCCCCGCCGTGGATCAGCAGCATGGCCAAAGCCTAAGTGGAGCCTCCCGCACCCCAGCCGGGGGCCGGGCAGCGTAAGCGCGGAACGGCCCGGTCGGCCCGACGGCGAGAGCGCGACGCGGCTGTGGCGGTACAGGGCGACCCGGCCGGACAGCTCGGATGGGCGCGTGAGGAGGGCAGGTCGGCACCTGCCGGGCTGGTGACAGGGTCAGTTTTCGGTGCCGTATGGGCAACGCAGCCAGACCCGTACGGCCTGGACGGGACTGGAAGGCACGCTACGGGCGGTCGGACCGCGTCAGGCCGGCCTGGTGAGGGCGGCCGCCAGGTGGGCCATGCCGTACTCAAAGGCGCGGTCCACATCGCCGCCGAGGTTGAAGGCGTCGGCCAGTTCCATGCTGATGAAGCCGTGCGCCCAGGCGGTGATCATGCGGGCCGCCTCCAGGGCTTCGGCGGGGCCGACCAGTTCGGCGGCTATCTGCAGGACGGGGGCCGCCGCGCGGGCCAGGCGGGCGGGGTCGGGCCTGGTGGGGCCCGGGGAGCTCGTGAAGATCAGATGGTAGGCGGCCGGGCGGGCGTGGGCGAAGGCGCGGAAGGCGCGGAGCAGATCGGCCAGGGTCTCGCGAGGGTCCGGGGCCGTCGGGACGGCGTGGAGGTGTTCTTCCAGGTCGAGAAGGGTGGCCTCGGTGACGAGGAGGACGAGGGCGTCACGGTTGCGGACCCGCTTGTAGAGCGAGGGGGCGCGCACGCCGACCCGGTCGGCGACCGCCTGCATGGTCAGCTGAGCGAGCCCTTGCGACTCCAGGATGTCGCGGGCTGCCTCGACGATGGCTTCGAGCGAGGTGCGTTCGGGCGTCGGCATGCGAACTCCTTCCGGCCGGTGCGATGTCGTCTTCATCATAGCTATGGACCATAGCCATGATGGCTATGTATCGTAGCCATCATCGCAGCTCGGCGAGGAGAAGGATCATGAAGCTCGATCAGCACCTGCATCGCATCGGGAACGACATAGTGGCGGTCTATCTGGTCGTCACCGACGACGGCGTGACGGTCGTCGACGCCGGGTTGGCCGGCCACTGGCGGGAGCTGATCGCCGAACTCGCCGCCCTGGGCCGGACCCTGGCCGACATCCGCGGCGTCGTACTCACCCATGGCGACACCGACCACCTCGGCTTCGCGGAACGGCTCCGCCGCGACCACGGAATCCCGGTCTTCGTCCACAGCGCCGACGCCGCGCGCGCCCGGGGCGAGGTCAAGCCCAAGCCCAGCTGGGGGCACGCCAGACTCGGCGCTGTGGCCGGCTTTCTCTGGTACGCGGGCCGCAAGGGCGGCCTGCGCACGACGTACCTGACCGAGGTGTCGGAGGTGAACGACGGCGACGTGCTCGACCTGCCGGGCGCGCCCCGCATCATGGGGTTGCCGGGGCACTCGCCGGGCAGCATCGCCGTTCATGTGCCCGACGTCGACGCGGTGTTCGTCGGCGACGGCCTCACGACCCGGCACGTACTCACCGGACAGCGCGGGCCGCAGCCGGCGCCGTTCACCGATGACCGGGAGCAGGCGCTGGCGTCGCTCGACCGGCTCGGGGAGATACGGGCGAAGTGGGTGCTGCCGGGGCACGGCACGCCCTGGAACGGTGGCGTGCAGGAGGCGGTCCGCCAGGTCCGGGCCGCGGCACAACCGGAGTAGCAGCGTCCGGGCGTGGAGCTGAACCCGCGCCACGCTCGTCCGGACGAAGTGGAACCGACGGGCCCGGGGCTTCTCGGCGTGCACAGGGGACATGCCGAGGCGCCGGCCGTCGGCCGTCGGCGACCATCGGGCGGGCCGACGGGAGCTTGGCGCCCAAGGACCGTTCCTGGTCAGTGAGCAGGAGTGAGTCTTGTACCCGATCCTGGTCAACTGGCGCATCCCGAACGGTGGTGGATGCACTGGTCTCCAGGTTTGCCGGAGCCGGGCGCCATGACAACCAGGGAGAACCCCAGGTGGGGACATGGGAGGATCCAGGGCGAGCTGGCCCGGCTCGGCCACCCCATCGCCGCCTGGACGGTCTGGGACCGTAGCATCCGGCGTGAGGCCCTCGAGCACGTCCTCATCATGGGCGAGGCTCACGCCCGACAGGTCCTGGCTACCTACAAAAGCACTACAACGCGCATCGGCCTCATCGGGCCCGCGGTCAGCTGCCACCCGACTCGGTCCAACAGCCCGCCACCGTGCACGACTTCGATACGCGCAGACTCCTGCGCACCCGCGTCCTCGGCGGCGTCATCAACGAGTACCGCTACGCGACCTGCCCCACAGGCGTGCGGGCTGTCTTGCGGGTTGTCCGTCATGACGCCTGCTCGAAGGCGAGGTCGCTGGCCAGCACCGCGGCGCCGGTCACACCGGCGCGCGGCCCCAGCTCGGACAGCACAACGGGCAGGTTCCTGGTCGCAAGCGGCAGCGACCGGTGGTACACAACGCTGCGGATCTCGGCGAGCAGGATGTGTCCGAGCTGGGCGAGCCCGCCACCGATCACGATCATCGAGGGGTTGGCGAAGCTGACCAAGCCGGCAAGTACGCTGCCGACGTGGTGCCCACCGTCGCGGATGAGCCGGATGCACGTCACGTCGCCCTCGGACGCGCCTTCGGCCACATCCTTTGCGCTGACCGCGTCGAAGGCGGCAAGCCGCTCGGCCAGTGCCGGGGACCTGTGCGAGCGCGCCGCCGCGGTCGCCTCGCGGGCGAGTGCGGCGCCGCTGAACAGCGCTTCGAGGCAGCCGACGTTGCCGCAGGAACAGACCGGCCCGTGCGCGTCGACCTGGATGTGCCCGATGTCGCCGGCGCAGCCGTCGGTCCCGCGGTAGACGTTTCCGTCCTGGAAGATGCCGCACCCGACTCCGGTTCCGATCTTGACGAACAGGAAGTCGTTGACCGAGTGCGCGGCGCCGCCATGGCGCTCACCTATCGCCATGATGTTCACGTCGTTGTCGACGACCGCGGGGCAGCTGTGCTTACGGGTGAGGTACTCGCGCACGGGGAATCGGTCCCAGCCCGGCATGATCGGCGGCGACACCGGCACACCGTCGCGGAAGCTCACCGGGCCGGGCACTCCGATGCCGATCGCGGTCAGCCGCTCGTACGCCCCCTCCGTGCGGGCTTTTGCGAGCAACTCGTCGGCCCGGTGGAGGATCGCCTTCGGTCCCGAGCGGAGGTCGGCGGACTCCTGGTACGCCGCGACCTGTTCCAGCCGGCCGTTGGTCACCTCGACGTCGATCGAGGTGGCGCCCAGGTCGATGGAGGCGAAGCGCAGATCCGGGTTCAGTTCGACGAGCGTCGACCGGCGACCGCCTCGGGACGTGGCGGGCCCGGCCTCGGCGGCGTAGCCCGCCGCGATCAGACGCTCCAGTTCGGCGAGCAGCCGCCGCCGGGGTACCTCAAGGCGGTCGGCCAGCTCGGCACGCGACAACGCGCCTTCATCGCGTAGCAGCCGCAGCAGCTCGACATGCAGCGGTTGTGGGCTTCGCATCGGGGTCACCTCTGACGCGTTCATATCAGCGCAACATGCTGTGCCATGGCTTCCACCATAATGACTTTCGCCAAGAGTGGTCCATACCTTTGGGTGTTACTTATGGAACTTTTGTTCTTTCACGCAAAAGTCCGGGGCGGGTGCGGCGGCCAGTGCCCCGCCCGTGCCGCGGCGGCCACCGCGGCACGGGACGGGAAGCGGCCGGGTGTCAGCCGCGCAGTGCCGCCATGCCGGCCGCACTGATCCTGGAGAACCGCAGGGACTGGCCCGGGTCCGAGTTGCCGCCCGGGGCGTTGTCCTGCTCGTAGTTCGCGTTGTAGTGCCCCTTGGCGCCGACGCCCTCGTAGAAGGTGGTGTAGTCGATGTCGCTGCGGGGGTCACCGAACGGGATGAAGTTGTAGCCGTTGCCGACGCCGGGCGCCTCGCCGGTGGCGTCGCCGTCCTTGGCGTGGAACAGCTGGTAGCGCTGCGGCTGCTTGGCGACCTGGGCGGCCGGGTCGAAGATGTCCTCGACGCGGTTGCCCTCCCAGTCGTAGCGCCAGCGCCACTGGTGCTGGGCGACGTGCGCCCAGTACACGTCCATCTCGATGACGCACAGGGCCGGGTCGGTGACGTCGAGGTAGTGCTGCATGAGGCGCTTGCCCGACTCCCCCCGCACCTGGGTGGGCGCGATGGGCTTGCCGGTCACGCGGTCCTGGGTCACGGTGACCATGGGGCCGTCCTGCAGGAAGTTGTACGCCGGCGAGTGGTTGTGGGTGTAGAGGTGGATGCCCCACTGCCGGCTGATCGTGTTCAGCGCCTCCCATTTCTCGCCGGCGACGGTCCACGGCTCGATGTTGCGGTTGCCCGAGTTCGTCGGGTCATTGCCCGTGCCCATGAACGGTGTGCCCAGGATCGCCGCGAACTCGAGTTCGGTCTGCAGCCGCTCGTAGTCCTGTGCGGCCATGGTGCCGCCGGCGCTGTTCGGGCCGTTCCACGTGTTGGGGATGAACCCGTGGTTGCCGATCGCCTCCAGGCCGTAGGCGTCGAGGAAGCCGCGCAGGGTGCGTGCGTACGCCAGGTACGCCGCCCGCGACTGCGGTGTGGTGACGCCGCCGGGCGCGGGGTTGGGCACGTCGCCGCCAGGGTTCGCGGCGTTCTGGCCGTAGCCGGCGAACTCGATCTGCTTGAAACCGCAGTTCGCCAGGAACTCGAACAGCTCCGCCCAGCCGCCGGGCAGCGGCACCAGCGGGCCGAGGTCGGTGGGGTCCTGCGGGAAGTTGGGGCCGCCCAGGTAGCCCATGGTGGGTGCGACGCCGAGCGCTCTGCTCGCCGCGATGCCGACCCGGGTGGGCACGTCGCGCTGGCTGTAGGTGATCGTGCCCAGCTTGCCGGCGGGGATGAGCCGCCCGTTGGCCGCGCTCGCCTGGGCCGGTGTGAACACGGATGCGGGGCCGATCGGGCTGAACGCCGCGGCTACCGCCGCGCCCGTGCCGGCCATGAACCGGCGTCGGCTGAACTTGCTGTTGAAGGCCATCGTGGTCCCTCTTTTCGAAGTGGCTGTACCAGATCAGGGCCGGGAGCGCCGCAGTGAGCGTGCGGCGCCCCCGGCCGCGGGGTGGTGCTAGGAAGCGCTCACTCCTTGTCCGCCGAACTCGGCCCAGTTGAGGTTGAACAGGTTGGCGCCGGTCTGGCCGCCCGTGACCGACCGGAACACGAGGTAGATCTTGTGTTTGCCGCCAGGGTCGGTGATCGGGAACTTCTGGCTCTCCCAGGCCGCCGTAGCACCGGTCGACGTGAGGTTCGCCTTGGTGAGAACCGGCCCGGTCACCGAGTCGAGGTGGACCTCTACGGCGGCCATCGGGCTACCCGCCGGCACCTGCGTCGACGTACTCGCCACCCGGAACGTCAGCGAGTCGATGCTGTGCAGGTCGAACGGTCCGTTCAGACCGATCCAGTCGCCGTCGCCGAGGCTGCCGCGGTGCTGGCTGCCGCCGGCCGGGTCGTTCGTCGTGGCGACGTTGGTACCGGACTCCTCCAGGGCGACCTCGGCCTCCTGGCGCTTTTGCCGGATCTGGTTCTGAGCGACTGTCGTCAGCGCCGGAACGCCGCCGGCTCCGCCCTTATCGGTGTACGAGGCGCTGATGACACCGAACACGTTGCCCCCGTGGGACACGTCGTTGGCATCGGTCGCCAGCACACCCGTGCAGCCGTGGGCGCTCTGCTCGGCGTGGCCGTGGGTGTCGTGGCCGAGGACGAACGTCACCTCGACCTTGCTGCAGTCGATCGTCCCGTCCTCGGGATCGGTGACCGTCACCGAGAACGGGATGCTCTCGCCGAAGGAGAACAGGCCGCCGTCGACCGGCGTGTTGACGGTCACGGTGGGCGCGGTGTTGCCGACCGTGATGGTCGTGTTCGCCGAGGCGGACTTGCCGCTGGAGTCGAGCACCGTCAGCTTCGCGGTGTACTGTCCCGGCGTCGTGTAGGTGTAGTTCGGGTCGGGGTCGATCGAGTCGACGGTTCCGTCACCGTTGAAGTCCCACTCGAACCGGATCGAGTCGCCCGCGTCGGGATCCCGTGAACCAGCGCTGGAGAACTGCACGTTCAGCGGTGCGGAGCCGTTCGTCGGCGTCGCCGCGAGCACCGGGATCGGTGCGCGCTTGCCCTTGACGTAGTCCCACCGGTACAGGCCGGCGTCGGCGTTGCTGTTGAAGAAGCCGTCGCCGTAGCCGAGCAGGTAGAAGTGCCCCTTCCCGTCGAACTGCATGTCCATCGGGTTGTCGCACTCGAACGGCTTGTTCGTGTCCGGGACCCGCCTGGTGTTCAGACCGGCGCAGTCGAGCAGGTCGTTGATCTTGAACACCCTGCCCTTCGAGTCCAGGCGGACCTCCTTGAGGGTGTCCCGGGTGAACTCGCCCATGAAGACCGCGTTGTCGTAGTACGGCGGCAGCTTCGTCTGATCCGGGTTGTCCGGGTCGAAGTGGTACTTGGCCGCGCCCTGCGGGCCGACACCGCCGGTACCCAGCTCAGGGAACAGCCGCGGGCAGCTGGTGGCACCCGAGCCGTTGTAGTAGGCGAGACACGGCGTACCGATCGGGTTGTCCGCCCGGTTCTCGGGCGTGTACGAGTACCAGATGTCCGGGTTGGTGATCGGCGGACCGTACTCGAGGCCGGGCTCGACGGTGGGTCCGCCGTTGAGGTTCCACCGGGAGTTGTTCTGCGGGCCGTGCTCGGGGTTGTTGCACTCGAACGGCTGCGCAGGACTGTCCAGCGGCGTGGAGGTGTTGAAGTTCCAGCGGTAGTACGGCAGATCCGGCTTCACGCACAGCGGCCAGCCGTAGTTCGCCGGCTTGCGCACGATCTCCACTCGGCCGGTACCGGCCGGCCCGCGGAAGTTCTGCGGAGTCTGCGAGTCGGGCGAGTAGTCGGTGATGTAGGCGACGTCGTTCTCGTCGACCTGGACCCGGAACGGGTTGCGGAAGCCCATCCCGTAGATCTCCGGACGGGTCTTCTCCTTGCCGACCGGGAAGAGGTTGCCCGAGGGCACCGTGTAGGCACCGCCGAACTTGTTCTGGTCGCCGGCGGCGATGTCGCCGTCCTTGACCGTGATGCGCAGGAGCTTGCCGCGCAGGTCATTGGTGTTCTGCGCCGAGCGGCGGGCGTCGACGAACGGGGCGTTGTACTGCCCGGTCGTGGTCATCATGTCGTTGAAGGGAGCGAAGCCCCCGGAGTTGCCGCCGCCGGACGGGGTGTCGTCGCCGGTGACCATCCACAGGTTGTTGTGCTTGTCGAAGTCGATGTCGCCCGCGACGTGGCAGCAGGCGCCGCGGTTGACCGGAACCCGCATGATCTCCTGCTCAGAGGCGACATCGAGGTGCGCCGGTGTGTCCCCGGTGGCGTCGACGAACTTGAAGCGGGAGAGCTGGAAGTACCCGACCCAGGGATCCCAGACCGACGGTGAGGCCCCGGTGGTCGGCGCGTCCGCCGTCGGAGTCGTCTGCGTGACGACCTCACCCGTCGACAGCTTCACGTCCTTCACGGTGGGAGGCGCGTAGTAGAGGTAGACCCAGTGGTTGGTCTTGAAGTCGTTGTCGATCCCCGGCCCGTACATGCCGTCTTCGCTGTTCTGGTAGACCGGGATCTGGGCCAACACGGTGGTCTTGTTCGACTCGGGGTCGTGCAGCCGGACGCTGCCGCGGCGGTCGGTCTGGAGGGTCCGACCGTCGGGAAGGACGTCGAAGCCGATCGGCTCGCCCAGGTTCGGCGGGGCTGCTACGGCCGTCTGCTGGTAGTTGGACAGCACCGTCGCGCCGCAGTCGGAGTACACCGGGTCGGCCTGCCCGGCCGCCCACTTGATCGCGCCACCGAGGTGCGAGCGCATGTCGCCCTCGCGGAAGCTGCCCGCGGTGTTGCCGAGCGCGGTGTAGAAGGAGCGGCCTCCCTCAAAGTCCTTGCACCAGGTGACCGGGTGGTCGGCCCCCATCGTGCCGCCCTTGATGCCGGTGAGCGTCTCACCCGACGGCTGCTGCTTGAAGGTGTCCTCGACGACGGTGGCAAGGACATGGCTCTTGCCGCGCACATTGGACTTGAAGTTGTACCAGGCGTCGGAACGGGTCCAGTACTCCGGCAGGTTCTTGGACGCCTCGTGGACGCGGTCTGCGACCTTGATGGTGCCGGGCTGCACGTCGGTCCGGCCGGATGCCCGGGTGCCGAGGACGTCGGACAGGAATTTCCAGTCGGGCTGGGCTTCGATCGCCGAGCCGATGGCGACGAGGCCGCCGCCCGCGCGGTAGTACGCCTCGAAGGCGTCCTGCTGGGCGGTGGTGAGCACGTCGCCGTTGGTGTTGAGGAAGACGACGGCACGGTACTGCTTGAGGTGCTCCTCGTCGAACTTGCGGGCGTCGTCGGTCACTTGAACCGCGAACCGGAGCTGATCGCCCAGCTGCCTTATGGCGTCCACACCGGCGTTGGTCACCGACGGGTGTGCCTCCGTGGATTTCGTGAAGACCAGGACTCTGTACTGATTGCCGGAGCTCTCCGGCGCCGCAGCGTCCAGTGGGGACGCCGCGGCCGGGACGGACGCCGATGCCAAACCGATCAGCATGCTGCCCAAGAGTGCGAGCAGCGCGCCGAACACGGTGAGGCGGCGGCGAAAGGCTATGCGCATGGAACCTCCTCAGGGGTACGCCAGACCAACGGGCCGTCGCGAGGAGACGGCCCGGCCAGGAAGGGTGCGGTATGCGCCGGAATGTTCAGAAAAAGGCGGACAGGTGACCGATCGCAGCGGTGCGAGCGGGACGGGGACGGCGTGACGGCAGGTGCGTGTGCTACGTCGAGCTGCGCATCAGTGCCCACCGGGATCACTGGTGAGCGACTGGCTCGGTCTCCGAGTTCTTGAGCGGATCGTATAGCCACGATTGCGCCAAAGAAAGACTCTGTTACGCGAAAGTTTCAGGCAACAGGTCCGAACTTTTGCCCAGACAAGTCAAAGTCCGCTGACGAAGAGAAGAACGCCGTTGCCCAGCCAGCGATCTCCGACGGCACATCACCGACGTACTGGCGATCAAGCCCGGCAATCGCCGCCGCCCGCCAGTACCAAGCACGCAGCAGACGCCTCCGCGTACCCGCAAACACGTTGAGCACGTAGACGGGACTGCGGTCCGGCTAGTAGGACTCCATTAGCGTGGGATGTCTTGCTGGCTGCTGTCTGATCCGGGATCGGGGCAGGGGCTGGTGGCAGGTGGTACACACGCCGGTCCAGCAGTTCAGCAGGTCTTGGAGGGCATCGAGGATCTGGTAGAGGGTGAGGCCGGTGTGCGGGCTTTTGGGGCCATCCGCTGCTCGGTGAGGAAGACGTGGGCGGCGGTGACCAGGGTGACGTGGTGGTGCCAGCCGGCCCAGGAGCGGCCCTCGAAGTGGTCCAGACCCAGGCCGTGCTTGAGCTCCCGGTAGTCGTGCTCAATCCGCCGAGCTCACTGCACCTATGAATGGGTATCAGGTAGGTGATGTGCCGGTAATCGGGCGTGAGGGGCTGTTGCGGCTGGTCGTGGTGGTCGAGCGGCTGCGGGCCCGGCAAGGTGAAGAGGAGAGCGAGTCGTCGTGGACGACGCAGGGGGCGGCTGCCCCAGAGCCTGACCCCTCAGGGCCTGGACGAGGGGGTCTGGGCGGGGCTGCCGGAGGTGAACCGGCTGCTGGCGGTGCGGTGGCTCGCGGTGTTGGCGGGCCGGGCTCTGTCGGAGGCGGCAGCTGCACCGTCGGTGAGCGGTAAGGCGGGCCGCGAAACTCGCCTGGATCGGCTGCCACCGACCCCCGCCTGCACCGCGCCTGGCGCCTGAAGGAGGCCCTGCGGGCAGTGTTCTCCCTGGCCAAGTCCCGCCCCACCGCCGCCCTGCGGGCACTGGACCGGTGGATCGGCTGGGCCCGCCGCTGCCGCATCGACGTCTTCGTCGACCTCCAGCGCCGTGTCCGCCGCCATTACCAGGCGATCCGCGCCGCGCTGACCACCGGCATGAGCAACGGACTGATCGAGTCCACCAACACCAAGACCCGCCTGATCATCCGCAGAGACTTCGGCTTCCACTCCGCCGACGCCATCATCGCCCTGGCCATGCTCACCCTCGCCGGCCCCCGCCCCCAACTCCCCGGACGCCAACCCGCCTCAGCATGACCCACACATCAGGCAGGAGAGCCCCTTTGTCTGCGTCTCCCGATGGGCTCCCCTGGCCAAGTCCAGCGCCGCCGTCTGACATCCACGGCTGACTGTGAGGACGGTGATGGCGCCGTCCGAGGGGTCTGACCCGCCATCTGACCGACGCATGCTGTCCTGTTGATGATTTGTCGGCCGCTTCGGGCGGTGCCGTCCTGCGCACGGCCGGTCGGGCGTTTGTGACCTCATAGCGCCTCTGTGTGTCAAGCGGCCTGTGCGAGGTGGTTCCGTTGATCTCGTTTCATGATCCGGTAGACCACGTTGGAAAGCCGTCGTTTCAGGGCCCGACGGGCCTCCGCTGGTGTCTTTCCTTCCGCGATCTTGCGCAGGTAGTACTCCTGCCCGCGCCCGCCGTCGTGGATCTGACATACGGCGACGATGTGCAAGACCGAGTTGAGCGCACGGTTGCCGCCGGTGTTGAGCCGATGGCGGACGTTGTTGCCGCTGGAGGCGTCCAGGGGTGCGCTGCCGGTGTAGCTGGCGAAGTGGTGCTCGGTCGGGAAGCGGCTGACGTCTCCGACATGGCCGATGACCTTGGCGGCCAGCACGGTGCCCAGGCCTGGCAAGGTCGTCAGCGTGGTGTGGGTCGTGGCGAGCGCGTCCCGCATCTCAGCCTCGTTGTCCTTGACCTGCCGGTCCAGGCGCCGCAGGTCGGCCAACAGGTCGCGGGCTATGTCGCGGCGGCAGGCGTCGGTGGCCGTCACGGGCCGGATGGCCTTCACGGCGACAGCGGCTTTGCCGGCGGACAGTCCGGTGGGTGCACCTCCGGGCGGGAGATCGCGCAGGACGGCGTGGAGCCGGTTCAGGACGCGGGTGCGTTCGTGGACCAGGTCGTCGTGCCGTTCGGTCAGCAGCCGCAGAATCGTGGTCTGGTCCTCGGCAACGACGATCCGCAGGTCGTGGCGGAACAGGGCGACTTGGGCGACGTGGAGAGCGTCTTTCGCATCGGTCTTGCGGTCGCCGCCGGTGGCCGGGAGTCGGGCCCGTGCCGACCGGCACCCTGGACGCTACGGCTGCAGACCGGGCGTCTGGGCTCGATTGAACAAGTCAGGAGCCCGGCCAAAGGTCCCATCACAGCCTTGTCCTCCCGCCCGCCCGGCGCGTGCCATCCCTCATGCGCCGCACGGAAGGACAGCGTCATCAGCATGGCAGACGAGACAGCGGTGGTCGGCGGTGTCGACACCCACACCGACTTCCACCAGGCCGCCGTGATCGACTCCATCGGCCGGCACCTGGCCACCCAGGCCTTTTCCACCACACCAGACGGCTATCCTGTCAGCCGCACTGAGGCCACGGCCAGGACTGGCCCCGTGCCAGCAGTCGCCTTGGGCCCGGTCGCGGCCGGGACAACTCAGCCCAGGTAGAAGTCCCTGCGGGCGGCCACGAACTCCTCGATCGACTGGGCAGGGACGCCCGTCACGCGCTTGACGTCGTCGGCCGTGCGGTCGTAGCGGTTGTCCCGGTGCAGCTGGGCCATGGTGGCGACGTGCTGTTGAAGGTGCGGTGGCATCCCCAGCTTCGGGAGCTGGGCCTCCCAACGCTCCAGCGGCATGTCCGCATAGGACACCGGACGGCCGAGCGCCGAAGAGAACTCTGCGGCCAGCTCCGTCATGTCGACCGAGCGCGGCCCGGTCAGTTCGTACACCTGCCCGATATGCGGAGTCGGATCCCGCAGCACGGTGGCGATGACCCGGGCGACGTCATCTACGGCGACCGGTGAGGTGCGTCCAGTGCCGAACGGCAGCGCGATCGTGCCGCTCTCCTGAATCGAACGCGCTGCCATCGTGGTGAACAGGGGAGTATCCAGGAACGCCGTCGGCCGGATGTGCACCACGGGCAGTCCCGACCAATTGAAGACCTGCTCAGCCAGCCAGTGCAGGCGCTGCTGGTGCGACTCCTCGGTGCTGATGGCGGTCATCTGCGACACCGTCATCTGCGACAGGTCGACCAGGGCCTCCAGATTCCCGTGCTCCTTGGCAACGGAGGCCACCACGGTTGCCGCGAGTAGATGGTCCGACGACACGCGCATCGCGAAGTACATTCGGGTCACGCCCTGCAGCGCGGCCGCTACCGTCTCGGGACGGGTCAGGTCGCCGATGACGACCTCCGCACCGAGTGCCCGCAACTCGGCCGAGCGCTCGTCCTCGCGGCGGACCATGAAACGCACCGGCACGTCCTGAGCACGCAGTTGCTCGAAGGCCGCGCGGCCCACGCCGCCGGCACCAGGGATGAGAACAAGGTTGTCGGCAATCATTAGTCGATCCTCTCGGAGTGATGGAATAACTGAGTTGAGGTGTGGTCAGGGCGTCAGCGGGGCTGTCGGCGAGCAGCCACAGCGCGGTCTCGATGACGGGAGTGTCCGCGGCGGCACTGCGGGAACGTCCCCACCGGACGGTCGCCTACGGTGTCTCGCGGGATGGTTCTGACAGCCGCTCGGCTCAGGCGGTCTGGCGCCGGGACGTATCGCGGCCGGCGGCCACTGCGGCGGTTTTGCCCGGCAGGAAGACCAGCACGACGACCGCGCCGACCAGGGCGACGGCTGCGGATCCTGCCGCGGTGATGTGCATGGCGTGGATAAAGGCGTCGTGCGCGGGCTGCACGAGGGGCCGGCCGGCCGGTCCCAGCTTCTCGGCGAGGGCCAGGGTCGCCTGGACGGATTCACCTGCCACGTGCCGGTCGGAGGCGGGCAGTACGCCCAGGTGGCCGTCGATGCCGTTGCGGTAGGTAGTGGACAGCAGCGACCCCAGCACGGCGACGCCCATGGCCCCGCCGACCTGCCGGAAGGTGTTGTTGACCGCGGATCCGGAGCCGGCCTTCTCCCGCGGCAACGACGACATGATCATGACGGTGGCGGGCGGCATCACATGGGCCATCCCCGTGCCCATCAGGAAGAACAGCACCTCCAGTACCCAGATGGGGGTGTCCTGGCCGAGCAGCAGGAAGCCGGCGAAGGCCACGGCGGTCAGGACGAGGCCGGAGGCGCACACGGCTCGGGCACCGAAGCGGTTGACGACCAGCCGGGCCCGCGGGGCGAAGAACATCTGGGAGACGGCCAGTGGCAGCACGAGCAGACCGGACTGCAGGACGCTGTAGCCACGCACGCTCTGGTTGTAGAAGACGCTGAAGAACGTGACGCCCATGAGAGCGAAGAAGACCAGGCCGATGGCGGCAACCGAGGCGGAGAACCGCCGGTTGCGGAAGTAGGTGACGTCGAGAGCCGGATGGTCACTGCGGGCCTCGTACACCACGAAGCCGGCAAGGACCGCCAAGCCGCCCAGGATCGTCGCCCACGCCTGGGGCCGGGTGAAGTCGCCAAGCTGGCCGCCCTTGATGATGCCGTAGACCAGCACCGCCAGACCGATGATCGACAGCAGCACACCGAGCGGGTCGAGCCTGCCGGGCCTGGGGTCCTTGGAGTCGGGGACGATCGCCACCATCGCAGCCATCGCGGCGACCACGATCGGCACATTGACCAGGAAGACCGAGCCCCACCAGAAGTGCTCCAGCAGAACGCCGCCGGCGATCGGACCGGCGGCTATGGCGAAACCGACCACACCGGTCCAGATGCCGATGGCCTTGGGCTGCTCCTCGGGCTCGAAGACGTTCATGATGATCGCGAGAGTGGCGGGCAGGATGAAGGCACCGCCGAAGCCCATCACGGCGCGGAAGGTGATGAGCTGCCCGGAGGAGTCCGACAGCGCGGACAGTACCGATCCCACACCGAACACGGCCATGCCGAAGAGCAGCACCTTCTTACGGCCGAGCCGGTCACCCAGCAGGCCCGCGGTAAAGAGCAGCCCGGCGAAGACAAGCGTGTAGGAGTTGACCGCCCACTCCAGCTGGCTCTGGGTGGAGCCGAGTCCGGTGGGAGCGGGCTGGGCGATGGTCTTCATCGCCACGTTGAGGATCGAATTGTCCAGCATCACCACCAGGAGACTGAACGCGAGCACGGTCAGGATGGCCCAGCGCCGACGATGGACCACCTCGGAAACCCTTCGCCGCTGGGCGGATGGCGTGGGCGCCGCGGGCGTCGAGGAGTCGGCGGGTGTGGGTGGTGATGCCACAGGGGTCTCCCGTGCTGTCGATGATTCTGCGATTGCCGGACGGAGGCCGTCGGACTCGGACGGCGGGAGGCGGCGCCAGGCCCTGCCTGATCTGCGGTCGCCTCACCGGCAAAATAGATGTCGCAGTCAGACTAAACGCGAGATAGAATAGATTGCAAGCAACAGCTATCGAGGAGAGTGATCCCGTGGGCCGCGTGTCCAAGGCGCAAGCGCAGGAGAACCGGCAGCACGTCGTGGCCACCGCCTCCCGGATGTTCCGCGAAAAAGGCACCGCGGTCAGCATCGCCGACCTGATGAAGGCCTCCGGGCTCACCCACGGCGCGTTCTACAAGCAGTTCGCCTCCAAGGAGGACCTGGTCGACGAGGCCATCGCCCACGCCTTCGAGAATCCGGAGCCACACGCGTCCGCGGGCATCGAAGGGCCCACCGGGGACCACGAGGCCGCCCGCCGGACGATGATCGAGCAGTACCTCTCGATCTGGCATCGTGATCACGTCGGGGAGGGGTGCCCTGTCTCCGGCTTCGCTGCCGACCTGGGGCGCGAGCCCGACCAGGCCGCCCGTTCCCAGAGCATCTACATCGGCGGGGTACGGAACCGCGCCGCCCGGCTCGCCACCGTCGACGACGACGGTCTGACCCAGCTCTGCACCATGGTCGGAGCCCTGGTCCTCGCCCGCGCCACCCGGGGCAACCCGCTCTCCGAAGAACTGCTGCAGGCCGCGCGCACAGTTCTCACCAAGAGCGGCGCCGGGCAATACGAACCGCAGCGCTGCGCGGACTGACGGAAGCCAGCTGGCGGTACAGGCCGCCTCCCGGGCAGAAAACCCGCATTGACAACCTCGGCGCGGAGGTCGAGTCCATCGAGCAGGTCAACGCAGCCCCTGACGAGACGAAGTGCGCCTGACAGGCCCCACTCTGGGCTCGCCTGCGGCGGCTCGGAACCGTGCCCGTATCAGAAGCTCCTCACTGGCTATGTCGGTTCGGGAGCAGGCAGCGCCGCCAAGGCCGCTCACAGTCGGCGACTCGGTGGCCGCTCATTCGCGGGATCTCGGGGAGTGGACGGTAGCGCAGATAGTCCGACTCGATGCCGATTCACAGACAGCGGCCGTACTCGAGTTGGACTGGTCCGGCCCCGAGCCGTCGTCCGTGGCCGACCTCGGCGACGTCGCCCCGCTTAGGCTCACCGACCACTCATGGAACGGGGCGCTGTCCTTGTGCAACCACGCATGGGTCCTGCCCCGCAGCCACAAGGTCGTCGGAGCGATGCCCCTGCTCCATGACAGACCGGCGAACTCCTGGGCCTCCGAATGGAACCTGGGCGACCAGCTCGCCCGGCAGCGGCGGTGGGATAGCGGCGTCCGGGAGGACCCGGTCATAGCCTGGAAGGCGGAGTACACCGGAGAGACGGTCAATGAATTCCTCAGCCAGTCGGCAGCACCAAGATCAGAGGTCACGCAGCTGACGATCAGGGATATCGACTCCCTCGACTGCGCTCAGCTCGTCCAGCGTTTCCCTGGGGTGGCCCGGCTACATCTACACGGACGCCTTGGCCTCCTCTCCGCCGCGGGCGAGCTGAACCGGCTGGCCTCTCTCCAGGGGATCCGCATCATCGACCTGTTCGGCATGACCAGAGAAGACCGTCTTCAACCGCAGTGCCTGGCGGAGCTGGAATCAGTGGACCTCTACAGCATCCCCGCCGAAATACGCCTCGGCCATGCGCAACATCTGGCGACCCGAAATCCCAGCAGGCACCTACGTGTCCACCCTCCGGGTCCGCAAGCCCGAGTGGGTCGAGGAGAACCGGAGCAACCCGTTGCGCGACTGGGACGGCCGCGAACAGATCAGCGCCACCACCTACAAGAGGGCCGTCACCCAGTACAAGACGACGCGGAAGGCGATCCTCCAAGTGTTCGCCGCAGAACCCGCAGACATCCGACTGACACGCGCCGAGGAGATCGGGCGTGCCTACGGAGAGGCTTTTAACCAGCTTGACCGGCGATCGGGCTTCATCGAGAACGTAGAGAGCGAAGAACTCTTCGCCGCCCTCGACCACATCGTGAACGAGGCCGAAGCACTTTACGGCCCCGGCCTCGAAGACGCCCGCGACAGCCTCATCTCGGGAGCGGAGTCCGTCCGAGATTGGTAGCGAGGCATCCATCGCCCTGCTGACGCCCGTCGGTTCTCGCCCTGTTTTGCGCCGACCTTTTCGGGCACCAACTGACACCAACAACTGTCGATGGGGGGCGATCTCTGGGAGTTGTGCCCTGACGATCTTGTGGCCGAACTCAACGGCTAGGCGGACCACGCACGGATCACTGCGCTGATGAAGCGCTACAGGGCACAGAAGCGATAGGGCGCCCCCGGAGCGTCGACGACGAATGCGCGCACCACAGTTGCACCAGATCAGGCGAGAAACAGCGGGGAACCACAGGGAAAGCATCATCGTCTGCCAAGGCTGCCTGTAAAACATTCGCCCAGGCCCAACGTCGATCGTTTAGGCGGCTCGGCTGGGGTGTGAGTGTTCTGCCGATGTTGCGTCAGGTCGTGTGAGCTGAAGGATTGTCATGCCTGCGGGC
>NZ_JBEYXD010000032.1:0-95976 GCF_040644975.1 Streptomyces sp. NPDC046900 | reverse complement strand
CGGGTCCGCGGGCCCGGCGGCCGACCGCGCACCCGTCCGGACGCGGTCGCCGGGGACAAGGCCTACTCGTCCCGCGGCAACCGGGTCCACCTGCGGAAACGCCACATCAAGGCAGTCATCCCGGAGAAGTCGGATCAGGCCGCCAACCGGAGGAAGAAGGGCTCCCGGGGCGGCCGGCCCGTCAGCCACGACGCCGACCTGTACAAGGAGAGGAACACCGTCGAGCGCCTGATCAACAAGCTCAAGGCCTGGCGAGGCATCGCCACTCGGTACGACAAGACCCCAGACAGCTACCTCGCCGGCCTCCACCTGCGCGCCTCAATGATCTGGCTCAAGGACCTCACCCGGACGACCTGTTGATCACAACCAAATACGCGCCCTAGTTGGTGTTGACGGTGATCTTGCCGTCGATGATGTCCTGCTTGGCCTTCTCGACCGCCGCGACGACGTCCTTCATCGCCTGGTACTTCGGGTTGGTGTCCGCGAAGCCGACACCGCCGGACTTGAGGTCGCCGCGCTGCTCACCGGTCAGCGGCTTGCCGTCGACGACGGATTTGGCCAGGTCGTAGACCGCACCGCCGACGTTCTTCAGGGCCGAGCCGAGGATGTAGTCCTTGTACTTGGCCAGCGCGCTCTGCTCGTACTGGTCCGAGTCCACGCCGATCGCCCAGACCTTGTGCTCGGCGGCGGACTGGATCACGCCCTGACCGGAGAGGCCGGCCGCGTGGTAGATCACGTCGGCGCCCGCCGCGATCTGGCCGTTGGCCGCCTCCTTGCCCTTGTCGGGGCTGGAGAAGCCGCCCTCCTGGGGCGTCTGGGTCAGGTACTGCGACTCGATCTTGATCTTCGGGTTGACGGACTTGGCGCCCTGGTCGAAGCCCGCCTCGAACTTGTGGATGAGCGGGATGTCCACACCGCCGATGAAGCCGATGTGGTTCTTCTTGGTCGTCTTCGCCGCGGCGACACCGGCCAGGTACGAGGACTGCTCCTCGTGGAAGACCAGGTCGGCCACGTTCGACGCCTGGACCGTGTTGTCGTCGATGATACCGAAGGTGATCTTCGGGTACTTGGCCGCGACCTCCTTGACGGCCGGCCCGTAGACGAAGCCGACACCGATGATCGGGTTGTAGCCCGCCTTGGCGAGCTGCTCGAGTCGCTGCACCTTGTCGGCGTCCGACTCGTTGTCGTTCGGCTCGACGTCCCGCCCGCCGATCTTGAAGTCCTGCTCGGCCTTCTGGAAGCCGGCGAAGGCGGCGTCGTTGAAGGACTGGTCGCCCTTGCCGCCGATGTCGTAGGCCAGACCGATGCCCTTGCCCGTGTAACCGGACGAGCTCTTGCCAGAGTCGGAGTTGCTGTTCGACTCCGTGCTGGACTTGCCGCACCCAGCGGCCGCGAGGGCGATGACCGCCACGGTCACCGCAGCTTGGGAGAACCTCGTCCTCCGAGAGATCACACGCACAGCAAGCCACCCCTTCGTCCCCACGGCACCGTGACCGGCCCGCTTCCCCAATGCGCCGCCACAGCAGCGATTCCGGCGCACAGTAACGCGCGTAGAAGGGGAGGGGAACGGGGTTCCTCGCGGCCGTTATCGATTCGTGCCGCCACCGGGTCACGTTTGAGCGACGGCCGTTACCGAGGAGTGTCACAAGGGGGCGAAAGCCGCGGATCGGGAGCCGGTTCCGGCCACCTCCGTGGGTGCCCCGAGGGACACCCCGACGGCGCCCCGCGGCACCGCCCTGATGTCCCTCGGGCCCACCGCTCCGGAACCCGGGGACGCGCGGTCGGCGCCCCCGGAACCGCCCGCTCCCGTACGGTCTACCGCTCCGCGTCCAGCAGTGCCGCCGCCGTCATCAGCTCGACGCCCACGGTGATGGCGTGCTCGTCCACGTCGAAGTCGCCCTGATGGAGATCGCGGATCAGGCGGTCCCCGGGCCGGCGGACACCGAGGCGGGCCATGGCACCCGGCACGTGCTCCAGGTACCAGGAGAAGTCCTCGCCGCCGAGGCTCTGCTCGGTGTCCTCGACGGAGTGGACGCCGCGGCGCGCGACCATGGCCTCGCGCAGCAGCTCGGTCACGATGGGGTCGTTGACGACGGGCGGCACCCCGCGGATGTAGTTGATCTCGGACTTGGCCCGGTACAGGTTGGCGATCTCGTCGATCGCCGCGTGCACGAGGTCGGGCGCCTGCCGCCAGGCGTCGAGGTCCAGACAGCGCACGGTCCCGGACAGCTCCGCGTGCTGCGGGATGACGTTGGGTGCGTGGCCCGACTCGATCCGGCCCCAGGTGACGCCGAGTCCGCTCCGGGCGTCGACGCGGCGCGCGACCAGCGCCGGCACCTCGGTGGCGACACGCGCGGCGGCCGTGACGAGGTCGGTGGTGAGGTGGGGGCGCGCGGTGTGGCCGCCGGGGCCGTTCAGCGCGATCTCCAGCCGGTCGCAGGCGGAGGTGATGGGGCCGTGCCGCAGCCCGATGCGTCCCGCGTCGACCCTGGGGTCGCAGTGCACGGCGATGATGCGCCCCACACCGTCCAGGACACCGGACACGATGGCGTCGGCGGCGCCGCCCGGGAGGACCTCCTCGGCGGGCTGGAAGACCAGCCGCACGGGCTGCGGCAGCCTGCCCTCGCGGTGCAGTGCGGCGAGGACGAGTCCGGCGCCGAGGACGACCGTGGTGTGCACGTCGTGCCCGCAGGCGTGCGCGCGGTCGGGCACGGTGGAGCGGTAGGCGCAGTCGGTCTTGGTGTCGGGGATGGGGAGCGCGTCGATGTCGGCGCGCAGGGCGAGCATGGGGCGTACGCCGTCCCCGTCGCCGATGTCGCAGAAGAGCCCGGTACCGGCGTCGAGCACACGCGGCGCAAGTCCGGCCTTCTCGAGGCGTTCCTTGATCGCGGCAGTCGTGCGGAACTCCTGATTGCCGAGTTCCGGGTGCATGTGCAGGTCGCGGCGGAAGGCGACAAGTTCAGCGCGCAGTGCCTCGGGCAGCGCGCCGGGGAGCAGGGCGTCCCCGGGGTGATCGGCCTCGGACTCTCTGGACATCAAATGGTTCACCCTTTGAAGGGTAGGGCGACCGAGCGGTCGACCGGCCCTCGATGGCGAAACTTCAGCCCCTCAGGCGAAGAAAAGTCGGCCGCCCGCCGCATATCCGGCGGTTGGGATGGGTACACTCACCCGGCTTTTCCGGGCGGTGGGATCAACGGATGTCGACCGGGTCCGTCGGGGTGGCCGCGGAGCCGTCCGGCGCCGCGGAGGGCGCCCCGTGATCCCTGCACGGGACCGCTCCCGAGTCCGAGCGTCCCGTCGCGGGGAACGTCCGGAGGACCGGGCTCCATTCCCGCGTACCCCACGGATACCACGCCACGCCCCCGTTCCTCTCCCTTAAGCACCGCTCCATACGCCGGTTCGGCTTCCAAGGCCGAGACCGACGTCCACATGGCGGGACGGTGAACCCTCGAAAGCCCGCCCCCGGTCCCCCGTCCGGCCGAGTAGCGTGCGCCAGCGTGAACGCCCAGGAACCGGACTTCATACGCGCCACACGGGTCTCGTACGACGCCATGGCCCCCCACTACGCCGCCCGTTTCCCCGACGGTCTCGCCACCCGCCCGGTGGACCGTGCCCTGGTCACCGGGTTCGCGGACCTGGTGCGGGAACACGGTCCCGCCCCGGTGGCCGATCTGGGCTGCGGCGCCGGTCATCTCACGGCGAGACTCCACGCCCTCGGGGTGCCCGTGTTCGGGGTCGACGTGTCCCCCCGCATGGTGGCCCTGGCCCGGCGCACGCACCCGGATGTCCGCTTCCATGTGGGCACGATGACGGCCCTGGACCTGCCTCCCCGGACCCTCGGCGGCATCGCCGCGCTGCACTCGATCATCCATGTGCCGCAGGAGTACCTGCCCACGGTCCTCGCCGAGTTCCACCGGGTCCTGACCCCCGGCGGGCACGCCCTTGTGGCGTTCGAGACAGGTGACGATGAACACGTAGCGGCGACGGAGGGCCTCGGGCACCAGATGGCCCTGGACCACCACTGGCACGCCCCCGACACGATCGCGGCACATCTCGCGAAGGCCGATCTGCCCGTCCGGGCGTACACGCTGCTGGAGCCGGAGGCGGACGGGAAGCGGCAACGTGCCTTCCTGCTGGCCGGCAAGCAGCAGGACGCTCAGGACGACGGGGCCTGAGGAGCCCCTGAAGGCTCCGGCGGGGCGCCACGGGCCCCGGAACGGGGCCGCCCGGCCGGTCGGCGAGAAGCGCCGAGGGGCCGGGCGGAGGCGTACGGAGTCGGCGGCTGGTCCGCCCCTCGGGCTCAGTGCCGGCGGCCGGTCCGCACCTGCGGCTTGGCAACGGCGACGGGCGCGCAGACGCCGGCGGCCGGTCCGCGGCACCGGCTCAGCATCGCGTCGGACGCCGGCGGCCGGGCCGCGCCTCCGGCTCAGCGACGGCGACGCGCGCGGAGACACCGGCGGCCGGTCCACACCACCGGCTCAGCGACGGTGACGGGCGTGGCCGGGCCAGCGGTCGGTTCGCGCCTCCGGATCGACGACGGCGACGGGCGCGCAGACGCCGGCGGCCGGTCCACACCACCGGCTCAGCGACGGCGACGGGCGTGGCCGAGCCGGCGGTCGGTTCGCGTCTCCGGCTCAGCGACGGCGACGGGCGTGGCCGAGCCGGCGGTCGGTTCGCGCCTCCGGCTCAGCGACGGCGACGGGCGTGGCCGGGCCGGCGGTCGGTTCGCGCCTCCGGATCGACGACGGCGACGGGCGCGCAGGCGCCGGCGGCCGACCCGCCGTTCGCGCACCGTCGCTCTCTCCCGCGGCGGGCACGCGCCGACTGTCGCGGTCTATGTTCCTCGACCGGGCAACGGAGCGCGAGCCGCCGGGATGTCGTCCGGACCTGCGCCGCCGGAGCGGTCCGTCAGCCGAAGCGGCCCTCCACGTAGTCGGCGGTCCGGGGGTCCGTCGGGTTGGAGAACATCGCCGGTGTCGGTCCGTGCTCCACGATGGCGCCGGGGGTGTTCTGTTCGGCCAGGAAGAAGGCGCACTGGTCGGAGACGCGAGCGGCCTGCTGCATGTTGTGGGTGACGATCACAATGGTCACCTCATGGGCCAGTTCGCGGATGGTCTCCTCGATACGGCGCGTGGAGGTGGGGTCCAGGGCCGAGCAGGGTTCGTCCATCAGCAGGACCTGCGGGCGCACGGCGAGAGAGCGGGCGATGCACAGACGCTGCTGCTGGCCGCCGGAGAGCGCGCCACCCGGCTGGCGGAGGCGGTCCCTGACCTCCTTCCACAGGCCTGCCTTGGTCAGGCACTCCTCCACCAGGTCGTCCTTGGCGTCGCCGCTCACCCGGGTGCCGGTCAGCTTCAGACCGGAGGTGACGTTGTCGTAGATCGACATCGCGGGGAACGGGTTCGGCTTCTGGAAGACCATGCCGACCTTCCGCCGCGCCTCGGTCAGCCGCTGCCCGTGGGCGTAGATGTCCTGGCCGTCGACCAGGACCTCGCCGGCCAGCGAGGCGGACGGGACGAGTTCGTGCATCCGGTTGAGGATGCGCAGGAACGTCGACTTGCCGCAGCCGGAGGGGCCGATGAGTGCCGTGACCAGGCCGGACGGCATGGTCAGCGACACGCGGTCGAGGACTTTGTGGTCGCCGAACCAGGCCGAGATCTTGCGGGCTTCGAGAGACGCTCCGGTCACTTCGGCCGCCGCGACCGGGGGCAGGGGCAGCGTGGTCTCGGTCTGGATTGTCTGGTCGGTCACGGCTTGTCCTTCATCAGCTTCAGCGGTGGGGTACTCGGTCACGGCAAGGGGTCACAGCAGGTTGGGCAGGAGCAGCATCGCCTGGTCGGCGACCATCAGGCCCAGCGCGCCCAGCAGCGGGACACCGACCACCCAGGTGTGCGGCCGGCCCCAGCGGGCGTGCGCCCAGGCGAGGGCCGCGGCGGCCAGGACGAGGGCCTGACCCCACAGCACGAGCGGCAGCCAGGCCGTCTGCTGGGATGCCATCGGCTTCTCGTCGTCCGGCAGGGAACCGGAGGCGACGGCGGGCGCGGGGGTGGGCTGGGCGGTGGAGACCAGGTCCGCGTCCACCCGCAGGATGCCCCGGGGCACGAAGGGGGTGCCGTCGGCCGTGATGAGCGTGAGGCGCCCGTGGCCCTCGGCCGGTGCGGGCGGCTGGGGGTCGCCGGACCGGCGCGGCCCGATGACCCGGTAGGTGTGCTTGCCCTGCCCCGTCGTGAGGGTGAGGGTGTCGCCGGTGCTCAGCTCGCCCAGCCGGCGGAAGGGTCCCCCGTACGTCGCCTGACGGCCCATGATCACGCTGACCCCGGACTGACCGGGCAGCGGCGTGTCCCGGCGGTGACCGGGGCCACGGGACAGGTCGTCGGCGGTGGTGCCCTCGCGGACCACCTCACGCAGGTGGAGCGCGGGGATCTCCAGGAGCGCCACGGGCTCACCGGGGTTCGGCGCGCGACCGCCGCCGGTGGACCGGCCCACCGGAGCGACCCCATTGGCCAGGGCGGAGCGGAAGCCGGCGTAGTCGACCTGGCGGTCGCGGGCGTGCCGCAGATCGCTGACCAGGCCGGCGTCGGCGACAAAGCCGAGCAGCAGCGCGGCGAGGATGCTCAACGCGGCGCTGAGAATACGCAGTCCGGGCCCGGCGGCCGGGCGTGCCGGACGGGGGGGCCGGACCCGGCCGGGCCCGGCAGCCGACGTGTTGTCGGCTGCCAGGGTCCCGGACGGGGAGGCGGTCGGTGCCGTCATCCGATCTTCACCGACGCCGTGGTTGCGGTGCCCTTGCTGTACCCGGTGCGCTTCGCCGTGATCGTCACGGTGAGCTTGTGACCGCGGTCCGAGCGGGTGGCGGTGTACGTCGAGTGCGTCGCACCGCTGATCGTCCAGCCGTCACGCTTCCAGACGTAGCTGTACGACGTGGCTGACGGGGACCAGGACCCGGGACGGGCCGTCTGCCGGTAGCCGACCCGGTGGGTGCCGGCGATCGAGGGCTTGGCCACGTTCTTCAGGGCGGGGCCGACGGCCACGGTCACGGACGGGCTGGTCGAGGCCGTGCTGCCCGTGGTGTTCGTGGCGGTCGCCCGGCAGGCGATCTTGTGCGCGTAGTCGGTCGAGGTCAGCCCATGGGTGCGAGCGGTGGCGCCGCTGACCGTCTTGCCGTCACGGAGCCAGGCGTACTTGGTGGACGACGCGCCGCTGAACGACACCGAGCAGGTCACCGTGGAAGCGACCCGCACCGTGCCGGTCACCTTCGCGGCCGTGACGACCGCCGGGGGCTTGATCTTGACCGTGTACGAGAGCGGAGCGGACGCCGAGGCGCCGTACACCGCCGGGTCGGACGGGGTGAACGCGGCCTTCAGCGTGTGGGTGCCGACGGCCAGGGCGCTGGTGGTCAGGGTGGCCGTTCCACCGGACACGGCGACCGGGGTGCCGAGCTGGGTCGTCCCGTCGAGGAAGCGCACCGTGCCGACCGCGGCAGCCGGGGCGACGGTCGCCGTCAGCTTCACGGCCGTCCCCTGCACGGCCGAGCTCGCCGGGCCGGCCGCGAGCGTGGTGGTCGTGGCGGTGACGGGCGCGGTGTTCTGGTACGTGGTGTTCGAGGTGAACCAGATCGGCGCCGTGAAGTCGCCGAGGCTGGTGCCGTTGAACGCCGTGCGGCAGGTCAGCGTGAAGTCGTAACGGCCCTCGAGCGTGGTGAAGCCGGCCACGTTGGCGTAGTCGCGCATCGTGAACGTGAGCGGCACCTCCATGCCACCGTTCGGCGCGGTGTTGTAGATGGTGGTCGGCGCGTTGCCCACCACGTTCTGGCCACCGTCCGGGAAGCCCTTGCCCTTCACCGTGACGATGATGTTGGTTGCGGTGTCCGGGCAGGCGCCCGAGGTGGTGAGGAGGATCCCCTGGGTGTCCGTGCCGGTGGCCGGGGTCACTTCCATCGAACCGATGACGTCGGCCTCAGCACCGCCGGTGCCCAGCACGAACGCTCCGGCGGCGAGCACGGACACGAGCGTGGCCGCCAACGAGCGGCGTACAGCCTTGACATGCATGATGTGTCGTTATCTCCCAGTCTTTTCCAGCTCAGCTGTTCGAGGTGTCGGCGGTGGGGAAGTCCTCACGCGCACGGGCGCGGCGGACGACGACGACACCCGCGAGGACCAGCGCGGCCGACAGGGTGCCGAGCACGCCCGCGTTGACGCCGGTGGCCGCCAGGGAACCGCCGTTGCCCGAGCCGCCGGACGCACCACCGTTGACGTTGGTCGAGATGTCCTGGGACCCGTCGCCCGTCGAGGTGTCCGTCGGGGTGGCGGTGTCGGTGGGCACACCCGTGTCGGTGGGCACACCCGTGTCGGTGGGCACACCCGTGTCGGTGGGCTCACCCGTGTCGGTGGGAGTCGCGGTGTCCGTCGGCGTAGCCGTGTCCGTGGGGGTCGCGGACGTGCTGGACGTGTTCGTCGGCGAGCTGGTCGGACCGGCCGGGTCGGTGGCCTGGTACGCGGTGTTCGAGGTGAACCAGATCGGCGCCGTGAAGTCGCCGAGGCTGGTGCCGTTGAACGCCGTGCGGCAGGTCAGCGTGAAGTCGTAACGGCCCTCGAGCGTGGTGAAGCCGGCGACGTTGGCGTAGTCGCGCATCGTGAACGTGAGCGGCACCTCCATGCCACCGTTCGGCGCGGTGTGGTACGTGGTGATCGGCGAGTTGCCCACCACGTTCTGGCCACCGTCCGGGAAGCCCTTGCCCTTCACCGACATGATGATGTACGACGCGGTGTCCGGGCAGGCGCCCGACGTGGTCAGCGACATGCTTTGCGTGTCGGTGCCGGTCGGCGGGGTGACCTCCATCGAACCGGCGTCCGCGGCCGAGGCCTGGACAGCGGTCACCGCGGTGACGAGCAGCCCCGCCACGCCGCAGGCCGCGATCAGCGAGCCGACGCGGACGGCGGCCGCCCGGGACATCCGGGAACTGTGGGGTGTGAAGGACACGGTGTATCTCTCCCTTGGCAATGGGTCAGGACGTGGTGGCGGTGGTGTTCACTCGCCGGTGTCGGTGTTCGGTTGCTCGGTCCGGGCTCGGCGGCCGCGCACCCACAGGGCGAAGCCCGTCAGGAGCGCGAGGAGGAAGACGGTGAATCCGCCGACCGACCATGCGGTGAGCGCGGTGCGGGAGCCCTGGTCGGCGCTCGACTGCACTCCGTTCAGGGACGCGGCGCCCGGACTCCCCGGGCCGCCCGGCACGGCCGACGGTGCGGTCTGCCCCGGCTGTCCGGCCCCCGGTGCCGCCTGGGACGACGGAGCCGTCCCACCCGGAGCCGGTGCCTCGGAGGCAGGACTCTGCGGGACCGCCGCCTTGGGGAGCGTGACCTTGGTCCCGTCCTTGTACGAGGTGTTCGTGGCGAACTGCAGCGATCCCGTGAAGTCCCGCGTGCTCCGCAGGTCGAAGGGGCCCTTCAGGCAGCTCACGGTGAAGGTGTAGGTGCCGCGCAGGGTCGTGAACCCCACCATGGTGGCGTAGTCCCGCATGGTGAACGTCAGCGGAATCGCGAGGCCGCCGGCCGGCACCTCCGGATACGTGGTGAGCGGCGCGTTGCCGACGACGATCTTTCCGCCGCGCGGAAAACCCGCTCCGGTGACACGGGCGATGACGTTGGTGGTCTTCGCGGGGCAGGGCGCGTCGGCGGTGAGGGTGATGGGCTGGGTGTCGGTGCCCTTCGCCGGGGCGACCGCGAGCTTCCCCGCGTCCGCGGCCCGTGCGTCTCCCGGTGTGCCCGCCACGACAGCGCCGGCGGTCAGCAACGCGACCGCCGCCAGGCCGACCGCCTGCTTCGCACCGGACTTCTTGCCGATCGTGCGCGTGGACTTGGTGGCGGTCCCGGTCGGGGGGTTCCGGCGACGTCGGCGGCGTACCAGCCACACCGTGGCGGCGCCGGCGAGGACGAGCAGCACGGCGAGCAGCGCCCAGGGCACGGCGGAGAAGGCCACGGTGCGGGTGACACGGGGGAGGATGCGGAACTTGACGTCGCCGCGCACAGGCTGGGGGTCGACCATGACCGTCGCGGTGTCGCGGAACGCCGGGAAAACGCCGGTGGCCGTCGTCGTCATCGTCACGGCGTCGCCCGGAAGCAGTTCGGGGAGATCACGGAGCTTCGCCACCTTCGCCGTGCCGCCGAAGGCGTCGCGGACGCTGACCGCCTGATGGGCCGCCAGCCGCACGTTGCCGGTGTTGCGGACGGTGTACGTCACGGTCGCAGAGCCGCCGCCGAAGGGGTTGGCGGTGCCGTGGTACTCGGTGTGCAGGTTCTCGACGGCGAGCCGGGACGTGATCTCACCGGAGACACGGAGGTAGATACGCGCGCCGACCCGCTGGTCGACGGCGACCTTGTTGCCCTTCTTGTCGGTGGCCGAGGCCGCGAGCGAGGCGACGATGCCGCCGGTGTGATCTCCGGGGGTCGCCTTCGTCGGGACGGTCAGGGTGAAGGGCACGATGACTCGGGAGCGGGCGGGTATCTTCACCCGGTTCTTGGCCAGCTTGACCCAGGCACCGGCGTCAGTGGGCTTGCGCTTGGCGGCGTAGAGGTCGAAGCCACCGTCGGCGGTGGTGAAGGCGTCCTGTGCGTACACCTTCAACATGAGGGGCTTCGTGCCGTAGTTGAAGACGGCGATGTGGTCCTTGACGATGGCGCCCGGGGTGGCGCCGTACGAGAAGTTCGGCCGCGCGTCGGGCTTCTTCGCGGCCGCGGGCTGGACGCCGAACGTCGTACGTCCCGTACCCCCGTGCCCCGCGTCGCTCCGTTGCGTGGCCGGTGCGGTGGCCGAAGCGGCCGCGGCCGGAAGGACGGCGAGAAGGCAGGCGGCCAGGAGGGCGGCGATGCGGCGGGCTGAGGTGGTGATCATGTCGGGTCGTCCGTTCGGGCGCGGGCGGTACCTGGTGTGCGGAGGGGCGGAGGTGGCCGGGACGGGCATCACTGCCCGTCCCGGCCCGGGGCGGATCCTCAAAGGGGCTGAGGTTCTGCCCCGTCACCCAGCGGCCCGGATCAGATGGCCGTCAGGGTCAGCGTGGCGGTGTAGGTGCCGGCCACAGTCGAGGTCGGCACGTTGAAGGCCAGGTCGGCGCCGAGGTGCGCGGTGCCCAGACCGGTGCCGTTGGCCAGGGAGTGGGAGGCCTTGAGGCCGGCCGCACCCGAGTCGGAGGGAGCGACACCGTGGGCCGCGTCCACCGACGAACCGGCGGTGACCGTCTGGGACGTGCCCTTGTCGATCACCTTCGGGGACCAGCCGAGGTTCTGGCCGTTGATCTGGTGCGAGCCACCGTCGGAGAAGTCGGTCACCTGACCGCTGACGGACCAGCCCGGGTTACCGGCGCGGGTGTCGGTCAGCGTGACCGGGTTGATCGCGCCCGCGGTGGTGAGCAGGTCGCCGTCGGCGTTCAGCTGCGGAGAGGGCAGCGTGACGTGCGGGTTGTCGACGCTGATGACCAGGGCACCGGACTGCACGGTGGTGGTGATGTCCTCGGAGGCGGTGACGCCCTTGAAGGCACCGATCACGTACGGGACGGCACCGGAGGTGGATCCGGCGTACGCGTCGGGGTTCGTCGGGACGAAGACCGCCGTGAAGGAGTGGTCACCCTCCGGCAGGCTGCTGGTGCTGAAGGACGCCTGGCCGGCCGCGACCGGCACGGTGCCCAGCGTGGTGGTGGTGCCGCCCACGGTGTCCTGGAACTTGATGGAGCCGGCCGCCGAGGCGGGCGACACCGAGGCCGTCATGTTGACGGGGCTGAACTTGTCCGCCGAGCCCTCGGGGGAGACGGCCAGCGCGGTGGTGGTCGGGGTCGCCGGGGCGGCCTCGACGGTGTAGTCGACAGCGCTGGACGTGGAGCCGTTGAAGGCGGTGCTGGTCGGGGTGAACACCGCGGTCAGCGAGTGGTTGCCGGCACCGAGGGCGCTCGTGGTGAGCTGCGCCTGGCCGCCGGAGACGGTCACCGGGTTGCCCAGAGCCGCGCCGTTGTCCTTGAACTGGACCTGGCCGGCGGCGCCCGCGGGCGCGACGGACGCGGTCAGCGTCACCGGGCTGCCCGCGGTGACCGGGGAGTTCGGGGACACCGCGAGGGAGGTGGTGGTGTCGGTCTTCACGGCCGGGTCGGTGTCCTGGTACGTCGTGTTGGACGTGAACCAGATCGCGGACGTGAAGTCACCCTGGCTGGTGCCGTTGAACGCCGTGCGGCAGGTGATGGTGAAGGTGTACTTGCCCTGGAGCGTGGTGAAGCCGGCAACGTTGGCGTAGTCGCGCATCGTGAACGTCAGCGGGATGATCATCCCGCCGTTCGGGTCCGTGTTGTAGGTGGTGATCGGCGAGTTGCCGACCACGTTCTGGCCGCCGGCCGGGAAGCCCGAACCCTGCACCGTGGCGATGATGTTGGTCGCGGTGTCCGGGCAGGCGCCCGACGTGGTCAGCGACATGCTCTGCGTGTCGGTGCCGGTCGACGGGGTGACCGTGGCCGTACCGATCTCGGCGGCCTGCGCGGTGTTGGCCATGACCAGGCCACCCGCCATCGCGGCGACCAGGCTCGCGAGACCGCCCACCAAGGCCCGCGAGAGAGTTTTCTTCAGCACTGTCGTGCTCTCCTTCTAAGAGGATCTAGTGAAGAAATGGGAAGGTCAGGGGGTCTGCTTGCTGGTGTCGCCGCAGTTCGGGTTGGCCGCGAAGCCGTAGGTGTTGATCACCGAGGTCTGCTGGCAGATCGCGGAGTTGGGGCCAACGAAGACGGCGTTGTACGGCGCCGTACCGATCTTGCTGGTCGGAATGACGTTGTAGACGTCGCGCTTCACGCCGAAGTTGCTGTTGAGGACGTTCGGCGCGAGACCGTCGATCGTGCCGAGGATGGCCCGGCCGCGGAGGTCGGGGATGGTCTGCGAGGCCTGCGCGTTGTACTGGGCGATGGAGAACGGGGCGATCGAGGTGTCGTCGATGATGCGGCCGTCGTGCTCCTCGACGATGGAACCGTTCTTGTGGTCCTTGATGCAGGGGTAGACGCCGGCGACCACGTCGGCGTCCGTGATGCCCATCTGGGACTCCCAGAAGCTACGGGTGCCGGAGCCCGCCTGCGGCAGGTACGGCGTGAGGCTGTAGTTGGGGCCGGTGCCCACGAAGTTGGGGTCGCAGTGGTAAATGGCCTTGAGGTCGGCCAGGCTGAGCTTGCGCGGCACCACGCCGGTGGCCGTGATCGCGTAGGTCACGGCGTCCACGGCGAACGGCACATAGGTCAGGCCCGGGCTGGCGGCGGCCAGGTTGAGGCTGGAGGAACGCGCGAAGTCCACGCAGCCGTCGCCGGCTCCACCGTTCGCCTGCAGCGAGTTCAGCAGGGCGGTGCGGCCCGCGCCGGAACCGTTCGGACGGGCGAGGGTGCAGCCCGGCTTGGTGGCGGGGTCCTTGGTGGTGATCTGGGCCGTGCCGACGGCGTTGTACGAGCCGAGGACCTTGGTGCCGTTGATGGTGATCTGGCCGGCCATGGCGTTCATCACGTCCTGCGTGGTGTCGGAGCCGACACCCGCGAGCTGACGGTAGGTGGGCGTGCCGGACGGGTCGGCGGACGCCTGCTGGGCGCCGATGGCACCCGTAAGCAGACCGGCGATGCCCACGGCGGTGACGGCTGCCATTCTCTTGTTCACGTGCGATACCTCTCGGGTTAGGCTTTTGCCGGGTGATGCCCGGCGCGGTGTTCGGACAGTTCGTTGGCGCGGACCTGTCGGTGTTTCGGGTTCGGGCATCACCTCTCTTGTTTCGGGGACGTCTTGTCCCTGGTGCGCCAGGCCGCGACGCCGGCCGCGAGGCGCGGCACGACCGTCGGAAGGACGGGGCCGCAGATCGCAGCGGCGATGCCGGTGACCAGGGCGATCAGTAGGGCGTAGCGCACGGCGCCGAGCGCCCAGTGCGGGGTCCGGAGCAGCGGGCTGCCGGAGGCGGCAGCGGGCGCGGTGGACGGCGATCCGGACGGTATGGAGGAAGCTGACGGGGAAGCCGCGGTGCTGCTGGCCGCGCTTGAGGGCTCGCCGGACGTTCCGGCACCGCCGCCCGAGCCCGTGGTCCCGCTGTTGCCCGTTCCGCCCGTGCCGTTGCCGCCCGTCCCGCCGTCGGTCGACGGGGTGGACGGCTTGGTGCCGGCCCGGGTGGCGATGGCGTCGGCAGCCGCGCGGGTCTGGGCGCGGACTGCCGCAGGCAGCGGGACGTAGCCCGCGGGCAGGGTTCCCGACGACACACCGGGCCGCTGCCCGTTGCCCACCGCGTACCGCAGCAGGGCCGCGTAGTCCTGGCCCTCCGCCTTGGTGAGCTTCTCCGGCACGGTCGCGCCGTAGGTGAGCAGCGTGAGCGGGTAGGCGTCAGGACTCTTCGTGGCCGGGTCGGGGCTGAGCACCCCACTGACCCCACTCGGCTTCATCGCCGCCTGCGCGGCGAGCAGTCCCCGGGTGTCGGGGGCGACGAAGCGGCCGGCGGCGTTCTGCAGCTTCGCCGTCACCAGGCCGTAGCGCGCCGCGGTCGCGGTGTCGGTGAGGGCGAGGACGGCCCGCTTGCCTGCGGCCTGGGGCGGGTCCTTCTTGTAGGCGGGGGGCGTGAGCGTGTTGTCCCAGGAGGTGCGGGCCTGCGTGTCTCCGCGTGCGGCGCCCCGGGCGGCCGAGTGCAGGTCGGAGGCGTACGGGTGCTTGTCCTGGATGCACAGCGGGTTGTCGGGATGGTCGTCGAACGTCTGGCAGAACGGGTCGCTCTTCGGGAACTCCTCCCGGGGCAGCGCCATCTTCCGGTAGTTCGGGTTGACCTTCATGCCCGAGAAGGCGGGGTCGCCGTACCGCCCCTCGTTGTCGGGAGTGCCGTTCAGGAACTCCCGGGCCGCCGGGTCCTGGCCCAGCCAGGTCCACAGGTCCCATGCCGCGTCGGACAGGGCCTCGGGCACGAGCACGTCGCCCATGCGGCCGGGGAAGTCGAGGTCCTTGTAATCGGGGTTGTACTTGAGGAACTCCGGGTCGCGGCCCAGGTTGAAGGGATTGCTCTCGGTGCTCTTCGCGAAGCGCGAGTTGCCGTCCTGGTACGACTCCGTGAGCAGCTTGGCGACCAGGCGCGGGGTGAGGTTGAGCGAGGTCAGCCGTGCACCCTCGCGCGCCCTGACCTCGGCGGACGCATTGAATCCCGCCTGGCTCTCGATGAAGAAGCCGATGGTCAGACCCGACAGCGAGACGGGCGCGTACACCGGTTTCTGGTCGAACGGAACCTGGTCGCCTGTGGCCGGGCGGCCGAGGAAGACCATCCCGGGCGTGCCGGAGACCAGCTTGGCGCGGGCGGTGTCGTCGGTGACCTGTGCGTAGCCGTAGATCGTCTTGCTCGAGGACTGGCACAGGGTCGGCTGCCAGCGGGTGATCGCCTCGGCGACCATCTCGTTGCCGAGCGTGCTGCGCTCGTCGGCGCCGATCGGGCAGAAGCTGCCCATCGGTTCGAATCTCAGCGGAACGACGAGGCGGTGCGCCCAGTTGCTCGCGCTGAGCGGCGACGACTGGAGCATTCCGCTGGGCTGCGAGGTGTACACGCTGCCGTCCACCTCGGTGTCACCCCGGGGCACGATGACCAGCCAGCACTTCCGCCCGGAAGTCGCTCCGGACTTCCCGGCGGGTACCTCGCCGCAGCCGAGGCCGGGTGCCTCGAGTCCCGTCTGGGCCTCGAAGTAGACCTCGCCCTTGCCGTTGGGGCCGGTACGGGCGTAGGGGACCTCGTTGGTGGTGTTGACGTCGTAGAACTCGTTCCAGTTACCGAACTTGATCAACTTGCCGGCGACCGGTTGGAAGGGGACGTACGAGATGCCGGTGCTGCTCGGCGGCGGCATCTTGTCCTTCTGCGCCTCGTCCACCAACTTGCTGCCGTAGTTCAGCTGCCGGGTGTTGGTGTACGCGCCCGCGCCCTGCTGTCCCGCGACCGGGCCGGGCCCCCCTGCGGAGGAGCCGCCGAACTGGCACTGCTCGGGGTCGGGTCCGTTCTTGCCGTCGCCCCAGCACTGCATGATCTGCAGGTAGTTCGCGGCGTAGGTGGTGTCCGTGGTGGTGGGGGAGGCACCCTTCCACGTGATCTTGAGGACCTGGTTGACCAGGTTGCGGGTCTGACTGACCGTCACCTTCAGGTCGGCGTACGGGCCCTGACCGGAGACGGTCACGGGCGACGCGGAGTCGGCCGCCACGGCGGGCGAGGGAGCCGAGACCAGCACGGCGGTGCCGATCACCGAGAGCAGGGCGACCGCGACGGCGGCGGACGTGGCGACGAAGCGGCGGAGCGCAGCGATCATGACTTGCCCCGCTTCAGTCGCCGGTTGAGCAGCGGAGGCCCTACCGTGACCGCGAGCAGCAGCACGCCGGCCATGGCCATCAACGCGGTCCGGGAGCCGCTGCTGATGCTCCGGGAGGTGCTGACGGGCTGGGCGAACGCGTCGACTCCCGTGTCGCCGGCCGCGGCGCCGTCCGTCCCGACGACCTGGCCGGTGTCCGGGTCCACGGTGGCGCCGGCGCCCGCGGTGGGGGTTCCTGAGGCGCCGCCGCTGCCCTTGCCCGTGCCTGAGGACGGACCACTCGAGCCGGCGCCCGTCGTACCCGTGGTGCCGGTGCCCGAGCCGCCCGTACCGCCGGAGGAGCCTGAGTTGTTCGATCCGCCGGCGACGTTGGTCGGGGTCTTGGCCCCGCCGGTGCCGGTGGCGCACTGGCTCTGGCCCTGCTTGTCACAGGCAGGCGGGTAAGGGGCCGTGTTGGCCAGGGTGTTGGTGCCGTCGGTGGAGAAGGTGGGGTTGTGGCAGCTCTTGATGTCGATGCTCTGGACGTCGACGCCGGGAATCCTGCGGACCTGCTTGAGGCCGGCCTCCACGAGGTTCCTCGGCAGCGGCGAGTAGCCCAGGTTGTCCACGTGCTGCTGCCCCTGGCAGAGGAAGTAGTACGCGAAGGCGCCGAGCGTCTTGCCCTTCTGGTTGTTGAAGTTCGACTCCAGCTTGGTCGGGATGATCATGTAGCTGTAGCTGGAGAGCGGATAGGCGCGCGGGTCGCTGTCGTTGTAGACGTCGTCGAGGATCTGCGTCAGATAGGCGGGCGAGGAGCTGTCCTCGTTGATCCGCGCCTTCAGCAGCGCGACCGCCACGTTCTTCGCGGTCGGCTCGGTGTAGTACCCGGCCTTGTTGAGCACCTTGGCCACCGGGAAGCCGGTGGTGTAGACCGCGTACGAGTACTCGACGTACGTGATGGTGCCCACGTTGCCGGCCTGCGCCACATAGCCGGAGACACCGTTCGAGCCCGCCTGGCTCACCATGCGGCTGCCCGGGATGACCGGGTAGTTCGAGGTCGTACCGCACGGGGTGCTGCGGCCCGCGCGACGGCAGTAGTCGTCCCACAGCGACGGGTACTGCTTGCTCATCCAGGTGGTGAGCTGGGCCGTGGTGCCGGAGCCGTCGGAGCGCACCACCGGGACGACCTGGCGGGCGGGCAGGGCGTTCTTGAGCGCGGGGTTGTCGGCCTTGATGGCGGGGTCGTTCCAGAGCTTGATCTGGCCGGTGAAGATCTTGGCGATGACCGGCCCGGACAGCCGCAGGTTGGTCACCCGCTTGCCGCCGATGGTGAGGTTGTACATGAACGACGTACCACCGGCCACGATCGGCATGTACGCGTACTTGCGGGACGGCGCCGAGTCGACGACGCCCGAGTCCTTGACGCCGTAGGGGATCTCGGAGACGGCGTAGTCCACGGTTCCGTTGCGGAACTGGTTGCGGCCGTCCGACGAGCCCGTGCCGTTGTAGTTCACGGTCATGCCGTACTGCTTGACGTTGGCCCGCCACTGGTCGAGAGCGTTCTGGCTCCAGGTGGAGCCGGCACCCGAGATCGGCACGTAGGTCGCGGCGGTTGCTGGGGCGGCGCCGAACAGGAGGGCGGCCAAGAGGAAGAGAGCAGTGACGGCTCTCAGGCGTGCGAAGGGTGCCGGAGGCGATCCGGGCATGGCTGGTGACTCCTGGTCAGTGTGGGTGAGTGCGGGCCGTGGTGGTGGAGCGCGGCTATTCGGTGTCCGGGGTGCTGGCGGGGGTCCTGAGGTGGACGCGCCTGCTCATGCGTTCGGCGTCCCGGCGCGAGGCCAGCACACGCCGGTGCCGCTGGTTGCGGGTCAGCTCGCCGGGGCCGCGCCCGCCGATCACTCGGGCCAGCACGAACAGCAGCAGGACGAGAGCCATCAGCAGGGCGGCGGTGCCGAACCCCCGGACGATGTAGTTGGGCTGAGGCGAGCGCACCAGATCGAAGGTGGCCAGCGGCAGCGAGATCTGCGGCCCGTGGAGCGGGTCGGCGTTCATTCCGGCGTTGATCCCGGAGGTGAGCAGCACGGGCGAGGTCTCACCGATGCCGCGGGCGGTGCCCAGGATCACCGCGGTGGTCAGACCGGAGCGCGCGGTGGGCAGGATCACCGTCCACACCGTGCGCCACCGGCTCGCGCCCAGGGCGTACGAGGCCTCGCGCAGCGAGCCCGGCACCAGCCGGATGACCACGTCGGAGGCGCGGATGATGATCGGAAGCATCATCACACTGAGCGCCAGCGCGGCGGCGAACCCGGACTTGTCGACACCGAGGATGAGGATCACGGTGGCGTAGATGAACAGACCGGCCACGATCGACGGCAGCGCCGTCATCGCCTCGACGATGGTGCGCACGAAACGCGCGTAGCGTCCGGGCACTTCGTTGAGGAACACCGCACAGGCGAGCCCGAGCGGCACGGTGATGGTCAGGGAGATGGAGATCTGCTCCAGGGTGCCGACGATCGCGTGCAGCAGGCCGCCGTCGCTGAGCGGCTGGAGCGGTCCCGTGCTCGACATGTCCTCGGTGAAGAAGTTGAGGTGCACGAGAGCGGACTTGCCGCGCCACAGTGTGTAGACCACCACCATGACCAGTGCGCCCACCAGGAGCGCGGCCAGGCTGTGCCACAGGACGGCGGCGACCTTGTCCCGCACCGCCGTGCTGTTCTCGTCGAAGGAGACCAGCACGGCGTACAGGGCGATGAAGAGCAGGTACGCGACGACGACGAAGCCCAGGAACGCGTCGAACGGGGCGATCCAGACGAACAGCAACGTGGTCAGCGAGAGCGAGCCCACCGCCGCGCCCACCAGGGCGAACAGGTCCGAACCCTTGAAGGACGTGGTGTTGCGGCGGACTTCGGGCGTGTTGTCACGGCCGGCGGCGGTCGGCAGTACGGTCTGCCCCGCCGGCTCTTTGAGGACTTCGGTGGTCATGGTCAGGCCTCCGTTCCCACACCCGACCGGCTGCGGGCCGCGATCGTGGACGCGATGAAGTTCACGACGAGGGTCATGAGGAAGAGTGCGAGGCCGGCGGCCATCAGGGCCGACATGCCGAACTGGCTCGCGGAGCCGTAGCGCAGTGCGATCAGCGCGGAGACGGAGTTGGCACCGTTCTGCAGGATGTGCCACTGCACGGCGAAGACGGGCGAGATGATCATGTAGATGGCGATGGTCTCGCCCAGGGCCCGTCCGAGGCCGAGCATGGTGCCACCGATGATGCCGCCCCGCCCGTACGGCAGGACGACCGCGCGGATCATTCCCCAGCGGGTCGCGCCCAGCGCCAGGGCGCCCTCACGCTCTCCGGCCGGCGCCTGCGAGAAGGTCTCCCGCATCACCGAGCAGGTGATCGGCGTGACCATGAGCGCCACGACGATTCCCGCGATGAAGGTCGAGGACGTGTAGACCGTCGTCGCCTGCAGCGGGTCGCTCGGGTCGGCCCCGTCGACCTTGAAGATCGGGATCCAGGAGAAGTACGTGGAGATCCAGCGGGAGAGCCCGACCACATGCCCCTGGAGGAAGAAGGCGCCCCAGAGGCCGAACACCACGCTCGGCACGGCGGCCATCAGGTCCACCAGGCTGACCAGAGTCCGCTTCAGCCTCCGCGGCGCGTACTCCGAGATGTAGAGCGCGGTGCCGAGCGCCAGCGGCACGGCGATGGTGATCGCCGTCAGGCCGATGAGCACCGTGCCGGTGAGGACAGCGGCGATACCGAAGTGATGGGAGTCCGGCTCCCATGCGGAGGTGGTGAGGAACGACCACTTGGCGACCTTCAGCGCCTGGAACGCGCGGAAGGTGAGGAAGACACCCACCAGCAGCATGATCGCCAACACGATGGCGCCGCTGCCGCGGAGCAACCCGCGGAAGGCGAGGTCCACCGGTTCGGGTTTCCCGCGCGAGGCACGTCTCGCCTCGTCCGAGTGACCGGGTTCCGGATCGGGTTCCGCCGGTCTCCCGAGTCGGGGTATGACCACGCTCATCTCACACTCACTCCAGCCCGGTCAGGGGCATCGGTACCGTCGTCCTCGCCGGAACGGGCGCGCCCTGCGCCATCCGACTCTGCTCGGGAGAGGCCCGCCTTGGCCGGACCGGACCGGTCGCCGGAGGCCTGGCCGGACTCGTGCGGACGCGAGCCACCGATCCCCCGCGGCGCGTGCGCCGTCGGCTCCGTCAGCTCGGCGACCGGGACCGCGTTCAAGAACTGACCCACGTTGTACTGGCAGTCCCGCTGGCGCTGATACGGCCGCCCTGCGACCGCGACCGCCTGGCCGTCGATCTCCAGGCGCCAGCTCCAGCCCCCCGCCCCCTCCGACGTGGTCAGCAGCATCCTGGCGTCCGCGATCCGTTCCCGGAGCCGCTGCACGGCGGCCCGGCACTCTTCGAATCCAGCGAACGTTTCCGCGCTGCGCCCCAGTTCACGGTGGTTGGATCCGATGAGCCGCCAACCGACCGACGGTTCACCCCCCACGGGTCTTCGCTGCGCCCCGCGAACTACGTACAAGAACCGCGACGGAACCATGGAAACCACCCCCTCTCCCCTTCACCGCATTGAGCAGTTTTTCGCCAGCGGCGGAATCACCACCCAAAGCGAACCGAGAGTCGCCGAGTTCTGTACGAGCTGTGCCCACAGATGGGTAAAGGCCGAACGCAGGGGAGATGAACGAAAGAGTTCGAGGGCTTGGGGGAGATGTGGGGGAGATGTGGGGGCTTCCCGTACCGGGCGCGCACATGGCGATCACGGCCCAACGGAGGTGCACGGCAACGGGATCGAACCGAAGCGGAGTCCGTTCGGGGAGGGCGCCCCGATGACATCACCGCAGCGGCGCCAAGACGGTTGGCAGAGCGAACTCGATCACTTTTGAACGATGCCGCGCAGGCAGATGAGCATCCCGGCGACGGCCCGCCGGCGGCCGCCATGACGGCCGCCGCCGTGGCCGCCGGCCGGAAGCGGAAGACGCGGGCAGCGAAGCGACACCCGGCATGACGCCGGGCCGGCCGGGCCCGGATCAGGCGAGGAATCCGCCCTTCCGGAGCCCGGTTCGCCCTGATCCGGTCGGGCCAAGTCCCTACCGCGGGCTCCCTGTCCACGGTGCCCGCGGGGGAAACGACTCTCCCCGCGCGGCGCCTGTCGGCTCCACGCGGGGAGAGTGAATGGCCGGAGCGCGCCGGTGCGACGCGCGGCCTGGGGGGATCCTGAGGGCTCGGCGGCGCTAACCCGCCGCGACATCCTGTCCGGCGGACACATCCCGCTCCGCCGTCGAGGGCAGCCGGTCCACGTCCCGCGCCGCACCCGTGACTCCCGACAGGAAGCCCTGGGCCCGCGGCGACGCCCCGTTGGTCAGCCATGCCGGGTCGATGTCGCACACCGCCACCCGCACCTCCGTGCCGGCCAGGGCCAGCGGCAGGGTGTGGACGACCGTGGACGGGAAGCTGAGAACCGTACGGCCGATGGGACCGCGACGCGCGATCAGTTCCAGCGGCAGATCGGGGCGGACCACCTCGAGGCCGGTCCGCACCGCCAAGTTGTGCAGTTTCTCCGGACTTTCACGGCGGTGGGCGAAGTAGCGCCGCGCGCCGTGTGCCTGCGCGAGTGCCATCACCGCCTCCAGGTAGCGCTCGCCGTCCACCACGCCCGTCTCGACGAGGGAGGTGCCGACCAGGTCCGCGCCCTTGGTGATGCGCGGCGGCCCGAAGCGGGCGCGGGTGAAGGAGAAGTCGTTCGCCGTGACCGTGACCCCGGCGGGTACCTCCTCGATCGGCATCGCCGAGAAGACCTCCACCGTGCGCCGGGCGCTCGGCGTCAGACGGCGCCGCGCCGACGACGACACCGGTGCGAAGAGCAGGTCACGTGGGCCCCGGCGGCCGCCCTTGCGGTGCCAGCGCACCAGACGCTCGCCGCGGGCGAGTTGGGCGACGAACTCCATGGTCGCCGTGCCGTCGTCCACCACCACCAGTTCGCGCGCCCTGGTGATCGTCAGCAGCAGCTGGACGTAGCGGGAGAAGGGGTCTCCCATCACCACCCGGTGCGCCCGGCGCAGCAGCCGGGTGAGGCCGCCGATCGTCTGGAACGGCGCGGCCGTACCGCCCCGCGCCTCCTCCCAGCGGACCACGTAGCCCTCGTCGCGGGCCAGCTCCGCCATCCGGCGGAGCTGGCCACGGGTCATCGGGTCGGTCGGGGACAGCACCACGAGGGTGAGTCCCCCCGGCGCCGGATGTCCGGCCGCCCCCGCGTCGTCCGCCGATGTACGCCCCTCGCCGGACCGCGGGCCACCCTGTGCGGGGATCGCCGCAGGGCGCCCGGGCGCACCGCTCCCCGCCGTGCGGAGCGCGTGTGCGTGCGCCCACTCCAGCACGTTCAGGAGCTGCACGGGGCTCTCGACGAAGGCCAGCGTGTGGTGGCCGGCGGATCCGGCGCGGGGGCTCATCGGCGTACGACCGTCCCGTAAGGTGCTCAGACCGACATCGGCTCGCCGGCGGCCGCGGCGATCTCCGCCTCGGCGACGACGCCGGCCACGCGGCGCAGCTTCTTCATCGGGCCGAGCTCGGAGTCGTAGACCTTCTTCACACCGTCGCCCAGCGAGGCCTCGATGGTGCGGATGTCACGCACGAGGCGCTGCAGGCCCTGCGGCTCGACGGAGGCGGCCTGGTCGGAGCCCCACATCGCGCGGTCGAGGGTGATGTGACGCTCGACGAAGGTGGCGCCCAGGGCGACCGCGGCGAGCGTGGTCTGCAGACCGGTCTCGTGGCCGGAGTAGCCGATCGGGACGTTCGGGTACTCCCGCTCCAGGGTGTTGATGACGCGCAGGTTCAGCTCCTCGGCCTTCGCCGGGTAGGTGGACGTGGCGTGGCAGAGCAGGATGTTGTCCGAGCCGAGGACCTCGACCGCGTGGCGGATCTGCTTCGGGGTCGACATACCGGTGGACAGGATCACGGTGCGGCCGGTGGCGCGCAGGGCGCGGAGCAGCTCGTCGTCGGTCAGGGAGGCGGAGGCCACCTTGTGCGCCGGGACGTCGAACTTCTCCAGGAAGGCGACGGCCTCGGTGTCCCACGGGGACGCGAACCAGTCGATGCCCTTCTCCTTGCAGTACTCGTCGATCTGACGGTACTCGTCCTCGCCGAACTCCACGCGGTGGCGGTAGTCGATGTAGGTCATCCGGCCCCAGGGGGTGTCGCGCTCGATGTCCCACTGGTCGCGCGGGGTGCAGATCTCCGGGGTGCGCTTCTGGAACTTGACGGCGTCGCAGCCGGCCTCGGCGGCCACGTCGATCAGCTTGAAGGCGTTCTCCAGCTCACCGTTGTGGTTGATGCCGATCTCACCGCAGATGTACACGGGCTGACCGGGACCGGCGGTACGCGTACCGAACTGACGCAGACGGGAGTTGGTGCTCATGGCAGGGAGATTCCTTACTTGTCGAGGGAGTCGAGAGAGGGGCCGAGGATCCAGCTGGCGATCTCTCGGATCGCGCCGTCGCCGCCGGGTACGGTGGTGACCGCGCGTGCGGCGCCGCGCACGACGTCGTGGGCGCTCGCGACCGCCACGGGCCAGCCGACGAGGGCGAAGCACGGGAGGTCGTTGACGTCGTTGCCGACGTAGAGCACGCGCTCAGGCGCGATGCCCTGCTCCTCGCACCACTGCTTCAGTGCGAGGTCCTTACGGTCGATGCCGTGCAGGACCGGGATCTGCAGTTTTCGGCCTCTGGCGGCGACGACCGGGTTCTTCTCCGTGGACAGGATGAGCATCGTCAGACCGCTCTTGCGCAGCGCGGCGATGCCGAGGCCGTCCCCGCGGTGCACGGAGACGAACTCACGTCCGTCGGAGTCGATCAGCACCCTGTCGTCGGTCTGGGTGCCGTCGAAGTCGAGTACGACCGCGTCGATGTCGGCGCGGGTCGGCAGCGCACCGGGACGGTTCGAGTCGAAGAGCGGCGCGAGGGCCCGGGCGCGGGCCAGGTCGTGCGGATCGTCGATCTCCAGCACACGGGCCGGGTCGGTGCGCACGAGTTCGGTGTGGCCGAAGAAGCGGTGCCGGTGCTCACGCAGCCCGGCCGCGTCCATGGCGTACGCGGCGCCGGTCTCCAGCAGGTCCTGCGGGCGGTCCTGGCGGCGCGGGCGGAACGACTTGTCGTGGTTGACGCCGTACCCGCCATGGGTGCCCGTGGAGCCGGCGACCTTGGTGCTGCCGCCCATTTCGCCGGTGCGCTGCGATCCGATGACCGGAGCCGGCTCGTCCGCCGCGTCGCGCCAGATGAAGCCGTGGAACGGGGCCACGGTCAGCGCCGTGTCCGCACCGTTCTCGACGACCGCGGCGGCGACCCCGTCGATGTCCTCGCGGACGATGAACGGGCTCGTGCACTGGACCAGCAGCACCACGTCGACCGGCGAGCCGTGCAGCGCCTCGTGGGCGTCCATGGCGTGCAGGACCGCGTCCTCGGAGGTGGCGGTGTCGCCGGCGATGGCGGCGGGACGCAGCACGATCTCGGCGCCGGCCTCACGGGCGGCGGCGGCGATCGCCTGGTCGTCGGTGGAGACCACGACATCGGTGACGAGGCGGGCGGCGCGGCACTCGCGCACCGCACGGGCCACCAGCGGCGCCCCGCCGACCGGGGCGAGGTTCTTCGCGGGCACGCCCTTGGAACCGCCGCGCGCGGGAATCACCGCGAGCACACGGCGCACCGGCGCCGGGTGTCCCGCTTCCGGGTTGGACATGGGCACTACTCCTAGGGGTCCTTGGCGTGGGATGCGCTCGCTCACAGCTCCCCCATCCGCCGGATCACGGGCGCGACGCGCTGCACTCCGTGGCGGTAGGCGCCACGGGCGGCGCGGCGGACGATCTGGCGCACCGGGCCGGGCGCCTTGTCGGCGGCGGGCGCGCCGGGCAGCGGGCTGCCGTCCGGGGCGAGGTGGTGGCGGGCGAGAACGCCGGGCAGATAGCCGGGCGCGGTGACGGGCGTGTAGTAGGGCTTCAGCGGCGGAAGCTCATCGGTGGCGAGCAGCTCGCTGATGCGCCTGCGCGCCTCGTCGAAGGCGGTCGCGTACGACCCGTCGGCGGCGACACCCTGGCGGGCGACCCAGCCGGGGTCGGGCGCCGGCTCGTACCCGGCGTCGAGCTGATCCCAGGAGGCGAGGCAGCCGGAGCCTACGAAGTGGTGGTTGCCGAGTCCCTCGCGCACCCCGAGGTCGGTCAGGACGACGGTGGGGATGCGGCGGTGCAGGGACTCCAGGGCCGCCGTGGAGCTGACGGTGACCAGCAGGTCGGTGCGGTCGAGGACCTCGCCCATGTTCCCGTACACCAGACGGAAGTTGGCCGGCAGGTCGTGCTTCTGGGCCAGCTTCTGGTAGGGCAGTTCCTCGATGTGCGTGGTGTGCTCGCCCGGCCTGGAGCGGAGCTTGAGCAGCACCTCGCGCTCGGGGTGCCGGCGGGCGTGCTGGATCAGCCGGTCCAGCAGGTACGTACGGTCCTTGCGGTTCTCCGGTACGGAGGGCTGCGCGGCGAAGACGACCGTGTAGGGGTCCCTCTTCTCGTACGGGGCGCCACCGAGGAAGGGCAGCGCCACCTCGGTCACCGACGAGGCGTCGGCGCCCACCCCCTCGTACACCGCGCGGAAGCGCTCGGCGTCCTGCCGCGAGTTCGCGAGGACGAGGTCCGCGCCGTGCCGCAGCAGCAGGCCGTCGGCGAGCTTCTCGTACACGACACCGACATAGCCGGTGACGACCAGGGGACGCCGGATGCGCCCCTGCCAGGCGTGGGCGAGGCCGTGCAGCATGGCCTGGACCCCACCGCCGACGAGAGCGAGGACGAGGACGTCGTACGTCTCCTTCGTCATCTCGCGCAGGAACTCGACGGCCGTGACCTCGCGCAGAGAGTCCGCGCGGACACCGACTTCTTCGAGCTGGCGCACGGTGGGTGTGGCACGACCGCGCAACAGAAAGCCGGCCATGAGAGGGGCGGCTTGCGCGTCACCGCCCGACCCGGCTTCCATGGACGGGCCCGCAGCGATGCGGCTCGCGGTCAGCGCACCCCATTTCCAGCGGGTGTCGGAGTCCGCGAGTACGGCAATCCGAAGGGGCTTCGTAGTACTTGCTGGCACACCACAGACGCTAGGAAGCAAATCCAAGGCTTCACCCAACCGTGACTAACCAAAAGGTTAACAGCAGCTCACCGAGAGCCGAACTGGCTCGTCAAAGCCCTGAAAGCGCACGGGATGCACCGTTCCGACACATTGAGTTCACCCCCCGTATCCGTACCGGAAAGTTCACTTGGCGGGCAGCACCCTACGCTTTCGCAGGTGCCAAAGCTTTCCGTGATCGTGCCGTTCTACAACGTGCAGCAATACGCCCCGGACACTCTGCGGAGTCTCCGGCTCAACGCCCGACCCGAATTCGAGTTCATCCTCGTCGACGACCATTCCAGAGACGACACGCCGGCCATTCTCGAACGCGCGGCCGAAGAGCTCTCGGACGTCGCGAGCGTGCGTTTCATCCGCCGGGAGGAGAACGGCGGGCTCGCCACCGCGCGCAACACCGGCCTGGACGCCGCGCAGGGCGAGTACCTGACATTCCTGGACGGCGACGACTGGCTCGCCCCGGGCTACCTCGGGGAGCTCGTGTCCGCCCTGGAGGATCTGGGCTGCGACTTCGTCCGTACGGATCATGTCCAGGCCACCGCGCGGGCCCGTGCCGTGTTCCGCGCCCCGCACGGACGCCGCTGGGAAGTCATGAACCCGCGTGACGCGATCCTGCCCGCCACCCGCTCCACCTCTGTCGACTACCCCTACGCCTGGGCCGGCGCCTATCACCGCCGTCTGCTCGACAAGGGCCTGCTGCACTTCACCGACGGGCTGCGCACGGCCGAGGACCGGCCGTGGATCTGGAAGCTGCACCGTCAGGCGGAGTCGTTCGCCGTGGTGAGCCTGATGGGTGTCTTCTACCGCCGCGGCGTGGCCGGCTCGCTCACCCAGATCGGCGATGTGCGCCAACTCGACTTCATCCGCGCGTTCGACCAGGTGATCGAGGAGACCGCGACCGACCCCGACGCCGACCGGCTGCTGCCGAAGGCGGTGCGCACCTACTGCGCGATCATCGCCCACCACCTGTCGGAGATCGACAAGTTCGAGCCGGGGGTGGCCAGGCAGCTGCGCGCGATGAGTGCCGCGGCGATCAAGCGCATGCCCCAGGAACTGGTCACCGACGTCCTCGACACCATGGACCTGAACCGTTCGTCCAGGCTGCGACGACTGCGCCGCCGGGTGACCACACCGAAGGCGGCCGCCTGATGCCCCGCACCACTCAGATCTTCTGCGCCTCGACGCTGTACGGCGCAGCGACCCTGGCCGCCGCGATCGAGGCCGACAGCTTCCCCGAGGCCGATCGCCGGGTGCTGCTGGTGTGCAACAACGCCGGCATGCCCGAGACCACCCCCGCCGTCGACGAGATGCCGGGCTTCGCACCGCTGCGCGATCACTTCGACGCCGTCCTGTCCTGGAACGACGCCATCCGCCCGTTCCACCCCGGCGCCTGGTCGCCGCGCCCCGACGACATCCCGCTGTTCGAACGCTATCTGCGAATGCTGTGGGACCTGGGCGACGACCGGGTGTCCCTGGTCCTGGAGTCCATCCAGGTCAACCCGGCCCTGGCCATCGCCCAGATGTTCACGGACGCGCCCATCGACGTCTACGCCGACGGGCTGATGAGCTACGGCCCCACCCGCAACAAGATCGACCCGCTGGTCGGCACGCGGGTGCGGCGGCTGCTCCACCTGGACCTGGTCCCCGGGCTGACCCCGCTGCTGCTGACCGAGTTCGGCGTGCCCGCCCAGATCGTGCCGACCAGCGCGTTCCTGAAGGTGCTGAGCCGGCTCGGCGACGCCGTTCCGCAGCTTCCGGCCCTGCCCGAGAACGCCGCGGTCCTGCTCGGCCAGTACCTGTCCGCGCTCGACATCCTCTCCCCGCAGGAGGAGGAGGACCTGCATGTGCGGATGATGCGGGGCGCGGTCGCCCGCGGGCACCGCTCGATCGTCTTCAAGCCGCACCCGACCGCACCGGCCCGCTATAGCCGGGCCCTGGAGACCGAGGCCGAAAAGCTCGGCGTGAACCTCAGCGTCATCGACCTGCCGGTGCTCGCCGAGACCCTGTTCGAGAAGGTGCGGCCCGGCCTGGTGGTCGGATGCTTCTCGACCGCGCTGTTCACCGCCTCGACCTTCTACGACCTGCCGGTCGCCCGGATCGGCACCGAGCCGCTGCTGGACCGCCTCACGCCGTACCAGAACAGCAACCGCGTCCCCCTCAGCCTGGCCGACGCCGTGCTGCCGGAGCTGGAGGACAAGCGCGGGCCCGACACCGTCCTGGCCGATACGCTGACCGATCTGGTCACCGCGATCGGCTTCGTCATGCAGCCGCAGATCTACCCGGAGCTGCGGCCGGCAGCCGAACGCTTCCTCTCCGAGCACTTCGGCCCGCGCACACAGCGCTACTTCAAGCGCCGCCGGCTGACTTCGCTGGGGCTGCCGGGCGGCATCCCCGAGCGGCTCGCGTTCCTGCCGCGCAACGCCACGGCGCGCAGGGTAGTCCGGCGGGCCCGGGCACTGCGCAAGGCGGTACGCCGCTGAACGCGTCCCTTCGGCGCCGCCGGAAAGCGGGTGGATCACCGGGTGATCCACCCGCTTTGTGTTTCCCTGCCCCCCGGCGGTGGGACATCGAAGAAGTCAGCGAAGATCGCACAATCCGAATACCCGAAGAGAAACGGGGACGACGATTCCTGGACGCGGTCTGTTTGGCTGCGGTTCACGCATCTTCTTTAGTTTCCGACAATGCGTCATTCAGGTATTGCTTACACAGCGTTCGGACAGGCGGGCAGACTGGGATGACCCAGCAGGACATCCGCCCCTCCGTGGAGACCGTCGCCTCCGTCCCGCTCGCACAGCGCGAGTCCCCGGCCGGCCGACGGCCGCTGATCTCTTACGTGCTCCCGGTCTACAACGAGCAGGAAGGTATATCCGCCTTCCATGCCGCGCTGACCGCCGCCCTCGCGGAGCGCAAGGACCTCGACTACGAGCTGGTCTACATCAACGACGGCTCCGCCGACGGCTCGCTCGCCCTGCTCGAGGCACTCGCGAAGAACGACAGCCGCGTCCGGGTGATCGACTTCGCCCGCAACTTCGGGCACCAGATCGCCATCACGGCGGGCCTGGACATCGCCAAGGGCGATGCGGTGATCGTCATGGACACCGACCTCCAGGACCCGCCACAGGTCAGCCTGGAGCTGGTGGACGCGTGGCGCGAAGGCGCCGAGATCGTGCACGCGCGCCGTCGCTCCCGGCAGGACACCGCGTTCAAGCGGACCACCGCGCACATGTTCTACCGGCTCCTGCGGTCCTGGACCGACGTGGACATCCCGGTGGACACCGGCGACTTCCGGCTGCTGGACCGGCGGGTCGCCGACGAACTGCGCAGGTACCGCGAGCGCAGCCGGTTCGTGCGCGGCATCGTGGCCTCGATGGGCTACCGGCAGAAGGAGATCTCCTTCGACCGCGACGAGCGGTTCGCCGGCGAGACGAAGTACCCGCTGCGCAAGATGGCCCGCCTCGCGATCGACGGCGTGACCAGTTTCTCCACCACCCCGCTGAAGCTGATCACGCGGCTCGGCTTCGTGGTGCTGATGCTCTCGCTCGTCGGCATCGTGTACGCGCTCGCGATGAAGTTCTTCCGGCCCGACATCACCGTCTCCGGCTGGACGATGCTGATGGTCGTGGTGCTCTTCCTGGGCGGCACCCAGATGCTGTCGCTGGGCGTGCTGGGCAGCTACATCGGCCGCATCTACAGCGAGGCGCAGCGACGCCCGCTGTACCTGGTGCGCGAGGTCATCGGTGGGGACGACGACGGGCGGGACGGTCGTCGTGGCGTCTGAGACCGCGGCCGAGGAGGCGTCCGCGACCGGCTCCGGTGACACGGTCACCGAGAGCCGGTCGCAGATGCTGCGCCAGCTGGTCCGTTACACCGTGATCGGCGGCAGCGGCGTCGCGCTGGACATGGTCGTCTTCCTGCTGCTGCACAACTGGGCGGGAATGAACGAGCAGACCGCCAACGTGCTCAGCACGACGCTCGCCATCACCAACAACTTCATCCTGAACGCCCTGTTCACCTTCGAACGGCGCGACCGGCTCGTGATGCGCTTCCTGCGCTTCTACGCCGTCGGTCTGACCGGGATCGTCTTCACGGACCTGCTCTTCCTCGTCTTCACCGACGCACTGGGGATCGACGCCAACCTCGTCAAGGCGGGCTCGCTGCCGCTGGTCCTGGCGCTCCAGTTCGTGCTCAACAGAAAGTGGAGCTTCGCATGAACCTCGGCATCATCGGCGCCGGCGCCACCGGCCTGACCGCCGGCTGGGACGCCGTACGCGCCGGCCACCAGGTCACCATCCTGGAGGCGGCCGGAGAACTGGGCGGCCTCGCCGCCTCGCTGGACGTGGGCGGTGTGCCGCTGGAGCGCTACTACCACCACATCTTCCGCAGCGACCGGGCCATGATCGCCCTGATCGAGGAGCTGGGGCTCGGCGACGCACTGCGCTTCCACAAGCCGACCACGGGAATCTACCGGAGCGGCAAGCTGATCGACTTCACCTCGCCGGTCGACATGCTGCGCTTCCCGGAGTTCTCGCCGGTGGACGCCGTGCGTTTCGCGGGCTCCTCGGCGGTGCTCAAGGCCGTGCGCAACGGAGAGCGCTACAACGACCTCACCGCTCTGGCCTGGCTGCGCAAGCGGGCCGGCAAGAAGGCGACGGCGGCGATCTGGGAGCCGCTGCTGCGCGGCAAGTTCGGCGACCGCGCCGAGCAGGTGTCGATGGCCTGGCTGTGGGCCCGCATCCACTGCCGTACGTTCGAACTCGGCTATGTCGACGGCGGGTTCGAGCGGGTGTACGCGGCGCTGGGCGACGGCATCGAGGAGCGCGGCGGCAAGGTCGAGTTCGGCAAGGCGGTCGACACCATCCGGCAGGACAGCGACGACGCGGCGGCCGTGGTGCACTGCGCGGACGGCTCCCGCTACGAGTTCGACCGGCTGATCGTCACCACCCCGCAGCCCGCGTTCGCCAAGGCGGCAGGTCTGCCCGCCGACGACGCCGTGTGGAAGAACCAGTACCTGGGCGCGACCTGCTTCGTGCTGGAACTGGACCGCAGCGTGATCCCGTACTACTGGCTCAACATCAACGAGCCGGACTTCCCGTTCCTCGCGGTGGTCGAGCACACCCGGATGATCGACCCGTCCGTCTACGGCGGCCGGCACGTCCTGTACGTGGGCAACTACGTGGAGCGCGAGGACTGGCGGTTCACCACCGAGCCCGGTGAGCTGCTGGACAGGTTCGTGCCGTACCTGCAGCGGATCAACCCGGAGTTCGACCGCTCCTGGATCCAGAAGTGGCACTTCTCGAAGGCCGGGTTCGCCCAGCCGGTCGTGACGCCCGAGTACCGCGCGCTGATCCCCGGCCACGAGACGCCGATGAGCAAGGTCACGCTGGCGACGATGGCGCAGATCTACCCGCAGGACCGGGGGCAGAGCTACTCGGTGGCGATGGCACGGAAGGTGACCGCGTCGCTCGGGCTGCGCTGACCCGCGGAAACGACGACGGGGCCCCGGTGTGCCGACCGGGGCCCCGTCTTCTTTGTGCCTACGGGGTTCCGGTGTGCCGGCCGGGGCCCCGTAGTCCTTGTGCTCGGGTCAGTCGACTCCGGGCCTGCGCACGCACACCACGATCTTCGACTCGCCGTTCGGCGGGCAGTCGTACGTGGCGGTGATGCGCCGCTTGAGCTCCGGGTCGACCTTGCCGGGCCGGAACCAGACCCGGTCGAGGACCGCGTACCGAGCCGGATCGTGGTCGACGCAGTCGGCGTTCTCCTTGAACGACTTCAGCCCGGCGACGTCCTTCAGGAAGCGGCTGCGCTGCAGGAACGTGGCGATCGGGTACCGGCACTGGGCCGGGTGGTCGATGTAGTACACCGAGTCGCCGAAGGCCAGGTAGAGCACGGGGGCGCCGGCGGGGATCTGCGCGCGCAACTCGTTTGCGACCTGCTCCCTGCGCTCCATGCTCCGCAGGTACGAGGCGCTGGTCGAGTTCACCTTGCCGTGCGACACCAGGTGCGGGGAGTCGGGCCAGATGCCCCCGGTCACGCACACCACACCGGCCAGGGCGATGAGTGCGCCCGGCCACACGCCCCGGCGCCCGGGCCGGGCGCCGTTCCTGACGCGGGCCTCGCGCCAGGTGTCCACGCCGGCCGCCAGCAGGGCGACCAGGCCCAGCGCCCAGACGGTCGCCGGCCGCTGCAGCCCCTTGGGCGCGTGGGTGTACAGCACGGGAAGCGCTCCGAGCAGCAGCGACACGACGCCGAAGCACCACGGCGGCGTGCGCCGTGCCCCACCCACGGCGAGGCCCCAGGTCGCGGCGGCGACCACGGTCAGCTGGAAGGCGTGGTAGAGGAACCAGTTGCCCTGCACGACCACGACGGCCAGCGAGCCGCAGCCGATGGCCAGGGCGATCACCGAGAGTTCGAGCCGCCGGCCGCGGCCGCGCACCCGGGCGAGGAGGAGCAGCAGCGCGCCCGGGAGCAGCAGCAGCATGGGGCTGAGCACCGAACGGTCGGCGAGGAAGTCCACCGAGCGCTCGAAGATGTACGCGGGATGGATGCCGGTTCGGCTGAGCGCAGACTGGTTGATCTGCGGCATGTCCTTGGTCCACTGCAACTCGTGGGACCCGGCCAGCACGCTCAGTCCGAACAGCCCCACCGCGCCGACCACGGCGACGAGCGCCACCCGGACGGCCCGGCCGCGGTCGGCGACGTAGACCAGCAGGATCCCGAAGGCCGCGGTGGAGGCGGTGGAGTACTTCATCATCACCGCGAGCCCGAGCGGCACCGCGGCGAGCAGCGCCGCCGGCCACGGCCGGGCCGGGCCGAGCGCCGCGGCCACGCCGAACACGCTCAGCACCACGGCCGCCCACTCCGGCTGGAGGAAGTCGGTGCGCGGGGTCAGGATCATCAGCAGGCCGGCCGCGCCCGCGGCCAGAGCCGCCTCGCGGCCGCTCACCCAGCGCCGCAGCGCGATGTAGAGGGCGTAGGCCGCCGCGGCGGCGAGCAGGGCGCCCGCCGCCTCCATCACGGTCTCCCGCTCGACCGTGTCGCCGAAGGTGATCTTGTCCAGCAGCGCGATGAACCACCGGTAGAAGAAGGGCCGGTGGGTGAAGACCTCCGACGGCGAATAGCCCGCGTCGCCACCGGTGCGCAGTGCGCCGAGGACGTACTGCAGGTCACCGGTGAGGCGGCGGGTGAGCACGGTGTACACGACGGCGGCCGCCGCGGGAACCGCGACCACCGGCCACCACAGGGGTGACCGGCGGATGCGCGGCTTCGGCGCGGCGGGCGCGTCGGCCAGAAGAGTGGCCATGGGTCAGCCGCCCAGGATCTTGCTGAGGTCGGCGGCGTTGGCCTCGGTGACCTTCCAGAGCTCCTGCTGGCGGCCGTGCACGTCGGCCACGGTCGCGGCGTGGTCGGCGAGCAGGTCCCGGGCGCGCTCGACGAGCAGTGCCCCGAGGTTGCGGTCGTGCACGGACACGCCCCACTCGGGCCGCTCGATGTCGCTCAGGAAGTACGCCATCTTCGGGTGCGAGATGAGGCTGATGATGGGCGTGCCGCAGCCGAACGGGATCATGCCGGCGTGCCCGCGCATGCCGATCACCAGCTTGGTGCGGGCGTACAGGTCGCGGATCTCGTCGTTCTCGAAGTTGTACATCGGGATGACGGGCATCGAGATGCCGTGCTCGCGGCGCAGGTCGAAGGCGATCTTCTCGTCGTCCAGCGAGTGCGCCACGCACTGCACCTCGGCGAGCTCGCCGAGGCCTTTGACCGCCTTGGCCATCTGCGCCAGGAAGTAGGCGTAGTCGTGGCCGAAGCGCAGCCCGGCGCGGTCGTAGGCGGCGTTGATCAGGATGGTGTCGTCACGCCTGGCCGGGTCCTGCCAGCCCGCGACGATCTGCCGCGTGACCGTGGTGGGGCACGGCTGGAAGCGCACCTTGTCGTGCAGGTGCGCCGGGAGCATGGCGCGCACCTTCTCGATCGAGCCGTGGTTGCGCAGGCCGAAGAAGGCCGACCGCTCCACGAGCAGGCGCAGCGAGGTGCGGAACCGCTCGGCGCGGTAGGACTGGCCGTCGAAGGCGTTGAACCCGACGGCGAACACCGCGATGGGTACGTCGATGCGGTTCAGCAGCTCGTCCGGGACGTTCCACTGCCAGGCGCTGTTGCCGTTGGGCATGGTGTCCGGGATGAACAGGCCGCCGCCGCCGATGACCAGGCCCTTGCGGGCGTTGACGCGCTCGAGGGCCGGCTCGTCGAACAGCCGGTGGGCGTGGACCGAGTGCCAGCGGCGGCCGGTGGTGTCGGGTCCGAAGGCGAGACGGACGCTCTCCGGCAGCAGCTTGTCACCCGCGTTGCCCTGGCGGTCCATGTAGAAGGCGACGTGCGCCAGCTGGTCCTCGGGGCTGCCCTGCTGCTGGGCGGGGACGCCGGTGGTGCGCTGGTTCCAGATGCGGTTGGCGCGGTGGGTCGGGTCGACGGAGAGCCCGGACAGCGCGTACTGGCGTGCGGCGTCGTCCTCGCCGTGCACCCAGGCGATCTGGGCGAGCCGGGAGAAGGCGGTCGCGGCGCGGTTGGGCGCGGCGGTGGCCAGCAGCAGCTGGGTCCGGGCCTCATCGTTGCGGGAGACGCTCATCAGGGCGTGCCCGTAGACCTCGTGCGGCCAGGCCTCGTCGACGGGGATGTGCACCCGCTCCATGATGTCGACGGCGGCCTGGTAGTCGCCCGCACCGATGTGGGCGAGGGCGACGCGGCGTGCGACGTCGACGTCACCGGTGCGCTCCACGTGCGGCATACCGAAGTGCACGAGCAGGTCGTGGTGGAGGGCCCCGTTCAGGGCGACGTAGGCGGCGTGCAGCTCGGTGTCGTCGATGTCGAACTCGCGCCAGCGCTCCTGCGCGAGCTCGTAGCCGACCTCGCCGCCCTGCCACGGCTTGTGCCGTCCGGTGAAGTGCAGGATGGTCGTGTCGTCAGGCACCGGCAGGTTCCCGGACAACCGGCGCTTGACGAAGTTGTACTTCGGGTCGAGGCGGACGAAGTCGCCGTCGAGCACGGCGTTCAGGATGCCCTGGTCGTGCTTGTCCAGCTCGTAGGTGCCCGCGCGGCCGACCTTGTCGATCTTCGCGCAGAACTCGTCGCTGAGGTATTCCTTCTGGATGACCAGGAGCCCGCTGTTGAGCTTGTGCTGGCCGTAGAAGAACTGCGGCACGGCCGCCAGTCCCTCGCGCAGCGAGAGCAGTTCCTTCAGCGATCCGAGGACCACCATGTCGGTGTCCAGGGTGATCACGGTGTCGTAATCACGGATGCGGAAGATGTCGAGGATGAAGTACGCCTTGCGCACCAGGTAGTTGTCCTGGTCGCCCTTGACGTACGAGTCGTAGTGGTCGGCATCCACCCGGCGCAGCACGATCCGCGGGTGCAGGGCGCGTATCCGGGCTATGGACGAGGGGCGCAGGTCGTCGTGCAGGACGATGAAGTCCTCGCACACGTCCGGGTTGGACAGCGCCAGGGAGCGCAGCAGGGCGAGGAACCCGGGAAGGTAGTTCTCGTCCACGAAGCTGGCGAAGGCGATACGGCGCTTGCCGGTGAGCGCCCGGGCGGAGCCCGCGTCGGGTGCCGCCGTCCGGGCCGCGGCGGCGACGGAGCCGGAGGTGGGGATGGTGGTCATCGCAGGGAGATCCTCATGCCGGAGACGCTCTGGGCCCGTTCCATGACCCACGCCTTCTCACTGGTGTATTCGTGGACGGACGTGATGGGCATTTTCATCGCGGCGTCGATGCGATAGGCGCCGCTCTCGTAGAAGTCGAAGCCGATCAGGTCCAGGGCGGGGCTGACGTCGAGGAAGTCGAGCAGCCACAGCATGTTGAAGCCGCTCGTGGGGATCCCGGGCCACACATCGGAGCCGATGTTGCCGATGTTGCGGACGGGCCAGCGCAGCGTCTCGTCACCGAGGTACTGCTGCGCGCCCGGCACCAGCCGGTTGCGCAGGGAGTACTTCCAGTCCCCGGAGAGCCCGCCGAAGACGAGGCGGGTGGTCACCGGCTGGTCCCAGTTGAAGCCGTGCTTGTGGATGGTGACATGGATGTCGGTCCGCTTACCGGTGTGGACGGGGTCGAGCTTGTACGAGTTGAAGCGTACGACGAGGTCGTAGCCGTCGATCTCGGAACCCATGGAACTCGCCCCGACCTTGCCCGAGTTGGCGATCAGGCAGGTGGACTTCCCGGCGATCTGGTTGCGGAACTCGCCCAGGGTGAGCCACTGCACACCGCCGAACAGCGGGTCCTCCAGGGGGCCGCGCATCCGGTTGCGGCGCTGCTCCGCGAAGAGCGCGACGGTCTCGATGAACCCGGGGGTGGGACGGCCGTGGCCGGCGGTGGCCAGGTCCAGGTACTGGCTGAGCGCCTCCTGGAAGTCCTGCTCGGGCGCCTCGATGCGGTCCATGGTCAGGAGCGCTCCCACCAGGCGGGCCTGCGCTCCGTCCCAGTCGCCGTCGGCGTGCGCCTGGAGACCTTCGGACCACGCCTCGGTCGGGGGCCGCTCGGTGAAGGAGGCGGCGGCCGGGACGTCCCGGCGGAGCACGGAGAGGAGTTCCCCGCGCCGCTCCTGGGCCGTCCGGATGCCGGTGACCCGGGCGCGGACGCCGAATCCGTCCTCACTGGTGAGGTCCAGGTAGCGCTCGTACGCCTCGACCGCGGCGGTCGGCAGGCCCATGGCCTCCAGCAGCCGCGCGCGCAGCCGCCAGCCGGCGCGGGAGTTCTTACGCAGGGTAAGAACGGCGTCGGTGATCAGCAGGGTGAGGTTCAGCTCGTCGTCGTAGCCGCAGTCCAGCGCCTTGTTGCCGACGGCGAGGAGCGCGTCGAGCAGCTCGTTGCCGACACCTCCGCCGGTGGCCGCCTTCGCGCCGCGGCGGAGCAGATTGCCCGTCGTGGCCGCCGTCGGCTGCTGCTGTCCGGCCCATGCGGCGAGCAGCTGGCGCAGCTGTTCAGCCAGAGCCGCACGCCGGGGGTCGAGGCTTCCGACGACCTTGCCGCTGTGCACGGCGCATGCGCGCAGACAGTCCTCAAGTTCGGTCGGCGTGACCTCGGCACTCGGCGGTCCGGCGTCCGCCGCTGCCGAGATTGGTCCCCCGGGCCGGGAAAGTGACCATCTACTGCGAACCCTCGTCATGGTGCTCCTGCTCTGCAAGGTGTGAAAGCCGCATGGAATCGGCAAGGCCTGGGGGGAAGGTTGAAGAACAGTAAGGAACCAATACGACGTCCCGGTTAACCGACAGGGACCGACAGGCAAATGGCGATCTCGCCGAACATGAGTACTCAGGGGGACGTCTTAGGGTGCTCATAGACGCCTCTTCTCCGACCTGGGCGCATTCGGTCAGGAGTATGCAAAACAGACCCGCGCATGAGGGGGACCAGCGTGACCGAAACGGTCGTGAGTACAGCCAAGCCGCAGCCCGCCAAGGCCGCGGCCATTCCGGACCAGAGTGCTCCGGCCGCTCCTCCGCGAGCGAAGTCCTCGGGTGGCCGGCTGCGCGCCCTCGACGGGCTGCGACTCGTGGCGGCACTGATGGTGGCGCTCTACCACTACGGCGGCCGCGGCGGCGACGTCACCACCGCCTGGGGGAAGTCGGCGAAGACGCTGTTCCCGACACTGCACTCGTGGTTCGCCTACGGCTGCCTCGGAGTCCAGGTCTTCTTCATCATCAGCGGCTTCGTCATCTGCATGAGCGGCTGGGGGCGGCCGCTCCGCTCGTTCTTCGCATCGCGCGCCGCGCGTCTGCTGCCCGCCTACTGGGCGGCGGTGATCATCGTGACCGCGGTGTTCGCCCTGCCGATTGTCGTCTACAAGACCGTCTCACCAAGTGACGCGCTGGTGAACCTGACGATGCTCCAGCAGCCCCTGGGCGCCCAGCGTGTGCTGGGTGTATGTTGGACGCTTTGGGCGGAAATTCGGTTCTATGCCCTTTTCGCCCTGTGTATCGTGCTGCCGGGGGCGAACCGCCGACGGGTGATCATGTTCTGTGCCGGCTGGACGCTGGCGGCGGCGATCACGCACGCCTCCAAGAACCCGCTGCTCGAGGTCGTCCTGATGCCCGAGTACGCGCCGTTCTTCGTCGGCGGTGTCGGGCTGTACCTGGTGTACCGGAACCGCAAGGACGCGTACGCCTGGGGCATCGTGGCCGTGAACTGGCTGATCGGCCAGCACTACGCGGTGCAGAGCCTGTGGCACCACCACAACGCGCACGAGTTCTCCTACCGCAGCGCCTACGGCATCATCGCGGTCGTCACCTTCGGCTTCCTCGCGGTCACCGTGATCGCGCTGGGCTGGCTCAGCTGGGCCAACTGGCGCTGGCTGACCGTCGCCGGCGCACTGACGTACCCGTTCTACCTCGTCCACGAGCATCTCGGATGGGTCGTCATCAAGGAACTGCACCGGGGGCTGCACATCCCGCCGTCGGGCACCTTCGCGCTGACCATCGCCTCGATGCTGGTGCTGGCGTGGCTGCTGAATCGGTGCGTGGAGGAGTGGCTGACCCCGAAGCTGCGGACCGCCCTCTCGAAGCCCCTGCTCTAGCCGGACGGGGGGCCGTCAGGCACTGGCGAGGGACAGCTTGACGGCGAACCCCAGGAACAGCGCACCCGCGGCCGAGGTGGCCCCTGCCGACAGCCGCTTGCGGCGGCGGAAGGCCTCGGCCAGGCGGGTGCCGCTGAATATCAGCGCGCTGAGGTAGAGCACGCTGGCGAGCTGCGCGAAGGCGCCGAGCACGACGAAGGACAGCGCCGGGTAGGCATACCCGGGGTCGACGAACTGCACGAAGAAGGCGACGAAGAACAGGATCGCCTTGGGGTTGAACAGGCTGACGACCAGCGCGCGGCGGTAGGGCCGCTCCCCGGCGGGGCCGGCGGGGGCCGGGACGTCCTCCACGGTCTTCTCCCGCCGCGTCCGCCACATCCCCCAGGCGGCCCGCAGCATCCCGATCGCGAGCCACGTCAGATAGCCGGCGCCCGCGTACTTCACGATGCCGAACAGCACCGCGTTCGCCTGGAGCAGGGAGGCGACGCCGGCCGCGGACAGTGTCATCAGCACGGTGTCCCCGCACCAGACACCGGCCGCCGCGGTGTACCCCGCCCGCACCCCGCGCCGGGCGGCAACGGACAGGACGTACAGGGAGTTGGGACCGGGCAGGAGCACGATCAGGACGAGTCCTGCCAAATAGGTGGGGAGATCGATGACACCGAACATGGAAAGGAGTGTCGCACGGGGATCCGACACTCCGGTCCGGGTTTCGGGGGGTGAGACGGTCAGCCGTCGCCGTCGAGGAGGGTGTCGACGGTGAGTTCGACACGAACGCCGACGCTCTGCGGCACGGCCACACTCTGGCCCCGCTTGAAGCCAAGCGGGGCCAGGGTAGTTGCCGTCGACCGGGCCGGCGTAGAGAAGCACGACGTTGCCCAGGTCAGAAGACGTCCGAGGGCACGTACGTCCCCCACACCTCGCGCAGCGCGTTGCACACCTCGCCCACCGTGGCGCGGGCCTTGAGAGCGTCCTTCATCGGGTACAGCACGTTGTCCTCGCCCTGGGCGGCCTTCTTCAGGGCCTCCAGTGCCAAGTCCACCGCCGACTGGTCGCGCTCGGCGCGCAGCTTGGCGAGGCGCTCCGCCTGCTGGGCCTCGATGGCCGGGTCGACCCGCAGCGGCTCGTACGGCTCCTCCTCGTCCAGCTGGAACCGGTTGACGCCGACGACGACCCGCTCGGCAGCGTCCGTCTCCTGCGCGATGCGGTAGGCGTTGCGCTCGATCTCGTTCTTCTGGAAGCCGTGCTCGATCGCCGACACCGCGCCGCCGAGGTCCTCGACCTTCTGCATCAGCTCCAGCGTCGCCGCCTCGACCTCGTCGGTCATCTTCTCGATCACGTAGCTGCCCGCGAAGGGGTCGACCGTCGCCGTGACGTCCGTCTCGTAGGCGAGCACCTGCTGGGTGCGCAGGGCCAGCCGCGCGCTCTTGTCCGTCGGCAGCGCGATGGCCTCGTCGAAGGAGTTGGTGTGCAGCGACTGGGTGCCGCCGAGGACCGCGGCCAGACCCTGGACGGCGACCCGGACCAGGTTCACCTCGGGCTGCTGCGCCGTCAGCTGGACACCCGCCGTCTGGGTGTGGAAGCGCAGCATCATCGACTTCGGGTTCTTCGCCCCGAACTCCTCCTTCATGACGCGCGCCCAGATCCGGCGGGCCGCACGGAACTTGGCGACCTCTTCCAGGATCGTCGTGCGCGCCACGAAGAAGAAGGACAGCCGCGGTGCGAAGTCGTCCACGTCCATGCCCGCGGCGACCGCGGTGCGGACGTACTCGATGCCGTCCGCCAGCGTGAACGCGATCTCCTGCGAGGGAGAGGCGCCCGCCTCGGCCATGTGGTAGCCGGAGATCGAGATCGTGTTCCACTTCGGGATCTCGGCCTTGCAGTACTTGAAGATGTCCGCGATGAGGCGCAGCGACGGCTTGGGCGGGAAGATGTACGTCCCGCGCGCGATGTACTCCTTGAGCACGTCGTTCTGGATGGTGCCCGTCAGCTTGTCGGCGGAGACGCCCTGCTCCTCCGCGACGAGCTGGTACAGGAGCAGCAGCAGAGCGGCCGGTGCGTTGATCGTCATGGACGTGGACACCTTGTCCAGCGGGATCCCGCCGAACAGCACCCGCATGTCGTCGACCGAGTCGATCGCGACGCCCACCTTGCCGACCTCGCCGTGCGCGATCGGGGCGTCGGAGTCGTGGCCCATCTGGGTGGGCAGGTCGAAGGCGACCGACAGGCCCATCGTGCCGTTCGCGATCAGCTGCTTGTAGCGCGCGTTGGACTCCGTCGCCGTGCCGAAACCGGCGTACTGACGCATCGTCCAGGGACGGCCCGTGTACATCGACGGGTACACGCCACGGGTGAACGGGTACGCCCCGGGCTCGCCCAGTTTCCCGGCCGGGTCCCAGCCCTCAAGGGCTGCCGGCCCGTACACCGGCTCGATGGGCAGTCCGGACTCCGACTCGCGCGCCATGGTGTGTGCCTCCGCGTTGCTCTGTTACTCGGCTTGGTGGCCTGGCTCGGTTACTCGCCAGTACAGACGACCCTCGCGACGGACTGTAGCGGCGGCCGTGCGCCCGGTGGAGTGCCGCCCGCTGGGACCTTGCTCACAACCATGCAGCGTAGTTCGCCGGCGGTCACGCATGGGGAGCATCTGAGGGGACACGACCGGACCACGAGGGCCGGTGAGACGACAGGGGCCCGGATGCGTACCAGGGACATGGGCAGATCGCAGGCCGCGGCAGCCGCCGTGGCCACCGTACTGGCCGCGATCACGGGCTGCACGGTGCAGCCCGTGGACGCGAACGGGACGGACGGCAAGCACCGTTCACCCGTACACATCGAGATCCCCCGGGCGCCGTCCCGAAGCGGCACGCCGGGCACGACGCCCGCCCCGAAGGCCCCCTCCGGAGCCGTCCTGTGGGAGCGTGACGACTCCGGCCCCGGCGTGCGCGAACTGCAGGCCCGGCTCCGCCAGGTCGACTGGCTGTTCGACGGCCCGACGGGAACGTACGACGATCTGACCGAGGACGCCGTCAAGGGGTTCCAGGGCAAACGCGGACTGCCCCGGACGGGCCGGGTCGACTCCGTCACCTGGCGGCGGCTGCTGGGGATGACGCACGAGCCCGGCACGTGGGAGCTGTACCTGATGGGCGGCCAGCCGGCCGCCGCCCCGGACCCGCGCTGCATGACGGGCCGGGTGCTGTGCATCAGCAAGACCAGCCGGACCCTGCGCTGGATGATCGACGGGCGGACGGTCTCGACGATGTCGGTCCGGTTCGGCGCCCAGTACACGCCCACCCGGGAGGGCGTGTTCCACATCTACTGGAAGTCGCGCTACCACGTGTCCACGCTCTACCACTCGCCCATGCCGTACGCGATGTTCTTCAGCGGCGGCCAGGCGGTGCACTACTCGTACGACTTCGCGGCGCGCGGATACGCCGGAGGTTCCCACGGATGCGTGAACGTACGGGACGAGGCCGCGATCTCTGCGCTGTTCTCCCAGGTGCGGAACGGCGACAAGGTCGTCGTCTACTGGTGAGAAGCGCGGCGCGGGCCGTGCGGGGCGCGGGCGGGACCGGGGGAACGTGTCCCGCCCGCGCCGGGGTGCACCGAGCCGTGGGTACGGGGGGAACCCCGGCTCTGTGCTACGGCCGATGACCAGTCGGCTCACTCAGTACTGCGCCACAGGGGCCGAAAGTGTCACACCCTCTCCGAAGAAAATTGAAAGCTCTACGAATCCGCAGGTCAGACGGCCGCGGGAGGGATCAGTTCCGTTTCGCGGCGAGTGTCGGCGAACCCTGCGGCCGACGGATCGGCGGCCTTGGTCCGGCGGTCTTGGCCCGGCGGTCTTGGCTCGGCGGAGGGTGGATACGCCGGACGAGGGGCCGACGGATCGGCGGCCTTGGTCCGGCGGTCTTGGCCTGGCGGAGGGTGGATACGCCGGACGAGGGGCCGGCGGGTCGGCGGCCGGGAAGATACGCGACGGGTACGGGCCGGTAGGCGGCCCGGACAGATGGCCGTCGGAGGAGCGGTGCGGGGCAAGGCGGCCGATGGGCAGCCACCTCGGCCGGACAGGCGAGCGACGGCTCGGCTACCGGTGGGTCACTGCCCGTCGGACGGGCTCAGCGCGCTGTACGTCGGGCTCGGGGACGCCGTCTTGTCCGGGAGGACGGAGGCCGGGGCGCGGGACTTGGCCGTCGGCGGGGCGACGAGGCTGTTACCGCCCGGCCATATGTGGCCCTCGCCGTCACCTGCGCTGCCGCCCTGGTCGCCGTCGCCGCCGTCCTTGCCGCTGCTGCCGTTGCCGTCCGTGCCGGCGTCCTCGCCGCCGTGGTGCGTACGGTCCTCACCCCGGCCCAGGACGCCCGTGCAGAACTCCTTCACCCGCCCGCTGCCGCCGGCCGCGTCCTCCAGGCCGCGCAGTCGCCGGGTGCCGAGGTCCCTGCCGTTGACCAGGTCACGGCAGGAGGAGCGCACCCTCGTCCACCATTCCTCGTTGCGGCCGTCGGTGCCGTTGTCGGTGGAGCCAATCCGGTGGCTCGGGCGGGACCCGGCGTTCGCCTCGTCGTGCGAGGAGTCGCCCTGCGTGGGCGCGCCGCTCGTACCGCCGGGCGTCACGGAAGGGGAGCCGTCGGTCTCCGAGCCGCTGGGCGTCGGCGTGAGCAGCGGCTGCTGGGAGTTCACGGCGGCCGACACGGACGCGGCGGGGCCCGGTTCATCACCGAAGGGCGTCCGCAGAATTCCGGTTCCGGCCGCCACCGCGACGCCGCCGATCATTGCCGCGGCCACCGCCGCGGCGAGACCGAACCGCACCGGCCGCCCCCAGCGGACCTTACGGCCACCGGTGGCCGGACGGCCGAGGCGGACCAGGCCGGCGTCCAGGGAGTGGGCCGCGGGCTGCCGGTGCACGGGCCGGCCGGGCGTCGTCCGCTCGCCGTCGCGGGCGGTGCGCACGGTCCGGAAGGCGGCCAGCGCCTCGGCCTCGCCCGGGAGTTCGACGCCGGTCGACAGGGGTGTCGCGGCGAGTGCGGCAAGGGCCTCCGCGAGCCTGTCGGCGTGTGCGCGGGTGTCGTCGTCGACGGCGTCCAGCGGCTCTCCACGGAGCAGACGCTCAGCCGCGTCACCGTCCAGCCACTTGTACTGCTCGTCGGCCATCACATGTCCTTCTGCGTCCGCGAACGCGTATGCGTCACACCGGCGGACGACACCGTGCGCCTGTGCATGTCTCGTTGGGAAGGCAGGGCGCCGAGCGCGCCGGCGGATTCCGGATCGGTCTCCGCGCCCGCATCGATCAGCTCCGCGAGTCGTTTGAGGCCACGATGCGCCGCCGTGCGCACGGCTCCGGGCCGCTTGCCGAGCGTGTCGGCGGCGGTCTTGGCGTCGAGGCCCACGACGACGCGCAGCACGACGGCCTCCGCCTGGTCCTGCGGGAGCTGGGCGATCAGGGAGAGGGTGCGTCCCGTGGCGAGGGACTCGATCGCCTCGCCGGCCGTGTCCGACTCGGCGGCCTTCCCGCTCAGTTCGGTCTCGTCGCCGCCGATCGCGGGCCGGCGTCCGCGCATGCGTATGTGGTCGAGTGCGCGGTTGCGGGCTATCCGGGCCGCCCAGCCGCGGAACCGGTCGGCGTCACCGCTGAACCGCTCGAGGTCACGGGCGATCTGCAGCCATGCTTCGGAGGTGACGTCCTCCGCGTCCGGGTCGCCGACCAGCGTCCGCACATATCCGAGCAGCCTCGGGTGCACCGCTCGGTACACAGTCCGGAACGCGGTCTCGTCCCCGTCTTGTGCCGCAAGCACCGCGGCCGTCAGCTCCGCGTCGTCCCCCAGCAACCCGAACTGCCCCTCTGTGCGCTTGAGCCGACACTGCTGTGGCGTGCCGGATCTCGCCGTCGTGATTCTCATCGTGGCCTGCGGCCTGTGGCCCGCTCGTGGTCTGCGGCGGTTGTATCACCCGTATTGCTGATCGTCCGCGGTCGGCGCGAAAGGCACGTTACGGCCTGAAACCGCGCTACGTCCACGACAGTACAACGTGCAACCAACTCGTGACGCGGTGAGGTGTGACAGAAAACGCATCCACGGCGCTGTAGTGAGTACGGGCCGCCGCGCGGCCCGTGCCGCGCGACGGCCGGGGCCTCTCCTGTGGGGGGTGGCGGCCCCGGCCGTTGCCATCGGCCGCTCCGCGGACCCCGGTTGGACGGATCCCCCGCCCCGGAAGAACCGACACGGACAGCGCGCGCTTTCTCTCCGCCTTCTTACCGCGCGTCCTTCTTACTTACCGTCCGCGGATGCGGAGTTCCCGGACGGCTTCGCGGCCCACCCGGTGTCGGCTTCGCCTACATCCCGGCCGACTTGACGGACTTCCCGCTCTCGTCCGACTCCCCCGGCGTTGCGGGGCAGTCCTCCGGTCTTGTGTCACGCCGGGGCGCGCCGAGCTCACGGGCGAGACGCTTCAGACCCCGGTGGGCGGCGGTGCGGACCGCTCCGGTGCGCTTGCCGAGGACACGGGCGGCCGCGGGCGCGTCGAGGCCGACGACCACGCGCAGCAGCACGGCCTCGGCCTGGTCGCGGGGCAACCGCGAGACGAGCTCCACGGTGCGCTCGGCGGACAGGGACTCCAGGGCCTGATCGTGGGTGTCGTGGCGGTCGGCCGGTTCGAGTACGTCGCTGTCGGGCGCCGTGGAACCGGGGCGGACGCGCCGGTGGCGCAGATGGCCGAGTGCGCGGTGCCGGGCGACGGTCGCGGTCCAGCCGCGGAAGCCGGCGCCGTCGCCCCGGAACCGCCGCAGGTCGTGGGCGATCTCCAGCCAGGCGTCGGACGCCACGTCCTCCGCGTCGTCGCCGACGAGCCCGCGCAGATATCCGAGCAGCCCCGGTTGCACGATCCGCTAGGCGACCGCGAAGGCGGTCTCGTCCCCCTGCTGGGCCCGTACGACGGCCGTCCCCAGCTCTCCGTCGCGCTGCTGTGCGCGGCGGGGTTCCCCTGCCTGGCCCAACGCTGTCCTCGTTCGTGGCGAGTGGTCCCGCATCCCCACGCGTACGGCACACCGGTCGTGCCCACGCCCAAGGTCATCAGCGTCGGCGTCCACGGAAATGTCACTGCCCGTCAAGTAGCCCGGCCCGCCGCGCCGTCCGGTGTCCGTCAGGACCCGGCCGTGCCCGTGGCGTCCCGGCACAGCAGTCGCAGCGAACCGTCGCCGTGGTAGCAGCGGCGGGCCTCGTCGACGGGGTCCCAGAGGCGGCCGTCGGGCGTGCGCACCCAGTGGTCGCTGCCGGCCGTCCACCACTCGCCGCCGGTCAGCCGGATCACCACTTCGCCCGCGTACGCGCCGAATCCGCGCAGCACCGTCTCCACGGCGGCGTACGGCGCGCGCTGCCGGCGTATGTCCTCGATCGTCCGGTCCACCCGCCACAGGCTCTGCGCGGAGTAGTCGAGCCGCAGCCGGGCACCCTCGCGCATGGTCGTGACGACGTCGGCGGCCCAGCGCACGGGCTTGTTCGCGGCGTGAGGCCTGGTCAGCTGAGTTGCGTTCACAACCAGGAGAGCGTGGCCCGGCCTCCGGGTGTCACGCCGTCCGGAGGGGGTCCCCGACACCGGTGCAGGACCGCCGCAACGAACCACAGGACGGACACAGGATCCTTGCACCGAAGGGGGTTGACCCAGGTGGAGGAGCGTTTCCCGGGGTTACGAGCGGCCTCGTGCGCGCCGGGACACCACGGCCCGCAGCACCCTGCGCCCCTCGGTCGACACGTCCAGGGCCCGGCGCAGTCCGCCTGCCCCGTGGCCGGTGACCAGCTCCAGTACGGCGACCTGGCGCCGCAGTTCGGCGGCGACCAGCGGCGGCACCCCGTCCGTGCGGCCCTCTCGGCAGTCCGCCACCGAGAACTCGCCGTCGTCGGCGGCGGGGTCCAGCAGCCGGTGTATCCGCAGCGCGGCGACCGAGCAGGCGTCGGCCCACTGACGCAGGGCGTCCACGGACACCTCCGCGGGGACCGCCGCCAGCATGCCGCGGGCGAGCTGCGCGGCCTCGGCCTCCGAGGCGCAGTCCGCCTCGTCCCCGGTCTCCTCCTCGATCCCGAGTCCAACGCGCGCCTTGGCGAGCCGCTCCTCCCAGTCATGACCCTCGACGAGGCTCGCCCAGAGCGGGCGCAGGACCTCGTCGTCGCCTCCGAGCAGCGGGACACAGCGATCCAAACAAGCCAGACCGCTCGCCGCGAGTGCTCGCTCGTCGGCCTGTTCGATCAGGTCAACCAGGCTCATCACGCCTCCTCGGAACGCCGCGTGGGGGCGTTTCACGTCTACGGATCCCGCACTTCCCCTTACTGCGTGCAACCTACCGGGAGTGTCACCGGGGCACCACGCCCAGTCGTCCGGGAGTTCGAGGAAGAGGTTTTCGGCCAACTGCGGCTCCGCGGCGGAGGTCTCAGCCGAGGCGGTTCGCCAGTTGCTGGAACTGCGTCCAGGACAGCGCCGGCGTCCTCGGGTCCCAGAGCTTCTGGATGGTCGCCCGCAGCGGCATATGGATCCCCGCCGCCACCTGGTCCTGGGTCTGCGCGTAGGCGCGGTCGCTCCACACCGCGAACACCCCGCCGAGGATCTGCCCGTCGTACGTGGAGGACACCGCCGTACTGCCCCGCAGCACGCGCGGGTTCCACTGCTCGTAGATGCGCCGGCCGGTCGGGTAGACGAAGGTCTGCGGCTGGCCGAGCACGTAGTAGAGGTACTCGTCGTTGTAGTTGATCACCTTGCGGCCCCCGGCCAGGTAGCCGTCGGGCTGCCGGGCGCCGATCTCCTTGCCGGTCCAGTACGCGGCCTCGAGATCCTTGGCGGGCTGCACCGAGGCGGTCCGGTAGAAGCCGTCGTTCCAGGCACGCATCGTCCGGCCGTGCCCGCGCATCACGTTCGCGCGGTCGTTCAGCCAGCCGGTCGCGAGGTCGGTGATGCCCGCGTTCGGCCCGTACTTCGCCCTCGCCGCGGCGGCGAGCTGAGGGTAGGACGCGGCCGGATTCGCCACCGTCAGCGCCTGGTACTCGTCACCGCCCAGATGCCAGTACGCGCCCGGGAACACCCCGGCGAACTCGTTGAGGAGGTCGTCCACGATCTTCGCGGACTCCGGCTTGGAGATGTCGAGCGTGCCGCGTGGCGCGGTGCCGTAGACGCTGCGCAGCTGCAGTTCGGGGTGCGCGTCGATGACCGCGCCCAGATGCCCGGGCGAGTCGATCTCGGGAACGATGGCGATGTGCCGGCTGGCGGCGAGGTCCACGATCGCCTTGACCTCGGCCTTGGTCAGGTGCTCCCTGGACACGATCTCCGGATGCGAGGAGGACTCGATACGGAAGCCCTGGTCGTCGGAGAAGTGCAGGCCGAGCTCGTTGTACTTCAGATCACCCAGTTCCCGGATGCGGTCCTCGATCCAGCTCGCCGTGTAGAACTTGCGGGCGATGTCGATCATGAACCCGCGGCGCGGCTTGGCGGGCGCGTCCTTGACGACGCCCTCGGGGGCCGTCCCGCCGCCGTGCACCTCCTGCTTGAGGGTGCGGGTGCCGTAGAAGACACCGGCCTCGCCCGGACCGGTGATCCGCACCCGCCGGTTCTGGACGGTCAGCGTGTACGACTCCTGGTCACCGCTCCCGCTCAGGCCCAGTTCCACGTCGCCGTCGCGGGCCCCGGTCTGCCCCGCGTACGTCATGCCGAGCTCACCGGCCAGCAGCTGCCCCTCGTCGGCGAGCGGCGCGTTGTCGATCACCACGCGTGCGCCGGAGGCGGGCCGCCAGCCCGGACCGTGGGCGGGGGTGTGCTCGCGGACGGCGGGGATCGTGGCAGGCGCCTGGGACAGCGGATAGGTGGCCGTCGGTGACGGAGTCCTGGCGCCGCCCGGCGGGCTGACGGACGGGCCGCCGCCGGAGGGCCAGAACGCCACGGCCGCGGCGACGGCGCCCGCCACGACGATTCCGCCGCCCACAAGCAACCCGTTGCGCTTTCGGTGCGTCTCCTTCACAGGAACCCGTCGTCTCCGGCCGGTCACCGCAGCACACCTCGCTCCACACCCGTATCAGGCCCCGTCGTGGGCATGCGCCGGTGAGGCGCCCGACGCACCCCGCACGTCCGTATCGGTCCGGCTTTCCACCGCACGTCGTCCACCTCCACGCGCCTGTCCCCTTCCGAACCTACGACCCCCGCCCGCCCCACCTGTCCACTGGACGCACCAGGACTCTCCCATCCGGGTGATTTCCGGGCAGCGCCTGGACGGGCACCCGACCGCCGCGGATAACGTGGCGCCGGTTTCCCGCACACTCCCCTGCCGACCCGCATGTGGCGTCCGCCCGACGCCGCGCCCGCCACTCGCCGAGGACCCACGCTGCCTTCGCACCGTCCCCCGCACCTCCCCGGCTCCACCGCCCTCCCGGCGCAACGCCGCAGCAAGGCCCCCACGGGTCTTGTGCGGTTCAACTCCGCGCCCGCCGAGGACGTCCGGCGTGCCCTGCTCAGCTGCTGCCGGAGCCCGCGCTGGGCCGACCGCGTCGCCGACCACCGTCCCTACCCCGATCTGGACTCCCTGCTCGCCGCGGCCGACGAGGCGGCCTACGACCTCACGTCCGCGGACATCGCCGAGGCCCTGGCGGGCGAGTCGCTCACCCTACTGCCGGCCGGCGCGTACTCCGCCGCCCGTACGGCACTGAGCGCGGCGCACGCGGCCTACGAAAGCAAATTCGGGCACATGTTCGTCATCTGCCTGGACGACGTGACGCCCGGGGAGGCGGCCGACCAGGTACTGGCCGCCATCCGGTCACGGTTGACGAACGATCCGGAAGAAGAGCGTCCGCTCGCGGCGGAGGAGCTGCGGCGACTGGCGCGAGGACGACTCGCACGTATGGTCCAGGACTCCCGTGAGCGGCCCGTGGTCGAGCACGCCCGATAGCCCGTCCGTGCTCGTTTCATTGCCGGTTCGATCACATCGGCAGGGCCGCCGTGAGCGTTCCGACAACACGTCGCTACGATGCTGGGGGCCGGTGGACCGTACCCGGCTGGGCCCGACCGACACAGAAGCCGGCGCGGCCCTAGTCCCCGCTCCCGGAGGGTTCTTCCGTGCCGGCTGGAACGCTGTACCGCGGCCGGGAAGGAATGTGGTCCTGGGTGGCTCACCGAGTCACCGGCGTCCTCATTTTCTTCTTCCTGTTCGTACACGTGCTGGACACCGCTCTCGTCCGTGTCTCCCCCGAGGCCTACGACAAGGTCGTGGCCACGTACAAGACGCCGATCGTCGCCGTGCTGGAGTACGGCCTCGTCGCCGCCATCCTCTTCCACGCGCTGAACGGCCTGCGTGTCATCGCCGTCGACTTCTGGTCGCAGGGCCCCCGCTACCAGAAGCAGATGCTGTGGACCGTCGTCGGCATCTGGGTCGTGCTGATGCTCGGGGCCATCTACCCGGTCCTCGGCCACGCCGCTCGTGAAGTGTTCGGGAGCTGACGCGCATGTCCACGACTGAAACCACCCCCTCCGGCATCGGCCCCGTCGAGGGCGCCACGTTGTACGACGTCGACAACCCGGCGCCGCTCATCGAGGCGCCGCGCAAGCGGACGCTGAAGACCCCGAAGTCGACCCGCGGCAACTTCGAGATGTACGGCTGGCTGTTCATGCGCCTGTCCGGCATCGTCCTGGTCGTCCTGGTCCTCGGCCACCTGCTGATCCAGCTCGTCCTCGACGGCGGCGTCTCCAAGGTCGGCTTCGCCTTCGTGGCCGGCCGCTGGGCCTCCCCGTGGTGGCAGGTCTGGGACCTGGCCATGCTGTGGCTCGCCATGCTGCACGGCGCCAACGGCCTGCGTACGGTCATCAACGACTACGCCGAGCAGGCGAGCACGCGTCTGTGGCTGAAGGCGCTGCTCTACACCGCCACGGTGTGGACCATCCTGCTGGGCACGCTGGTGATCTTCACCTTCGACCCGAACATCCGCTAGGCACGGGGCTGCGAGAATCATGAAGATCCACAAGTACGACACCGTCATCGTCGGCGCCGGCGGCGCGGGCATGCGCGCCGCCATCGAGGCGACGAAGCGCAGCCGCACCGCCGTGCTGACGAAGCTCTACCCGACCCGCTCCCACACGGGCGCCGCGCAGGGCGGCATGGCCGCCGCGCTGGCCAACGTGGAGGAGGACAACTGGGAGTGGCACACCTTCGACACGGTCAAGGGCGGTGACTACCTGGTCGACCAGGACGCCGCCGAGATCCTGGCGAAGGAGGCCATCGACGCGGTCCTCGACCTGGAGAAGATGGGCCTGCCGTTCAACCGGACGCCCCAGGGACGGATCGACCAGCGCCGCTTCGGCGGTCACTCCCGCAACCACGGCGAGGCCCCGGTCCGCCGCTCCTGCTACGCGGCCGACCGCACCGGCCACATGATCCTCCAGACGCTGTACCAGAACTGCGTCAAGGAGGGCGTGGAGTTCTTCAACGAGTTCTACGTCCTGGACCAGCTGATGACCGAGGTCGACGGCGTCAAGACGTCGGCCGGTGTGGTGGCCTACGAGCTGGCCACCGGCGAGATCCACATCTTCCAGGCGAAGGCCGTGATCTACGCGTCCGGCGGCACCGGCAAGTTCTTCAAGGTGACGTCGAACGCGCACACGCTGACCGGTGACGGCCAGGCCGCGGTGTACCGCCGTGGTCTGCCGCTGGAGGACATGGAGTTCTTCCAGTTCCACCCGACCGGCATCTGGCGCATGGGCATCCTCCTCACCGAGGGTGCGCGCGGTGAGGGCGGCATCCTCCGCAACAAGGACGGCGAGCGCTTCATGGAGAAGTACGCGCCCGTCATGAAGGACCTGGCGTCGCGTGACGTCGTCTCCCGCTCCATCTACACGGAGATCCGCGAGGGCCGGGGCTGCGGTCCCGAGGGCGACCACGTCTACCTGGACCTCACCCACCTCCCGCCGGAGCAGCTCGACGCCAAGCTGCCCGACATCACCGAGTTCGCCCGTACCTACCTCGGCATCGAGCCCTACACGGACCCGATCCCGATCCAGCCGACCGCGCACTACGCGATGGGCGGCATCCCGACGAACGTCGAGGGCGAGGTCCTCGCGGACAACACCACGGTGGTCCCGGGCCTGTACGCGGCCGGCGAGGTCGCCTGCGTGTCCGTCCACGGCGCCAACCGCCTCGGCACGAACTCGCTCCTGGACATCAACGTCTTCGGGCGTCGTGCGGGCATCGCCGCCGCCGAGTACGCGGAGGCGGCGGAGTACGTGGAAGTGCCGGAGAACCCCGCGCAGCTCGTGATCGACCAGATCGAGCGGCTGCGCGCGTCCACGGGCACCGAGCGCGTGGCGGAGCTGCGCCGCGAGCTGCAGGAGACCATGGACGCCAACGTCATGGTCTTCCGCACCGAGCAGACGATCAAGACGGCAGTCGAGAAGATCGCCGAGCTCAGGGAGCGCTACAAGAACGTGGCGATCCAGGACAAGGGCAGGCGGTTCAACACGGACCTGCTCGAGGCCATCGAGCTGGGCAACCTGCTGGACCTCGCCGAGGTCATGGCGGTGTCGGCCCTGGCCCGCAAGGAGTCCCGCGGCGGTCACTACCGCGAGGACTACCCGAACCGCGACGACGTCAACTTCATGCGCCACACCATGGCGTACCGCGAGGTGGGCGCCGACGGCACCGAGTCCATCCGTCTCGACTACAAGCCGGTCGTCCAGACCCGCTACCAGCCGATGGAGCGTAAGTACTGATGGCTACCCCTGTTCTGGACAAGGTCGAGGCGGAGTCCGCGGCCTCTCCGTACATCACCGTCACCTTCCGGGTCCGCCGTTTCAACCCGGAGGTCTCGGCGGAGGCGACCTGGGAAGACTTCCAGCTGGAGATCGACCCCAAGGAGCGCGTCCTCGACGGTCTGCACAAGATCAAGTGGGATCTGGACGGCACGCTGACGTTCCGCCGCTCCTGCGCCCACGGCATCTGCGGCTCCGACGCCATGCGGATCAACGGCAAGAACCGTCTGGCCTGCAAGACGCTGATCAAGGACATCAACCCCGAGAAGCCCATCACGGTCGAGCCCATCAAGGGCCTCACGGTCCTCAAGGACCTGGTCGTGGACATGGACCCGTTCTTCCAGGCGTACCGGGACGTCATGCCCTTCCTGATCTCGAAGGACAAGAACGAGCCGACCCGTGAGCGTCTGCAGTCCCCGGAGGACCGCGCGCGCTTCGACGACACGACGAAGTGCATCCTGTGCGCCGCCTGCACGTCCTCGTGCCCGGTGTTCTGGAACGACGGCCAGTACTTCGGCCCGGCGGCCATCGTCAACGCGCACCGCTTCATCTTCGACTCGCGTGACGACGCCGGCGAGCAGCGCCTGGAGGTCCTGAACGACAAGGACGGCGTGTGGCGCTGCCGCACGACGTTCAACTGCACGGACGCCTGCCCGCGCGGCATCGAGGTCACGAAGGCGATCCAGGAGGTGAAGCGAGCGCTGATCACGCGCCGCTTCTGATCTCCTCGATCCGGCTTCAGGGCCCTGTTTCCGTCACTCCGGAAACAGGGCCCTCGGGCGTTTTTGGCGGGTTCTCGCTCCTGCCGATCCGTTCCTTCCGCGGTCACACTGCGACATGGGACGACGCCGAGACCTCGGCGAAGATCTCCTGCTCCGACTCCTGGTCGGCCGGCAGCGGATGGTGCAGGGCCTCCAGCAGTTCGAACCGGTGCAGGTCGTACACCACATGCATCAGGCCGGCATAGGCCTGCGCGGCGACCACCGCGCCCCGGTAGGCGACCACGGCGAGGAGCACGGACCCGCCGCACAGCCACCAGCGGTCCTCTTCGTCGTACAAGGCGACCCCGGACATGACGGCCACCGCGAGAAAGCTCCAACAGAGGTTGACCGCCGTGTCCAAGGCATCCCTCGTCGAGCGAAGGGCGTCAGCCATACGGTCCGAGACCTGCATGTAGATGCGCGGCCAGGAAGCGAGCGTGGAGAGACCGTAGCGCTCACCGGCGCTGAGCTCGCCGGCACGCAACGCGTTGCCCAGTGACGTGGGCAGCAGGACATCGGCGGCGGCCGGGTGCGCCCCCACTCGGCGTCCGGCGTCCGCGCGCACCCGGCGGGCGGCCTCGTCCCGCGCCGCCCCCTCGGCCCGCTCGCGCAGTGCCTCCCACCGCCGCCGCTGGACTTCGATCAGCGCCCCGGCCAGTCCGGCCGTCGCCGGCCAGCGGTCCCAGTACCCTTCCAGCACCCGCACCGCCCGGACCTGAAACGGCTGCAGCAGCAGGGCGAGCAGCGCCGCGCACACGATGAGGGCCAGCACCGTGGCCGTCAGACCGCCGGCGGTCACCGGAAGCACGCGCCGACAGTCACCGCGTCCTGTGAAGCCGCCGGCGCGTACGAGTCCCCGGACACAGGTGACGAAGATCCCTCACGGGGCGAGACCGGCCGTCAGTAGCCGCCGCACGAAGCCGCCTCCCCCATGAACCCGCTCTCACGGGCATCACACGTCACACGCCCTTGAGGCCCCTCAGTATGACCGTCACACCGGGCGGCAGTACGAGCCGCCACCCGCAATGGATCCGGACACGGATCGAGGGCCCGCCCCCCCGGGGAGCAGGCCCTCGCATCGCGAAGCGTGTCCGGACACGCTCAGCCGCGCAGCACGCGCCCCTGCTTGTCGGTGCGGTCGTTGCTGGTGAGGAACAGGATTCCGTCGATCAGCGCCCAGATGCCGAAGCCACCGCAGGTGAAGAGCTGGGCGATCGCCACGCCGGTGCTGCCGACGTAGAAGCGGCCGACGCCGAAGCCGCCCAGGAAGATCTGCAGGATGCCCGCGACGATCTTGGACTTGTCGGAGTACGGGCGGCCGAGCGGGTCGACGCCGTAGGGGGCCTCAGGGGTGGGGACTGTCATGGATGTTGCTCCTGGATGTGCCGTGTGGAGTCACGAACCGGAACGGACGTGCTCCGGACTGGATGAGCCCAGGAGGGATCCCACGACGAAGTCACGCACAGCCATCCCCCCTGCGACCCGCGAGCTTAGGGAGGCGGGCGGGACGGGCGGGAGTGCGATCGAACGATCGTTCCCATTCTGTGATCAAATTCCGGTCAACTTCCCTGCAAATCAGGCCTGGTCACGTCGCATCAGCCGACGTGGCCGCCCGGCCGGTGCACGGCTCAGAAGACGTTGCGCACCACGGTCCACACCACGGCGGTCACCAGCACAAGGGCCTGTCCCCGGCGGCTCAGCCGCGGCTGCCAGCGACGTCCCCGCAGGCCTTCCACCATCCAGCGCCCCAACAGCGCCAGCGCGTAGGGCGAGGCGAGCAGCAGGGCCCGGTTGTCCGCCCAGGCCCCGGCGAAGTGACCGTGCATCAGGTCGTACACCATGCGGGTGCCTCCGCAGGCGGGGCAGAGCAGGCCGGTGACGAGCCGGAACGGGCACTGGGGCAGGAGATGGCCGGGCTGGTGCGGATCGGTGACGTAGAGGTACCCGGCGCCGGCCGCCCCGGCGGCGAGCACCGCGAGGGGTGCCGCCGCCGGATGCCCGAGCAGGGACCACGGGCGCGGCAAGGCCTCAGCCACGCAGGATCCGGCCCTGGGCGTCGGTCTGGCTGTCGCTCGTCAGCAGGATGATGCCGTCGATCAGGGCCCAGATGCCGAGGCCGCCGCAGGTGAAGAGCTGGGCCAGGCCCATGCCGACGTTGCCGATGTAGAAGCGCCCGACGCCGAGAGTGCCGAGGGCGAGCTGCAGTACACCCGCCACGATCTTCGACTTGTCGGAGTACGGGCGGCCGAAGGGGTCGTAGCCGTAAGGGGCGTTCGGGTCACCGGTGTACGTCCCCGGCGGGACGGGACCGGCGGCGTACCCGTACGGCCCGGGCGGCTGCTGGGGATACCCGTACCCGCCGGGGCCCTGCCCGTAGGGATTCGATCCGTAAGGACCCGGCTGCTGCGGCTGCTGCGGCTGCTCGCTCAAGGGGACTTCTCCTGGGGCCGACGCGGAAGAACCGCGAAAACACGAAAAGATGATGAGGCCGGACATCATGCACGAGGCACCCGGCCGTGCAGAAGCCGGGGCCGTGTGAATCGGCGTCGTGCACCCCGGCAGGGGCCGGCGCGCGGGTCGTCGCCCTGGCCGGATTCCGGTGCTGCGGGCCTTGGTCCACGAGCTGCACAGGCTGTGCATCCGCTTCCTGCCGGGGATGACGAAGATGCTGCCGGATCCGGCGGCCGGAGGGCAGGGCAGGTGATCACTTTCGGGTGAAGCCCACCGAAAGGATCACCTGCCGTCCAGCCTGCCGTCGATGATGCTCTCGCCACCGGCCCACGGGAGGCCGCCCACATCCCCGGGGAGCTCGTCACGCTCCCCGGGGATGTGGGCGGCAGAGTCGTACCTGACGTCGTGCGCGTCCTCGAGCCGGCCCGACCTGGGTCAGTTGACGGCGTCCACCTCATGGCCCGTCAGTTCCACGTCGTGCACCAGCGGTTCCTCCCCGACGACGACGTGCCGGGCTCGGGAGCCGTACGCGGACGCCGTCGCCGCCACCATGTAGGTGCCGGGCGCCGGGACCGAGACGATGTACGAGCCGTCGGCCAGTGAGGTGACCCGGTCCAGCTGACGGCCGCCCTTCGACAGCACCGTCACCGCCGCTCCCTCGACCGGGTCGCCCTCCGCGTCCCGTACGAACCCGTGCACCACGCTCGCGATGCCCGGCTGCGGCGTCTCCTCCTCCGCCGCCGCCTCCTGCGGCTCCACCGCCAGATGCGGCAGCCGCTTCTCCAGCCACCCGGGCAGCCACCAGTTCGCCCGGCCGAACAGATGCATCGCCGCCGGTACCAGCGCCGTCCGCAGGATGAACGCGTCCAGCGCCACCGCCGCCGCGAGACCGACGCCCGCCATCGCCGCGCCCGAGTTGCCGCTGAGCACGAAGGCGAGGAAGACGCAGACCATGATCAGGGCCGCGGAGTTGATGACCCGGCTGGTCTCCGCGAGGCCCACCCGGACCGCGCGGGCGTTGTCCTCGGTGTGCACCCACTCCTCGTGCATCCGGCTCACCAGGAAGACCTGGTAGTCCATCGACAGCCCGAAGAGCAGCGACAGCATGATGATCGGCAGGAAGGCCTGGATCGGGCCCTCCTTGCCGAGGCCCAGCAGGTCGAGGCCCCAGCCCCACTGGAAGACGGCGACGAGGACCCCGAAGGACGACGCCGCGGCGATCAGGTTCATCACGCCGGCCGTGAGCGGTACCACGAGCGAGCGGAAGGCGATCAGCAGCAGCAGGAAGCCGAGCCCGATGATGGTCGCGATGAAGTACGGCAGACGGTCGCCGGTGACGGACGCGAAGTCCTTCGAGACCGCCGTGACACCGCCGACGTGCGCCTGTGCCCCGGCCTTCGGGATCACCTCGTCCCGCAGGGTGTCGATGAGTCGGTCCGTCTGCACGGACTGCGGTGAGGTGGTGGGGACGACCTGGATGACGGTGACGCCCTGAGCGGGCGGCAGCGCGGCGACCCGCGCCACCCCGTGGGTCTCGCGGATGCCCTTGACCAGCGTGGCCGTGTCGCCGCCGACGGAGACCACCTGGAGCGGGCCGTTGAAGCCGGGCCCGAAGCCCTCGGCGAGCAGGTCGTACGCCTTCCGGGTCGTCGTGGAGGCGTCGTCGTTGCCCTGGTCGGCGGCTCCCAGCCGCAGCGAGAGCACGGGCAGCGCGAGTACGGTCATGACCACCACCGCGAGCACGGCGATCGTCCGGGGGCGCTTCTGCACCGTGGCCGACCAGCGCGCCGCGAGACCGCTCGCCCGCTCCGGCTCCGGCCCCTGTGCCTCGAGCCGCCGCCGCTGCCGCCTGCTGAGCACCCGCGGGCCGAGGAGCCCGAGCAGTGCCGGCAGCAGGGTGACCGCGGCGAGCACGCTCAGCACGACGGTGAGCGAGGTGCCGATGACCACGCCGTCCAGGAAGCGCAGGTTCGTCACCAGCATCCCGGCGAGCGCGATGCACACCGTGCCGCCCGCGAACAGCACCGCCCGGCCGGAGGTGTTGAGGGCGACGACCGCCGACTCCTCCGGTTCCAGACCGCGCAGGATGCCGCGCCGGTGCCGGGTGACGATGAACAGGGCGTAGTCGATGCCGACGCCGAGGCCGATCAGCGAGGCGAGCAGCGGCGCGATGTCGGGCACGGCCGTGACATGGCTGATCAGCTGGGTGCCGAACAGCCCGATGCCGACGCCGAACACCGCGACGGCGATCGGGAGCAGCATCGCGAAGAGCGAGCCGAAGGCGAGGAACAGCACGACGGCCGCCGCCACGATGCCGACCGACTCGGACAGCCCGGCGGGCGGCTGCTGGATCCGGGTGATCGCCTGGCCGCCCAGCTCGACCTGGAGTCCGCCGCGTTCGGCACCCTGCGCGGTGTCGACGACGTCCTGCACAAGCTCTGTGGGCACCTCGTTCGCCCGCTGGGTGAAGGTCAGCTGCGCATACGCGATCTGTCCGTCCTCGCTGATCTGCGCCGCGCCATGGGCGCCCGCGTACGGGCTGCCGACGGCGCCGATCCCCGGCATCCGCGCGATCTTCGCCAGCGCGGGTTCGATCCGCGCCCGGACCGCCTCGTCCCTGACCGACCCCTCGTCGACCTTCCACACCACCGTGTCGGTGTCGCCCGACGCCTTCGGGAAGGCCTTCGCCATGAGGTCGTACGCGGTCTTGGAGTCCGTGTTCGGCAGGGAGAAGACGTTCGCGTAGTCCGTACCCCTGGCGGACGCGGTCGCGCCCACCCCGAGCAGCGCCACCACCCACAGCAACAGGACCAGCAGCCGGTGTCGATAGCACCACCGCGCCAATGTCGTCACTCTCTACGCTCCTTCATCAGGTCCCCCGAGTCCTGGAGCTCCAGCATCCGCAGTGGCGGGCGCGGACGGGCGTTCCGCGCCATGACTCTCAAGGAACTCCAAAGCGCCCACGGACCCACCGTCGGTGCCGCCGCGGATACTGGTGGACATGACCGTCAACGAGGCAGCGCACGAGGGGGCCACGGTCCTCGTCGTCGAGGACGAGGAGAGCATCGCGGACGTCCTCGCCATCGCCCTGCGCTACCACCGCTTCCAGGTGATGACCGCGGGCACCGTCCGCGAGGCGCTGGCGCTCGCCGAGCGCACCCGGCCCGACGCGGCCCTGCTGGACGTGATGCTGCCGGACGGCGACGGCCGTGCGCTCGGCCGCGAACTGCGCGCCCGGCGGCCGGATCTCGCGCTGGTCTTCGTCACCGCGCGCGACGCGCCCGCGGAGATCGTCGGGGCCCTCGGCTTCGGCGACGACTACATCACCAAACCGTTCAACATAGACGAGGTGATCGCCCGGGTACGGGCCGTGCTGCGCCGCACCCGCCCCGCCGACGTCCTGCCGCAGCGCCCGCCGCTGCGCTACGGCGACCTGGAGCTGGACGAGACGACGTACTCGGTGCGCCGGGCGGGCCGCACGGTCGAGCTGACCCCCACCGAGTACGCGCTGCTGCGCTTCCTGGTGCGCAACGGCGGGCGGATCGTGCCCAAGGAGCAGTTGCTGCGGCATGTGTGGCAGTACGAGCACACGCCGCCGGAGTCGACGGTCGTCGAGACCTACATCAGCTATCTGCGCCGCAAACTCGAGGTGCTCGGCCCGCCGGTGATCACCACGCGCCGCGGTGTCGGATACGGACTGGCATGAGGCTGCGCACGCTGCTCCCGGCGCCCCGGCCCCGAGGCGTCCGCTCCCTGCGGGGCAAGCTGACGCGGGCGAACGTGGGCCTCCTTGCGCTCGGCATCGTCGCCGCGACGGCCATCAGCCTGATGGGCATGCGGCACTACGTGCTCGGGCAGATCGACACCGAACTGACCAAGTCCCGTGACTCGCTCACCCGTTCGCACCTGACGCTGCGGGAGATCGACTCGCTCAGCGCGGTGGCGGTCGTCCGCGACCGGCTGCTGCCGCACAGCCGCGGCGACTCCCCGAACCCGGACACCGTCTTCGCGGCCGTCGACCGGCACGGCGCGGTGCTCGGCGTCGCCGGTCTGAAGCCGACCGCCGCCCAGGAGGCGCTGGCCTCCGCCGTCCACGACCCGGCCTCCCTCACCAAGGAGCCGCAGCCGCGCGACATCCAGCTCGGCGGCGTCCCGTACCGGGTGACCGGGGCACGGCTCGCCGACGGCACATACGTCCTGCTCGCCCGGTCGACCGGTGTCCTGCACACAGGCATCGCCAAGGCGCTCAAGCTCGATCTCGCCGTCGGAACCCTGCTGCTGGCCCTGCTCGCCGCGCTGACGATGATCAGTGTGAGCCGGCGGATGCGGCCGCTGGAGGACATGGTGGAGACGTCGTCGGCGATCGCGGAGGGCGATCTGACCCGGCGCGTGCCCTCCAGCAGGGAGACGTCCCTGGAGGTGGAGCAGCTGCGCACCGCCCTCAACTCCATGCTCCACCAGGTGGAGTCGGCGTACCGGACGCGTGAGCGCAGCGCCGCCCAGCTGCGCCGCTTCGTCGCGGACGCCTCCCATGAGCTGCGCACCCCGCTGTCGGCGATACGCGGCTATCTCCAGCTGTACGACAAGGGCATGCTGACCGATCCGCAGGAGCGCAAGCGGTCGTGGGAGCGGATGATGGCCGAGGCGGACCGCATGGGCCGCCTCGTGGACGAGCTCCTCACCCTGGCACGCCTCGACCAGCGGCCCGAACTCCGCTTCCGGAACGTCGATGTGAACCGCCTGGTGCGGGACGCGGCGGAGGACCTGCGGGCCCAGCAGCCGGACCGTCCGGTGACCGTGGACGCGGAGGGCGCGCTGCTGGTGCGGGCCGACGAATCGGGGCTGCGGCAGGTGCTCGGCAACCTGGTGGCCAACGTCCGCGTCCACACGCCCGCCGACGTGCCGGTACGGCTCGGTCTGGAGCGGGAGGACGGTGTGGTGCGGCTGTGTGTGGCGGACAAGGGACCCGGACTGGCGGAGGAGGACGCGGCGCGGATCTTCGACCGCTTCTTCCGCGCGGGCGGGGGCGCGGGCAGCGGGCTCGGCATGGCGATCGTGCAGGGCGTGGTGGCGGCGCACCACGGCGAGGTGTCGGTGCGCACGGCGCCGGGCGAGGGCCTGGCGGTGACGGTGACACTCCCGGCGCGGGCATCCGACCACCGTCACGGGTGAGCGCCCGGACCCCTCGGTGCACCGCGGCGGCTCACCCGTCCCGGACCACCAGCGCCCACACCGTCTTCCCGTGGCGCCCCCGGCTCCATACGCCCCAGGCCGCCGCGATGTGCTCCACGAGGTGCAGGCCTCGGCCGGTCTCGGCCAGGTCGTCGGCGACCCTCAGGCGAGGTCCGGTCCGGCCCTCGTCCGACACCTCTATGAAGCAGGAGCCGTCGGCAAGGGCGGTAACCGCCACCTCGAACTCCTGCTCGTGATGCGGTCCGTGGCGCACGACGTTGGTGGCCAGCTCGGAGACCAGCAGCAGCGCCGCGTCCAGGGCCAGATCCCCCGGTGCGTGTCCCCAGTCGGCCAGGTGGTCGCGCACCCGGCGCCGGGCGAGGCCGACGGACGCCGGGTGGCGGGGCAGCCGGAAGGAGTTGCGTCTGACCACATCCGCTCCTCACCCCGCCCACCCCTCGTCAACACATGGTGGTGGGTGAGGGTGGGCGCCCGCTGTCACTCCCGCGGATTCGCCTCCGCGGGACCACGCCGGCCGACGGCTCCGGTCCGGCCGCCGTGCGTCAGATCCAGCCGAGCCGCCAGAGGCGGAAGACCCCGGTGCCGTCCGACAGGTACTGTCCGCCGCCGACGTCCTCGCTGGTGACCACGTACTCCTTGCGCTGCCACAGCGGGACCAGAGGGACGTCCTGGGCCACGATCTTCTGGATCTGCTTGAAGTCGTCGGCGGCCCGGCTGCGGTCCGAGTACCGCTGGCTGTCCAGGATCAGGTCGTCGACGGCCTGGCTGCTGTAGCCGTTCTTCATGCTGTTGCCGGTACCGATGAGCGGAGTGGTGAAGGTGTCCGGGTCGGGGAAGTCGGCCACCCAGCCGACCGCGTAGGCGTCGAGCTCGCCGTTCGCGTACCGCTTCTGGAAGTCGGTCCACTCATAACCGTGGAGGTCCACCGTGAACAGCCCGGTCGCCTCCAGCTGCTTCTTGAGCTCGGCGGCCTCCTCGGCGGCGGCGCCGCGGCCCTTGCCGTACCCGTACGTGAAGTGGACGGGCACGTGCGCGCCCGCAGCGGTGAGCAGGGCGCGGGCCTTGCTGATGTCGCGCTTGGCGTAGGCGTCGAAGAACGAGGTGGTGTGCCCGGTGATACCGGCCGGAATGAGCGAGTACAGCGGGTCGGTGGTGCCGTCGTACACCTTGCCGACCAGTTCCTCGCGGTTGATCACCATGGCGATGGCCTGGCGGACGCGGACGTCGTGCAGCGGCGAGTGGGCTCCGGTGTTCAGGACCAGATTGCGGATCTCGGCGCTGTCGGCCTCGCTGACGCGCTGGTCGGGGTCGCTCGGCGAGAGGCCGGCGAGCATGGAGGGCGGCAGCTGGCGGGTGGCCACGTCGACCTCCTTCGCCTTCCATGCCGTCAGCAGGGCGGCCGGATCGGGGTAGTAGCGCATCAGGATGGGCTTGCCCGTGCCGTTGATGTCGCCCCGGTAGTGCAGGTTCGGCGTGAGGGTGGCCGACTTGTCCTTCGTGTACTGCGTGAGGGTGTACGGCCCGGTCCCGTCGGCCCCGGTATCGGTGCGCAGCGCGTTCTTCGGGTACTTCGTGCTGTCGACGATCGAACCGGCTCCGGTGGCCACCTTGAACGGGAACGTCGCGTCCGGCGACGACAGATGGAAGGTGACGTTGAGGCCCTGCGCGTCGACCGAGCCGAGGGTGTCGAGCAGGGTCGCGGGGCCGACGTCCGAGTTGATGCGCTTGACCCGGTCGAAGGAGTACTTGACGTCCTCGGCCGTCATGGTGCGGCCGCTCGGAAACGTCAGTCCCTTGCGGAGCGTGCAGCGGTACGTCGTCAGGTCCGTCCCCATGAAGGAGCAGCTCTCGGCGGCGTCCGGCACGGGTTCCACACCGTCGGACTCGAAGGTCAGCAGTGACTGGAAGACACCACTGAACAAAGCCCAGGACCCGGCGTCGTAGGCCCCCGCAGGATCGAGCGAGGTGACGGCGTCCGTCGTCCCGACCGTAATCGTCCTGTTGGTGTTCTCCTTGGCCGGCAGCAGTTGCCACCCGCCCACTCCCACGCCCGCCAGTACCAGCACAGTCGCGAGAATCCGCATGCGAACCGATCGCATCGGCGCCCCTCCCCAGGCCCTCAGCGCATGCCACTCCCCGGTGGCGCGGATTACCTAATCACAGGTGTTTCACGTGAGGGAAGGGAGATCCGTTGAGATGCAAAAGAACTTGACGGGCGGTTGCTTCCATCAGGTTTCGGCCACGGTTCACGCATTCTCCAGCTGGATCGGCCCCGGAAGCCCACAGCGCCACCCGGCGGGCACGGGCCGGGTGGCACCAGGTGCGTTGCCCGAGCAACGCCGCATACGAAATCGCGTCTTGGCATCCTGGCACATCTTCCCAGGGGTCGACTTTCAGCCCGGTGGAAACGTTTCTCCATTCGGCGTCGAATTCATCCTGCCGTTGATAGCGGGCGCAATCGCCAAGACCGGTAAGGCCAATGGGACCGCGGCACGGCTCCTCCCCGGTCGTGGGAAGGGCCGCGCGATCACGTCCGTCACGCCTGCTTCGAGGCCAGTTCCACGATCGTGATGTCCGAGGGCGCGCCCACCCGTGTCGGCGGCCCCCAGGCGCCCGCTCCCCGGGACACGTACAACTGCGTGTCGCCGTAGCGGTCCAGGCCCGCGAGGGTCGGATTGGCGGCGGCCGCGACGAAGTTGCCCGGCCAGAGCTGGCCGCCATGGGTGTGGCCGGAGAGCTGGAGGTCCACCTGGTGTTTCACGGCCTCGTGGATCTGGACCGGCTGATGGGCGAGGAGCACCACCGCGCGTGAGGTGTCGCGGTCGCCGAGCGCCTTGGTGAAGTCGGGGCCCTCGCCCTCGCTCTCACCCGCCAGGTCGTTCACCCCGGCCAGGTCGAACGCGGGCAGTTCCGTGCGCGCGTTCTCCAGCGGATGCAGGCCGAGCCGGCGTACCTCCTCCAGCCACGCGTCCGCGCCGGAGAAGTACTCGTGGTTCCCGGTGACGAAGTAGCTGCCGTGGCGCGCCTTCAGCCCGGACAGCGGCGCCGCCGCCGGGCCCAGGTCCTTCACGCTGCCGTCGACCAGGTCGCCGACGACCGCGATCAGGTCCGGCTGGGTCGAGTTGATCGTGTCCACCACACGCTGGGCGAAGCCCCGGCCCAGGACCGGGCCGAGGTGGATGTCGCTCACGACGGCGATGCGGAAACCGTGGGCGGCGCGCGGGAGTTTGGCCAGCGGGATGGTGACGCGTTTCACAGCGGGGCCGCGGAGGACCCCGTAGGTGCCGTAGCCCACCGTGCTCACCGCGGCGGCGGCCACCGCGCCGCCGACCACCCGGGAGACGAGGAGGCGGCGCGAGACGACGGCGGGAACGGGCGAAGAGGTGGCCTCCGGTTCGTGGTCCGTCGCCGCCGTCCCCGCGGATACCGGTACGGGCGTCGGGGCCGTCTCCCGCGTCGGCACCCGCCGGTGCGCGAACCCGCGCACCAGCAGCGGACGTACGAGTTCGCCCGCGAGCAGCGCGAGCAGCAGGTAGAGCGACAGGGCCAGCCACAGGAAACCCGGCCATCCCAGGGCGCGCTGGAGCCAGAAGGGAGCGCCCGCGCGCTCGGTGACCAGGGCCGCGACGGCCAGTACCGGCCCGGCGACGAGCACCGCGGTGCCGAGGCGCCGGGCCGGGCCCGGGCCTCGTGTCGTGTCGCGGACCAGCCGGCGCCACGCGTACCAGTGCAGCGCCGCGAACGCGGTGAGGACGGTCAGGGCGATGAGCACGAAGACGAAGACGGCCACCGTGTTCGCGTCCCGCGCTATGACGTTCGCCGCAACGCGCGCAGTCCGCGCAACCCGATGACCCCGACGACAGTCCCCAAGACAAAGGAGACGACGGCGAGCGTCAAGTGCACCCAGAAGTACGCCGTCGGGTTCCCCGCGTCGTCGAACGCGAGTCCACTGCCGTCCTTCCACAGGTTCTTGACGAAAGTGATCCAGATGACCCAGCTCCACACCCCGAAGGCGAGCAGGAACCAGGAAACGGGGCGGCTGAGCTTCATACGTCCAGTATCGCCGCTCTTGGCCCGGCGCTCGCTCGGGGGTGGGCGGCTTCGGCCGGGACCGGGCGGGACTTCCCGTCCCGCACCCGGTACTTTCGCGATCGTGTTCGCCTTGAAGAAGATCGCCGGGCGCCGCGCGGCGCTCGCCTCCGCAGCCGTGTTGTCCTTCTCGCTCACCGCACCCGCGACCGCCGTCGCGGCCACACAGAGCCCGTCGGCGTCCGTCACACCCCCGGCCGTGATGTCGGCCGTCGGCGGCGCGTCGCTCGCCAAGCCCGGAACGCAGGTGAACCTCGGCAGCGGTGCCCCGGTGCTCCCGAAGGACCTGACCGGGCGCTCCTGGATCGTCGCCGACGCCGAGTCCGGTGAGGTCCTGGCCGCCCACAACGCGCACTGGCGGCTGCCTCCGGCGAGCACCCTGAAGATGCTGTTCGCCGACACCGTGCTGCCCAGGTTCCCCCGGAACGAGACACACAAGGTGGCCCCCACGGACCTGGCCGGCATGGGCGCCGGCTCCAGCATGGTCGGGATAAAGGAGGGCGAGACCTATACGGTCCACGACCTGTGGCTCGGCGTCTTCCTTCGCTCCGGCAACGACGCGGTGCACGTGCTGGCCGCGATGAACCACGGTGTCGCCCGGACCGTCGAGGACATGCAGGCCCACGCCGAGGAACTCCAGGCCCTCGACACCCACGTGGTCAGCCCGGACGGCTACGACGCCCCGGGACAGGTCTCGTCCGCCTACGACCTCACGCTGTTCGCCCGCTCGGGGCTGCAGAAGAAGGACTTCAGGGAGTACTGCTCGACGGTGCGGGCGAAGTTCCCCGGCGAGACGACCACGAAGGGCCACAAGAAGACCCGTGGGTCCTTCGAGATCCAGAACACCAACCGGCTGCTGTCCGGAGACAGCGACATGACGCCCTACCGCGGCATCGCGGGCGTGAAGAACGGCAACACCACCAACGCGGGCGCGACGTTCACGGGCGTCGCCGAACGAGGCGGCAGGGTGCTCCTCGTCACGGTCATGAACCCGGAGAAGAAGGACCACAACGAGGTCTACAAGGAGACCGCCCAGCTCTTCGACTGGGGATTCGCCGCGGCCGGCAAGGTGACACCGGTGGGTGAGCTCGTCGCCCCGAAGGACGCACAGGTGCAGTCGAGGCCCGGCACCACTCCGTCGGCCACCCCCGCGGGCGGGGAATCGACCAAACCGGTGGCCGCCACGGTGACGCAGAACGGTTCCAGCGGCGTCGGGACCGCGCTCGCCATCACCGGCGGCGTCCTGGTGCTGCTCGCGGCGGGCGTGTACCTGGTCAACCGCCGCTGGCCGCTGCCTGATCTGGTGCGTCGCCGGGCGCGTCCCTGACCTCCTCGGCCCCGTTGTGCTGCGTCGCCGTCCAGGCGGCGCAGAACAGCACGAGTTTCGAGGTGAAGTTGATCCACAGCAGGAGCGCGACCGGCACCCCGAAGGCGCCGTACATGCTCTTCGAGGCCACGCCCTGGATATAGCCGCTGAGCAGCAGCTTGAGCAGCTCGAAGCCGACCGAGCCGATCAGGGCGGCGGTCAGCAGCCGGCGGCGCGGCGGTTCCACGCCGGGCAGCAGGGTGAGGACGTAGAGGAGGACCAGGAAGTCGGCGAGGACGGCGACGAGGAAGGCGGCGATCCGCAGCAGGAGGCTGCCCCAGCCGCCCTTGTCGAGGCCCATCTGCCCGGCGATCCAGTCGACCAGCGCGGAGGCGACGGTGGACGTGGCGATGGTGACCAGGATCGCGCCGCCCAGGCCGACGAGCACCACCGCGTCCTTGACCTTGGCCAGCACCGGGTTCTCCGCGCCCTCGGGCAGCTCCCACACCGCCCGCAGGCAGTCCCGCACCTGGCCGACCCAGCCGATGCCGATGAAGAACAGCGTGGCACCGGCGATGAACCCGACGGTGCCGGCGTTCGCGACCAGAGCGTGGATGTCGAGCTGGTCGGAGATCCCGGGGACCTGCTCGGCGATCTTGCTCTGCAGCTTGTTCTGCTGGGCCACGCTGAGCGTCGCGGCGCTGATCGCGGCGGCGACGGTGAGCAGCGGGAAGAGTGCCACGAAGCTGACGAACGTCATCGCCGCGGCGAGACGGCTCCACTTCACCCGGTCGAGGCGTTCATAGCAACGCCAGGCGTGCGTGGTCATGAGCCGCGTCACGATCGGCCCGATACCGGGGAGCTTCTTCAGCCAGTCCATGATCTGACTCTCCCCTCGTCCCCCTCCACCAGTCCCCGAGTACCCCCTCAGCCACGGATACGGCATCCCCGGTCCACCACGGCTGGTCACCCATTCCGGTGAGGAGCCGCACCGAGTGGAGATATCCGTACCACCGTGCCCCTTTTACGGCGATACGGTCACGGTCATGCCTTCCCACAAGGACGCCTTCAGCTCCCCGAAGTCCCTGCTGATCCTCGGCGGCACGTCCGGGATCGCTTTGGCCACCGCACGCCGCCTCATCGCCCGGCGCGCCCGCACCGTCTGGCTGGCCGGACGCCCCTCCCCCGAGCTCGACCGGGCCGCCGAGCACCTGCGGGAGCTCGGTGCCGACACCCGTACCGTCGCCTTCGACGCCCTCGACCCGGAGGGGCACGAGGCCGCCCTGGGCAAGGTGTTCACCGAGGACCACGTCGACATGGTCCTCCTCGCGTTCGGCGTGCTCGGCGACCAGGCCACCGACGAGCGCGACCCGGTGGCCGCGGCCCGCGTCGCGCAGACCAACTACACGGGCGCGGTCTCGGCGGGCCTGGTGTGCGCCCGCGCCCTCCAGGACCAGGGCCGCGGCTCGCTGGTCGTGCTGTCGTCGGTCGCCGCCGAGCACGCCCGCCGCACGGACTTCATCTACGGCTCCAGCAAGGCGGGTCTGGACACGTTCACCCAGGGCCTGGGCGACGCGCTGTACGGCACCGGTGTGCACGCCATGGTCGTGCGCCCCGGTTCCGTCCACCGGCGCGGCACACGGGCCCGGGACGCGGGACCTTTGGCCACGACGCCGGAGGAGGTGGCCGCGGCGATCGAGCTGGGGCTGCGCCGGCGGTCGGAGGTGGTGTGGGTGCCGGGGACGCTGCGGCTGGTGATGTCGGCGCTGCGGCTCGTGCCGCGGACGCTGTTCAGGCGGCTGCCGATTCAGTAACGCGGGACCCGGGAGCGCCCGGGTCGTGCGCTCGGCTCGCGTCGTCCGCCCGAAGGGCGACGACCGGGCCTAGGGAAGCGGCAGGGTGGCGTCCTGCGTCGGTGCGCCCGCCTGCGGTGGCACCATCGCGCCCCCGAAGGCGAACTCCCTCAGCTTGCGCCAGACATCGTCCGGGCCCTGCTCGTACAGCGCGAAGCCCGTGCACGGCCAGCCGGCCTCGTAGCCGGCGAGCTCCTCGTACGCCCGGTCCATCGCCGCCTCGTCGATGCCGTGCGCCACCGTGACGTGCGGGTGGTACGGAAAGAGAAGCTCGCGCGCCACCGGCCCGGAAGCGTCGCGGACCTGCTTCTGCAGCCATGTGCACGCCTCGGAGCCCTCGACGACCCGGACGTAGACCACGGGGGACAGGGGCCGGAACGTGCCCGTGCCGCACAGCCGCATGCGGAAGGGGCGTGCGGCGGCGGCGACCTCGAGGAGGTGGTCCTCGATCGCGGGCACCTCGGAGGCGTCGACCTCCGTGGGCGGCAGCAGGGTGACGTGTGTGGGGATGCCGTGAGCCGCGGCGTCGCCGAAGCCCGCGCGCAGCTCCTGGAGGTGGCTGCCCTGAGGCTCCGGGACCGCGATCGACACACCGATCGTTACGGTCCCCACGTCGTCTCCTGTCGTCGTGTCGGTGTGCGCGGCCGGTGTGCGGGACGAGCTGCCGCTGCGGTGTCCGCCCCTTCCGACTGTACGGCCACGACCATGCCGTCGGGCAGGCGCGGACGGAGTGGAGTGCAGCACCTCCAGGGCGCGCCGGGGCCCGGCATGGGTCGCGGCGGTGGCGGTCAGTGCTTCGCGGGCAGGAAGCCCACCCTCCCGTACGCCTGGGAGAGGGTCTCCGCGGCGACGGCGCGTGCCTTCTCCGCGCCCTTGGCCAGGATCGAGTCCAGCGTCTCGGGGTCGTCCAGGTACTGCTGGGTGCGGTCCCGGAACGGCGTCACGAAGTCGACCATGACCTCGGCGAGGTCCGTCTTGAGGGCGCCGTAGCCCTTGCCCTCGTACCTCTGCTCCAGCTCCTCGATCCCGGTTCCGGTGAGGGTGGAGTAGATGGTCAGCAGGTTGCTGACACCGGGCTTCTCCTGCGTGTCGTACCGGATCACGGTGTCCGTGTCGGTGACCGCGCTCTTGACCTTCTTGGCGGTCGTCTTCGGATCGTCCAGCAGGTTGACGAGCCCCTTCGGCGTGGACGCCGACTTGCTCATCTTGATCGACGGGTCCTGCAGGTCGTAGATCTTCGCCGTCTCCTTGAGGATGTACGGCCGCGGGACGGTGAAGGTCTCGCCGAAGCGGCCGTTGAAGCGCTCGGCCAGGTCGCGGGTCAGCTCGATGTGCTGGCGCTGGTCCTCGCCGACCGGGACCTCGTTGGCCTGGTACAGCAGGATGTCGGCGACCTGCAGGACGGGGTACGTGAACAGGCCGACGCTGGCCCGGTCGGCGCCCTGCTTGGCGGACTTGTCCTTGAACTGCGTCATACGGCTGGCCTCTCCGAAACCGGTGAGGCAGTTCATGACCCAGGCGAGCTGGGCGTGCTCGGGGACATGACTCTGGACGAAGAGCGTGCAGCGCTCCGGGTCGAGCCCCGCCGCGAGCAGCTGGGCGGCCGCCAGGCGGGTGTTGGCGCGCAGCTCCTTCGGGTCCTGCGGGACGGTGATCGCGTGCAGGTCGACGACCATGTAGAACGCGTCGTGGCTCTCCTGCAGGGCCACCCACTGGCGGACGGCGCCGAGGTAGTTGCCGAGGTGGAACGAGCCGGCGGTGGGCTGGATTCCGGAGAGCACGCGAGGACGCTGCATGGCGGAGCCGTTCCCCTGCGGGTTGTGATGGGAGCCGTGCGGACTGTCAGAGGCCATGCCCACCATTCTCTCAGGTTCGGGGGGCCGGTCCGGAACTGGTGGGCAACAGGTGTGCCCCCGGTGCGTCCCTGCGGTGTAACCCCGGCGGTGTAAAAGGAGTCATGACGATGGAGGGGGTCCGCGTGCAGTGGCTCGGCAGGCTGGTGGCGGCGCTCGCGGTGGCGGTCACGGCACTGACGGGAGCCGCCGCACCGGCGCGGGCCGTGAACAAGGACATCCCCGATCTGGCGCTCGTCGTGGCGAACGGCACCGGCCGTACGACCACACTGCGCTCGGGGGACCGGGACTTCGTGCTGCTGTGGCAGCTCCTGGCCCCGACGGAGACCAGGACCGAGCGGGTACCGGACGCATGGGCCCAGGGGAGCTACCCACGGGTGCGGGCCACCGTGACGTGGGCGCTGACCGGGATCGGGGGGTGGCCGTACACCACCCGGGCGCCCGGGGGCGACGTGGCCGTCGAGCGGCAGGACCAGGTGTTCCTCGCCGAGGACGGGACGGCGTGGGTGCGGTCGGATCCGGCCCCCGACGTCGCCGACGACGACATCAGATGGCACCGGGCGCCGCGGTCGGTCTTCGACCGGCTGGAGAAAGCCGGGCTGCTGGAGCCGTCCGGGACCGCCGCCGGGGACGGCTCCTCGGCAGACCTGCGCTGGGCGGGCGCGGGGCTCGGAGCGGGACTGGCGCTGGGGTCCGTCGCCACGCTCGTCGCGGTACGGCGTACGGCGGCCCGGCGGGAGGCCGGGCCGCCGCGGCACGAGCTCATCGATCTCGGCGAGCTCCGGTGACCGACGCCGTCAGGTAGGCCGCGGGCCGTCCGTGGCCGGCGGCGCGGGGACCCGCGCCGCCGGACGGAGTCCGGTCAGCCGAGGTCGATCTCCGGGTACAGCGGGAAGTCCGTCAGCAGGTCGCTCGCGCGGTGCGCCACCTCGTCCGCGATCTTCAGGTCCAGGACGTGCTGGGCCTTCGACGGGGTGCCCTTGCCCGTGGTACCAGGGACGGCGGTCGTCAGGACACGGTCGATCAGGGCGGCGATCTCGTCCATCTCCGCCGTGCCCAGACCGCGGGTGGTGAGCGCGGGCGTGCCGACGCGGATGCCGGAGGTGTACCAGGCGCCGTTCGGGTCGGCCGGGATGGCGTTGCGGTTGGTGACGATGCCCGACTCCAGCAGGGCCGCTTCCGCCTGGCGGCCGGTGAGGCCGTAGGACGAGGCCACGTCGATCAGGTTCAGGTGGTTGTCCGTGCCGCCGGTCACGAGCGTGGCGCCGCGGCGCGTCAGGCCTTCGGCCAGGGCGCGGGAGTTGTCGACGATCCGCTGGGCGTAGTCGCGGAAGGACTCCTGGCGGGCCTCCGCCAGGGCGACGGCCTTCGCGGCCATCACGTGCGGGAGCGGACCGCCCAGCACCATCGGGCAGCCGCGGTCGACCTGGTCCCGGAGGGAGTCGTCGCACAGGACCATGCCGCCGCGCGGGCCGCGCAGCGACTTGTGGGTGGTGGTCGTCACGATCTGGGCGTGCGGGATCGGGTCGAAGTCGCCGGTCAGGACCTTGCCCGCGACCAGGCCCGCGAAGTGCGCCATGTCGACCATGAGCGTCGCGCCGACCTCGTCGGCGATCTCACGCATGATCCGGAAGTCGATCAGCCGGGGGTAGGCCGAGTAGCCTGCCACGATGATCAGCGGCTTGAACTCGCGCGCCGACGCGCGCAGCGCCTCGTAGTCGATCAGGCCGGTGGCCGGGTCGGTGCCGTAGGAGCGCTGGTCGAACATCTTGCCGGAGATGTTCGGGCGGAAGCCGTGGGTGAGGTGGCCGCCCGCGTCCAGGGACATACCGAGCATGCGCTGGTTGCCGAAGGCGCGGCGCAGTTCGGCCCAGTCCTCCTCGGAGAGCTCGTTGACCTGGCGGACGCCCGCCTTCTCCAGGGCGGGCACCTCGACACGCTGGGCGAGGACGGCCCAGAAGGCGACCAGGTTGGCGTCGATGCCGGAGTGCGGCTGTACGTAGGCGTGGCGGGCGCCGAAGAGCTCCTTGGCGTGCTCGGCGGCGAGCGACTCGACGGTGTCGACGTTGCGGCAGCCGGCGTAGAAGCGGCGGCCGATGGTGCCCTCGGCGTACTTGTCGCTGAACCAGTTGCCCATCGCCAGCAGCGTGGCCGGGGAGGCGTAGTTCTCGGAGGCGATCAGCTTGAGCATCTCGCGCTGGTCGGCGACTTCCTGGCCGATGGCGTCGGCGACCCGCGGCTCGACGGCACGGATCACGTCGAGGGCGGCGCGGAAGGCGGTGGACTCGGTGGTCAAAGACTGCTCTGGCATGTCGGCCTCCGGTGCGGCGTGGCTACAAGCGTTCACGGTTCACGGTCGGCCCAGGCGCACGGCACTCGCTTGCATCCGGGCCGCTCCCCGATGGTCGGTCCCATCCCAGCGCGCCAGTCACGGCCCGTGGTCAGCCTACCGGGCATGTGCCACGGCCCGGTTCCCGCGTCCACCATGCGAGCGACGATAGGAGAGGCAGCACACAGCCCCGTACGGCCGGAAGGGGAGCCACCGTGAGCACGACAGAAGCCATGGTCGCCGCGGCCGAGGCACACACCGCGCACACCTACCACCCTCTCCCGGTCGTGGTGGCGACGGCGGAGGGGGCCTGGATGACGGATGTCGAGGGACGCCGCTATCTGGATCTGCTCGCCGGCTATTCGGCGCTGAACTTCGGCCACTGCAACCGGCGGCTGATCGACGCGGCCAGGGCACAGCTGGAGCGGGTGACGCTGACCTCGCGGGCGTTCCACCACGACCGGTTCGGGGCGTTCTGCGAGCAGCTGGCCGAGCTGTGCGGCATGGAGATGGTGCTGCCGATGAACACGGGCGCCGAGGCGGTGGAGACGGCCGTCAAGACGGCCCGCAAGTGGGGTTACCGGGTCAAGGGCGTGCCCGCCGGGATGGCGAAGATCGTGGTCGCGGGCAACAACTTCCACGGCCGCACCACGACGGTCATCAGTTTCTCCACCGACCCGCAGGCACGCGCGGACTTCGGCCCGTACACACCGGGCTTCGAGATCGTGCCGTACGGGGACATGACCGCGATGCGCGCGGCGGTGACGGAGAACACCGTGGCGGTGCTGCTGGAGCCCATCCAGGGAGAGGCGGGGGTGCTGGTTCCGCCGGCCGGGTATCTGCCGGCGGTGCGCGAGCTGACCCGGGAGCGGAACGTGCTCTTCGTCGCCGACGAGATCCAGTCGGGGCTCGGCCGGACCGGACGGACGTTCGCGTGCGAGCACGAAGGCGTCGTACCGGATGTGTACGTGCTCGGGAAGGCCCTCGGCGGGGGGATCGTGCCGGTGTCGGCGGTGGTGTCCAGCGCCGAGGTGCTCGGGGTGTTCCGGCCGGGCGAGCACGGCTCGACCTTCGGCGGCAACCCGCTGGCCTGCGCGGTGGCCCTCGAGGTGATGGCGATGCTGCGGTCCGGCGAGTACCAGGCGCGGGCGGCGGAGCTGGGCGTGCATCTGCACCGCGAGCTGGGCACGCTGACCGCCTCGGGCCGGGTCACCGGGGTCCGTGGGCGGGGGTTGTGGGCGGGCGTGGACATCCACCCGGACTGCGGCACGGCACGCGAGGTCTGCGAGAAGCTGATGGACCGGGGTGTCCTGGTGAAGGACACCCATCAGTCCACGATCCGGATCGCCCCGCCCCTCGTCATCGCCGAGGAGGACCTTGACTGGGGGCTCGGCCGGTTGCGGGCGGTCCTGGACGTCTGAGGCCGGCCCTCACAGGATCACGTGCGGCAGGAAGCGCGCGTACTCGTCCGTGACCAGGCCGGAGGACTCCCGGATGCCGAGCCCCGCCGACTCGTCCTCGACGACCCAGGCGCCGAGGACGACACGGTTGCCGTCGAAGGACGGCAGGGGTGCCAGCTCCTGGTAGCAGCAGGCGTCCTCGCGCACGGGGACCGGAGCACCCGGCTCGTGGACCGTCACCCCCTCCCCCTCGCGGCCGAGGAGCGGCTTGGCGACGTAGCCCGTGGTGTGCGCCAGCTCCCGCGGCCCGTCGAGGTAGGCGGGAAGCAGGTTCGGGTGGCCCGGATACAGCTCCCAGAGGATCGCGAGGAGCGCCTTGTTGCTGAGCAGCATCTTCCAGGCGGGCTCGATCCACAGCGTGCTGCCCGTGCCGCCGCCGTTGTCGAGGCTGTCCAGGACGTGTCCCGCGAAGCGGTCCGTGGTGAGCCACTCCCAGGGATACAGCTTGAAGCAGCTGCGGATGAAGCGGAGCTGGTTGTCGACGAAGCGCTCCGACAGCGGGTCCCAGCCGATCTCCTCCATGGAGATCCATTCGGTGCCGAGCCCGGCCTGTTCGGCGGTCTCCTTCAGGTACGCCACCGTCATCAGGTCCTCGCCGAGTTCGTCGGCGGCGGAGTGGGCGAAGTAGAGCGGGCTGCCGGGCGGGAGGAGGGCGGCCTGATTCTTCCAGGCGGCGATCAGCCGCTCGTGCAGGGAGTTCCACTGGTCGCCGTCCGGGAACCGCTCCTCCATCCAGAACCACTGGGGCGCGGCGGCCTCGACCAGCGACGTGGGTGTGTCGGCGTTGTACTCCAGCAGCTTCGCCGGACCCGTGCCGTCGTAGCGCAGGTCGAACCGGCCGTAGACGGACGGCAGTTCGGCCCGGCGGTGCCAGGCCTCGGCGACCGCGCGGGCGACGCGCGGATCGGTGATGCCGAGGTCGGCGAAACGGTCCGCGGCGACGATGTGTCCGGCGGCGGCCAGGCACATGCCGTGCAGCTCCTCGACGACCTCCTCCAGCGCCTCCGCCTCGGGAAGGGTGAAGACGTAGTACGCGCTCTCGTCCCAGTACGGGCGAAGCGAGTCGTCCGGGTAGCGGGTGAGCGGGTAGATGAGGCCCTGCGCCTCTACGGTCTGCTGCCAGCCGGGGCGGGGCTCGATGGTACGGCGCTCCACGGGCCGCTCAGCCGCCGCTCTTGCCGTGGCTGCCGAAGCCGCCGCGGTCGACGCCGCCGTGGCTGCCGCCGCTGGAGCCACCGGAGCCCTTGCCGGGCTTGGTGAAGGAACCGCCGTTGACGAAGCCGCTCTTCTTCTTGCCGCCGTAGTACCAGGAACCGTGCCCGGACGTCTTGACGGACGTGCAGTTCTTGTCGGACACGACCTTGTAGCCCTTGCCGAGGGTGTAGCTGTCGCGGTCGACGCAGCGCTTGTCCGGGGCCGAGGAGCAGGCGGTGAGGGCGGCGGCGAGAAGTCCCATGCCGCCGAGGACGACCGTGCCCGAGCGCAGTTGCCGGCGTGTGTCCGCCATTTCGTGTTCCCCCGTCGAGTGAGACTTCGTTGAGACGTCGGTGAGAGGTTTTCGGGCAACAGACTAGAGAGCGTCAATCTGGTGTTCGAGCGCGCCCCGGCCGTGACACCGTCCCCTACAGTCACTCTGTGTTCTTTGGAATGGTGTGCGCGCTCGGTGCGGCGGTCTGCTTCGGTACGGCGACCGTGCTGCAGGCGGTCGCGGCACGAGCGGCGGGCACCGGTGGGGGCGGGGAGGCGGCGCTGCTGCTGCGAGCCCTCAAGCAGTGGCGGTATCTGGCGGGGCTCGCGCTGGACGGGATCGGCTTCCTGCTGCAGATCGCCGCGCTGCGGTCCCTTCCGATCTACGCGGTGGGCGCGGCCCTCGCGTCCAGCCTCGCGGTGACGGCGGTGGTCGCGGCCCGGCTGCTGCGGGTGCGACTGACCTCGAGCGAGTGGGCGGCGGTCGCCGTGGTGTGCGCGGGCCTTGCGATGCTCGGCCTGGCGTCCGGGGCGGAGGGCGGCCAGGACGGATCCACGGTCCTGAAGTACGCGATGCTGGCGACGGCGGTGGCCGTGCTGCTGCTCGGACTCGCCGGAGGACGTCTGCCGGGGCGGGGACGAGCGCTGGTGCTGGGCCTCGGCGCCGGGTTCGGGTTCGGGGTGGTCGAGGTGGCCGTTCGGCTGATCGGTTCGCTGGCGCCCGGATCGCTGCTCACGAATCCGGCGACGTACGCGCTGCTGCTGGGCGGCGGGGCGGCCTTCCTGCTGCTGACGACGGCGCTGGAGCGGGGTTCGGTGACGGTGGCGACCGCGGGCATGGTCGTGGGCGAGACCGTGGGGCCCGCCGCGATCGGGGTGGTGTGGCTGGGCGACCGCACCCGCGAGGGGCTGACCTGGCTGGCGGTGCTGGGATTCGTGGTGGCGGTCGCGGGGGCACTCGCGCTGGCGCGGTTCGGGGAGGCACCGGTCGCGGAGGGGTGAGCAGCCGGACGCCCGGTCGGGACGGCCTACGGCAGCACCCTGCACAACGCGTTCAGCGCCTCCGCCCACCCGTGGTCGGGCGGCGTCCCGTAACCGACGACCAGGGCGTCGGGCGGCTCGGCACTGGCTCCTTCGTGGCGGAAGCGGTGCAGGCCTTGCACCGCCAGGCCCTGCCACGCCGCCGCATGGACCACGCTCTGCTCAGTGCCTGGCGGAAGCCGCAGGACCGCGTGCAGACCCGCCGCGATGCCCGTGACGCGCACGTCGGGGGCGTGGGCCGCGACGGCCCGGACCAGCGCGTCGCGGCGGCGGCGGTAGCGCAGCCGGGCAGCGCGTACATGCCGGTCGTAGGCACCCGACACGATGAACTCCGCCAGGGTCAGCTGGTCCAGCACGCCGCACGTGTCGGTGGGGCCCTTCGCCGCGCAGGCCTCCTCGGCGAGCGCCGGCGGCAGCACCATCCAGCCCAGGCGCAGCCCGGGAGCGAGGGACTTGCTGGTGGTGCCCAGATACACCACATGGTCGGGGTCCAGGCCCTGCAGCGCCCCGACCGGCCGGCGGTCGTAGCGGAACTCGCCGTCGTAGTCGTCCTCCAGGATCAGCCCCCCGGTGCGCCGCGCCCAGTCCACGACGGCCGCCCGCCGCTCGGGGTGCAGCGGCACACCCATCGGGAACTGGTGGGCGGGAGTGAGCAGCACGGCGCCCGCGTCCGCCAGCCCCTCCACGCTGGTGCCGAGCCCGTCGAACGGCAGCGGCCGGCTGTGCAGCCCGGCGGCCGCCAGCAACTCCCAGTGGACGTCGAGTCCGTACGACTCGACGGCGACCGTCCGGACGCCGCGCGCCCTGAGCACCGCGCCGAGGATCTGCAGCCCCTGCCCGAAGCCCGCGCACACCAGGATGCGGTCGGGGTCGGCGCGCACACCGCGCGCCCGGGACAGGTACTCCGCGAGCGCGGTGCGCAGTTCGGCGAGGCCGCGCGGGTCGCCGTAGCCGAGGGCCCGGTTCGGCGCCGCCGTCAGAGCGCGGCGGGCGGCCCTGAGCCACTCGGCGCGCGGGAAGGAGGCGACGTCCGGCCTGCCGGGCTGCAGATCGTGGGCCGGACTCCGGACTGTGCGGGGGCGGGTCGCGGTGGGTGCGGTCCCGGGCCCGGCTGAGGTGCGCTCGGCCACCAGGGTGCCCGAGCCCTGGCGTGCGGTGAGCCAGCCCTCGGCCACCAGGTCGGCGTACGCGTCGGCGACCGTGTTGCGCGCGATGCCCAGGTCGGCGGCGAGCGAGCGGGAGGAGGGCAGCCGGATGCCGGGCGCCAGCCGCCCGGAGCGGACCGCCTCCCGCAGCGCCTTCGTCAGCCCCTTGCGCAGACCTGGCCCGGTCGGCTCGACATGCAGATCGAACCCCGGGGTGGCCCAAGGTTTCCCCATGGAAATGGACCATACTCCTGGGCTGCTCCGCTCCTAAGGTCGGAGATATGACGACGAACGAATACGCCGCCGAACACACCCCCCGCATGAACTGGGCCAAGCACGCCCCCGAGGTCTACCGGGCGATGGTCCGGCTCGACGCGGCCGCCGGGCAGGGTCTGGACCCCACGCTGCGCGAGCTCGTCAAGATCCGCACCTCTCAGCGCAACCACTGCGCCTTCTGCCTGGACATGCACACCAAGGACGCGCTCGCGGCGGGCGAGAGCGTCGAGCGGATCGTCCAGCTCAGCGCGTGGGAGGAGTCTCGGCACTTCTACACGGAGAAGGAGGTCGCGGCGCTGGAGCTGACCGACGCCGTCACGGTGCTGACGGACGGGTTCGTGCCGGACGAGGTCTACGAGCGGGCCGCCAAGCACTTCGACGAGGCGGAGCTGGCCCACCTGATCGCCTCGATCACGGTGATCAACGCGTGGAACCGGTTCGGTGTGACGACCCGCGCGGTGCCGGGCCACTACACGCCGGGCCAGTACAGCTGACGGAGCGCACGACGCATACCGCAGGCCTTCGCACCGGGGCTTGAGCCGCCGGGTGCCTCGGGGCGAGGCACCCGGCGTGACGCTAGTGGGACAGCCACGCCTTCCATGTGGAGGTGTGGCCGTCCACCCATTCCTTGGCCGCCTGCTCCGGGGTCAGCTTCCGGTCGGCGATCATCAGGGCGACCTCGTTCTGGTCCTCGGTCGTCCAGTTGAACTTCTTCAGGAAGTCGGCCGCCCTGCCGCCGCTCCCGGCGAAGTCCGCGTTCAGGTACTTCTGCAGCGGCGTGTGCGGATAGGCGCAGGCGACCTTCGCCGCGTCCGCGTCGCAGCCCTCCTTGTACGGCGGCAGCTTCACCTCGGTCATCGGGACCTTCTTGAACAGCCACTGCGGCGCGTACCAGTACGTCAGGAAGGGCTTCTTCTCCTTGGCGAACTGCCTGATCTGCGTGATCTGCGCCGCCTCCGAGCCCGCGAAGATCACCTGGTAGTCCAGCTTCAGGTTCTTCACCAGCGCCTTGTCGTTGGTGACGTAGGACGGCGAGCCGTCCATCAGCTGGCCCTTGCCGCCGCTCTCCGCGGTGCGGAAGAGGCTCGTGTACTTGTCGAGGTTCTTCCAGTCGGTGATGTCCGGGTGCTGCTCGGCGAGGTAGGTCGGGACGTACCAGCCGATGTGGCCGGTGACCCCGAGGCCGCCGCCGTGCACGATCGTCTTCTTGTCCTCGACGTAGCGCTTCTCCTGGTCGGGGTGGCCCCAGTCCTCCAGGATCGCGTCCACCCGGCCCTGGCTGAGGGCGTCCCAGGCGGGGATCTCGTCGACCTGGACGGTGTCCACGCGGTAGCCGAGCTCGTGCTCGAGGAGGTACTGGGCCACGGCGACGTTCGCCTGCGCGCCCACCCACGACTGCACGGACAGGGTCACCGTCTTCGAGCCGCGCGCAGCCGCGAACGGCGAGGCCTGCTTGGTCATGTCGGCGGCACCGCAGCCGGTGGTCATCGTCAGCACGGCCAGGGCCGTGGTGATCGTCGTACGGGTACGGGGCATCTCACGCTCCCTTCTTCGCGCGGCGCTCGGTGGGCTGCGTCACCCGGTCGAGCGTCAGACCGAGGCAGACGATCGCGGCACCGGCCACCAGACCGGTCGCCAGGTCGCCCTGGGCGAGGCCGAAGACGACGTCGTAGCCGAGCGCGCCGCCGCCGACCAGACCGCCGATGATGACGACGGCGAGGACCAGGACGACGCCCTGGTTGACGGCGAGCAGCAGGGCCGGGCGGGCCAGCGGGAGCTGCACCTGGCGCAGTTGCTGGACGCTCGACGCGCCGAGCGAGCGCGCCGACTCCAGGGCGGCCTGGTCGACCTGACGCAGGCCCTGGGTGGTGATGCGGACGACGGCCGGGAGGGCGTAGACGATCGCCGCGACGGCGGCGGGCGCGCGGCCGACGCCGAACAGCGCGACCACCGGGATCAGGTAGACGAACTGCGGCATCGTCTGGAAGACGTCGAGCACCGGGCGCAGCAGCCGTTCGAACCGGTCGCTGCGTGCCGCGGCGATCCCGGTCGCGAGCCCGAGGACCAGGGTGACGGCGACGGCCGCGAGCACCTGCGACAGCGTGTCCAGGGACGGCTTCCACACGCCGAGCACGCCGGTCGCCGACATCGCGAGGACGGCGGTGAGCGCGGTGCGCCAGGTGCCGATCAGCCAGGCCAGCGCGGCCACCACGAGCAGCACCGACCACCAGGGCAGCCACTGCAGTCCGGTGCGCAGCGGGTCCAGGATCCAGGTGGTGTAGTGGCCCGCCCAGTCGGCGGTGCCGCCCACATAGGGGACGCCCGAGTACAGGTGCGCGGTCATCCAGTCGACGGCACGGTTGACCGGCTCGGCGATGCGCACGGTCCAGGACAGCGGCCAGTCCAGGAGACCGGCCAGGCGTGCGGCGACGGCCACGGCCACGGTGGCCGCGGCGGCGTACACCCAGCCCGCCCGGCCGGTGGACGGCAGGCCCTCGCCCGCCGCGCCGGTGACACGGTCGAGGACGACCGCGAGCAGCACGATCGGGATGCCGGCGGCGAGCGCGGCGCCCACGTCCACCGAGGCCAGCGCCTGGTAGACGCGGTCTCCGAGGCCGCCGGCGCCGATCACGGAGGCGATGACGGCCATGGACAGCGCCATCATGATCGTCTGGTTGAGGCCGAGGAGCAGCTCCTTGCGGGCCAGCGGGAGGCGGGCGGTGAGCAGACGCTGGCGCGCGGTGGCACCGAGCGAGTCGACCGCTTCGAGGACCTCCTTGTCGGCGCCCCGCAGACCCAGCGCGGTGAGCCGGGCCATCGGCGGGGCCGCGTAGACGACGGTGGCGAGGACGGCGGCCGGAACACCGATGCCGAAGACGAGGACGACGGGCAGCAGATACGCGAACGCCGGGAGCACCTGCATGGTGTCGAGTACGGGGCGCAGGGCGCGGAAGGTGCGGTCGGACAGGCCCGCGGCGAGACCTAGCAGCGCTCCGAGCACGACGGACACGAGCACCGCGATCACCATGAGGGCGAGCGTCTGCATGGTGGGCACCCACATGCCGAGCAGACCGCAGGCAAGGAGGGCGGCCGCCGTGCCGAGTGCCAGGCGCACACCGGCGACGCGCCACGCGAGCAGCGCCCCGGCCGCCGTCACGCCTGCCCAGCCCGCGGCGAGCAGGACGAGGTAGACGGCGCGCACGGACAGCACGACGGCGTTGCTGACATAGCCGAAGAAGTAGAGGAAGAGGGGGTGGCTGTCCCGGTTGTCGATGATCCAGTCGCTGGCACCGGTCAGCGGCTTGGACAGGTCGACCGTGAGCGCGTGCGGCCAGCTGCCGCTCGCCCAGCGGGCGTCGGCGAGGGGGACGAGGACCGCCGCGACGACGGCCAGCACCAGGAGCTTGCCGAGGGCGCGGTGCTGGAGGAGACCGGAGCGGGAGAGACGGGGAGCGGCGGGTGCGGTGAGAGTCGCCATCACACCGCCTCCTTGATGTGCCCCGTCCCGGCCACGACGCCGAGCAGCCGCTCGTGGTCGACCACGCCGAGGCAGCGGCCGCCGTCCATGACCCGGGCCGGGGAACCCGTACGGGCCACCGCCTCGATCGCCTCGGAGACCGTGGCGTCCGGGGACACCGCGGGGCCTCCTTCGGTCTCCATGGGGGACGCGGTGCGCATGGCCGAGCGGACCGTGATGACCTGCTCGCGGGGGACGTCCCGGACGAACTCGCGGACGTAGTCGTCGGCGGGAGCGCCCACGATCTCCTCCGGAGTGCCCAGCTGCACGATCCGGCCGTCACGCATCAGGGCGATGCGGTCGCCGAGCTTGAGCGCCTCGCTCAGGTCGTGCGTGATGAAGACCATCGTGCGGCCCTCCTCGCGGTGCAGCCGGACCACCTCCTCCTGCATGTCGCGCCGGATCAGCGGGTCGAGGGCGCTGAACGGCTCGTCGAACAGGAGTACTTCGGGGTCGACCGCGAGCGCGCGGGCCAGGCCGACGCGCTGCCGCTGGCCACCCGAGAGCTGGGCGGGGCGCCGCTGCTCCATGCCCTCCAGGCCCACCTTGGTCACGAAGCCGGCGGCCCGCTTCCGACGTTCGGCCTTTCCGACGCCCTGGATCTCCAGGCCGTAGGCAACGTTGTCGAGGACCGTGCGGTGCGGCAGCAGTCCGAAGTGCTGGAAGACCATCGCCGCGCGGTGCCGGCGCAGTTCGCGCAGCCGGGCGCGGTCCATGGCGCGGACGTCCTCGCCGTCGATGGCGATGGTGCCGGCGGTCGGTTCGATCAGCCGGGTCAGACAGCGCACGAGGGTGGACTTGCCGGAGCCCGACAGGCCCATCACGACGAACACCTCGCCCTTGCGGACGTCGAAGCTCACATCGCGCACCGCGGCCGTGCAGTCGGTGCGCTCACGCAGCGCGGCGGGGTCCAGCGTGCCGAGTTCCGGGTCGGCGGGGACGCGGTCCGCCTTGGGGCCGAAGACCTTCCACAGGTTCTCGACGCGGAAGACGGGGCTCTGCGCCCCGGCGTGGGTGGGCGGCTTGCGGGTGGGGACGGTGGCGACCATCAGGCCTCGCCTCCGATCAGCTCGGCGGCCTTCTCCCCGACCATGAGCACCCCGATCATCGGGTTCACGGCGGGGATGGTCGGGAAGACGGATGCGTCGGCGATCCGGATGCCGTCGAGGCCGCGGATCCGCAGCTCCGGGTCGACGACGGCCAGTTCGTCGGTCTCGGCGCCCATACGGCAGGTGCCCGCCGGGTGGTACACGGTGTGCGCGACCTTGCGCGCGTACGCGCTCAGCTCCTCGTCGCCCGTGATGTCCGGGCCGGGGCAGACCTCCCGTTTGAGCCAGCCGGCCAGGGGCTCGGCCTTCGCGATCTCACGGGCGATCTTGATGCCGTCCACGAGGGTGCGGCCGTCGTGGTCGTCCTCGTCGGTGAAGTACCGGAAGTCCAGCGCGGGCTTCTCGTCCGGGTCTGCGCTCTTCAGCCAGAGGCGGCCGCGGCTCCTCGGTTTGGGGATGTTCGGCGTCATCGAGACACCGAACTGCGGCCGCTCGTAGCCCAGTCGCTCCGGATTGTCCGTGAACGGGATCTGGTAGAAGTGGAACATCAGGTCGGGGCCCGCGCTGCCGGGGTCACGGCGCACGAAGAGGCCCGCGTCGCTGTCCATCGCGGAGTTCTCCGGAATCGGGCCGTGCGTCTCCCACACGATCACCGACTCGGGGTGGTCGAGCAGGTTCTCACCGACACCCGGCAGATCCCGCACGACGGGTATGCCGAGCTTCTCCAGATCCTCCTTCGGGCCGATGCCGGAGTGCAGCAGCAGTCGGGGCGAGTCGACGGCACCGGCGCACAGCACGACTTCGCGCCGGGCCCGTACGAGGATCTCCTCGCCGTCCTTGGTGCGCACATGCACGCCCTGCGCGCGCGTGCCCTCCAACTCCAGCCGGTACGCCCAGGTCTCCAGCAGGATCGTCAGGTTGGGGCGCTCATCCATCACCGGGTGCAGATACGCCACCGACGCGCTGGAGCGCTTGTTGTCCTCGGGGTGGTAGGCCAGGTCGAAGAAGCCGACGCCCTCGGTGAACGGCTTCTTGTTGAAGCCCTCGACGCGCGGGACGCCGAGCGCCGTCTGTGCCGCGTCCACGAAGTCGCGGGCGATCGCGTTCCGGTCCTTCTCGTCGACGGGGACGATGTTGTTCTGGAGCCGCGCGTAGTAGGCCTCCATCGGGACGGCGCCCCAGCCCTGGGCGCCGGCCGCCTCCCACTCGTCCCAGTCGGACGGCAGGGGCTTGAACGCGATCAGCGTGTTGTGCGAGGAGCAGCCGCCGAGCACCCGGGCGCGGCTGTGCCGGATGTGCGAGTTGCCGCGCGGCTGCTCGGTGGTGGGGTAGTCGTAGTCGAGTTCGCCGCCGAGCAGGCCCATCCAGCGGCGCAGGGTGAGGACGTCGTCGCGGCCGACGTCGCTCGGGCCGCCCTCGATGACGGCGACGGTGACGTCCGGATCCTCGGTGAGGCGGGAGGCGATGACGGAGCCCGCCGTGCCGCCGCCGATGACGACGTAGTCGTAGGTGTGCTGCTCGGACATGGGGTGCTGCTCCTCGATGGGGGTTGGAGGAAGGTGCTGCGCGCGCCGGGGGGAGACCCGGGTGGGGGATGGGGGACGGGAGGTCAGCCGGCGAACCAGCGGACCGGGCGCGGCGCGAGGTTCTGGTAGACGTGCTTGGCCTCGCGGTACTCGGCGAGGCCGGCGGGGCCGAGTTCGCGGCCGACGCCGCTCTTGCCGAAGCCGCCCCACTCCGCCTGCGGGAGATAGGGGTGGAAGTCGTTGATCCAGACGGTGCCGTGGCGCAGCCGGCCGGCGACACGGCGGGCGCGGCCCGGGTCGGCGGTCCAGACGGCGCCGGCGAGACCGTACTCGGTGTCGTTGGCGAGCGTGACCGCCTCGTCCTCCGTACGGAAGGTCTCCACGGTCAGAACGGGGCCGAAGACCTCCTCCTGTACGACCTTCATCTCCCGGTGGCACTGGTCCAGCACGGTCGGCTCGTAGAAGTAGCCGGTCGCCGGCCTGGTCCCGGACGGCTCGGGGCGCCTGCCGCCGCAGCGCAGCACCGCGCCCTCGGCGAGCGCGGAGGCCACGTACGCCTCTGTCTTGGCGCGCTGCTGCGCGGAGACCAGCGGGCCGCACTCGACGTCCTTCTCGGTACCGCGGCCGAGGCGGATCCGGCTTGCCCGGCGGGCGAGCTCGGCGACGAAGCGCTCGCGGACGGACTCCTCGACGATGAGCCGGGAGCCCGCCGAACAGACCTGACCGCTGTGGATGAAGGCGGCGTTGAGGGCCTGGTCGACGGCGGTGTCGAAGCCGTCGTCGGTGGCGCAGGCGTCGGCGAACACGACGTTGGGGTTCTTGCCGCCGAGTTCGAGGGCGACCTTCTTGACGCCCACCGCGGCGGCCTGCGCGACCTTCGTACCGCTGACGAGTCCGCCGGTGAAGGAGACGAGATCCACGCCCGGGTGCTCGGCGAGCCGGGCGCCGACCGAGTGGCCGGGTCCGGTGACGAGGCCCGCCACACCGGTGGGCAGTCCGGCCTCGATGAGCAGTTCGATCAGCGCGATCGTGGTCATCGGGGTGATCTCGCTCGGCTTCACGACGAAGGTGTTGCCGGCGGCGAGGGCCGGAGCGATCTTCCAGCTCGCCTGGAGGAGCGGGTAGTTCCAGGGGGTGATCAGGGCGCAGACACCGACGGGCTCGTAGCAGACGACGCTGTGCACATCGGGCGAGCCGGCGTCGACGACCCGGCCGGCGCTCTCGGCGGCGACGAGGTCGGCGAAGTAGCGGAAGGCGTCGGCGACGCAGTCGATGTCGACCCGGCCCTCTTCGACCGTCTTGCCCGCGTCCCGGCTCTCCAGGAGACCGAGCTCTTCGCGATCGCGTACGAGCAGATCGGCAACGCGACGCAGGAGCGCGGCACGCTCGGCGGCGGGGGTGCACGGCCAGGGACCTTCGTCGAAGGCTTGGCGGGCGGCTGCGACGGCTGCGTCGACGTCCTTTTCGTCCCCCTCCGCAACCACGGCGAAGGGCTCGGCGTCCGCGGGGTCGATGATCTCGCGCGTCGCTCCTGAGAGCGCCGCGCGCCACTCGCCGGCCACGTGAACCGTCTGTTCTGCCTGCCGCGCCTGCTGTCCGGCCATGATTCGGTACTGCCTTCCGTTCCTGTTCCGCGCCCCTGAGTCACACAGGTGTGACTCCCGGAGGCCGGGGCACCTGCCCCCGCGCCGCACGTGCATGCGCACTCCGTGTCCGAAAGTGCGCCGCGTCACTGAGAATGCGGTCGAAAAGGGTGAAAAGTACGCTGCCGATCAAGCACTCATGGAGGTGACGCGATGTCCACGCCCCGTGGCTTCACCATTGCGACCTGCGCGGCGACAGCCGCGGCAGCGGGTCTGATGCTCTGCACCGGCACGGCCGGCGCCTCGTCGGACGACACCGGCGGCAACCAGGACCCGCAGCGGCTGCTCGCACAGGCACAGGAGGGGCTGCGGACGGCGACATCGGTGCGCCTCGCCTACCTCGACCGGAGTACGACGGCGACGACGAGCACTCGCCTGCCGACGTCGATGCAGCTCTCGATCGACCGGAGCGGAAACTGCGCGGGCACCCTGACCCTGGGCGGGCACGGCGGCTCCGTCGAGATCATCAAGCGGGGCACCGAGGTGTGGCTCAAGCCGGACCAGACGTTCTGGAAGGCCGAACTCCCCGGCCAGCGGGGCGTCACCGCGAGCAAGGAGTTCATGGGCCGCTACATCCACGGCTCGACGTCCGACTCGCTGCTGAGCGGCGTCGCGAACGCCTGCGACCTCGAGTCCCTGCAGAAGGCCGCCATGGTCTCCGCGCCCTCGTCCCTGACGGAGGGGCTCGCGACGACCCTGAACGGCACCCGGGTGGTCCCGCTGTCCTTCAAGGTGAACGGCCTGACGTCCACGCTGTACATCACGACGGGCAAGGATCACCGCCTGTACCGCGCGGCGCAGAAGGGCCCGGACACGGACCTGTCCCTCACCTTCACGGACTACAACAAGCCGGTCCTGACGAAGGCGCCGCCGGCCAGCGAGTCGGTGGAGATCTCGCAGGTCCAGGGCCTGCCGACCGCCTGAATCCCGTCAGCCGGGACAGGGAACGGCCACGGGTTCACCCGGACGGCCGTTCCCTGCTGCCCGCCGGCTCGATTCACCCGTCCGGAGCAGTGCGCACCGAGCCCGTCAGTCGCCGGACGCGTCGCAGGTGGCGCCGGGCGGGCAGAACCAGGCCAGGGCCGTGGTGAGCAGCTTCAGTTCGTCGTCGCGGCCGTCCGCGTCGGGACCGTACACGGCGATGGCGTAGATCTTGCCGTCCACGGCGACGAACCGCTCGTCGAAGACGTGCCAGGTGCCCACGTCGGGTTCACCCCTGATGGTGTCGGCCAGGTACTCCAGTCGCGACCCGGTGAACTCGCCGTCGTCGAGTTGTTCGAGGGCCAGCTCCCGGAAGCCGGCGGGCTTCGCGGTGTCCGGGGACAGGTACAGCTGGAAGGACGCGTCCGGGGACGGCTCCGCCACCTGGTACACCTGCAGCCGGTGCCTGCGGTCGGGGCTGCGGTAGTTGACCACCGGTATGCCGTACGAGGACTTCACCGTGGAACGCTTCCAGCCCTCGGGGAGGGCGATCCGGAAACCCTCGGCGTCAGCGTAGGACCGGTAGCCCGCCGGGAGTGCGCTCGGCGAGGCGGTCGGCGACAGCGACGCGTCGGTGGGCGAGGGCGGTGCGGGGATGTCCGAGTGCTGCGTGGGCACGGTGGACGTGGAAGGGCTCGCGGCGGCGCCCCGGTCGTTCTTGCCGTCGTTCCCGGAGTCGACCACCAGCGTCAGCACCAGGCTCACGGCGACTCCGACCGCCGCCGCCCCGGCCACCACGGACCACACGAGCCGGCGGCTCGGGCCGCCTGGTGCGGCGGGCGCCGACGGCTGGGGCAACGTCTCGGGGGTGGGCCAGGCGCTGTTGTCGGCCGGCCACGGCGGGAACGGCGAAGCACCGCCGTCCCCGGCCCACCACTGCGGGGCCGGCTGCGCCCCGCCCTCGGTCACCCGGGTGGGCCACCAGGCGGCGTCCGCGGTGGAGGCGCCCGGGTCCGCCGCCGGCCCTCCGCCCGCTCCCCCGGGGCCGGGCGCATCCGGCGCCGGCGTTCCCTCGCCACCCGCTCCCCCGGACCCCGCATCCGGCGCATGCTGCGGGCGCGCCGGTGGCGGTGGGGTCGCCGGAGCCGGGTTGCCCGCCGCGTCGCCGTCCTCCCAGCGCTGGGTGTCCTCGTTCCAGTACCGGCCGCCCCCGCTCATCGTCTTCCTCTCACATTCCGAGCAGGCCGGCCACGGCCCCGGCGGACGCGAGCACGCTCAGCAGGGCCTGCGAGTCGCTGAGCAGCTCGCGCAGCCGCTCCCGGCGCGACGGGGCCGCCTGGCCGGTACGGGTGATCTCGTCCTCTGTCTGGGCGAGCGCCGCGTCGAGCGCGGCCGTCTGCTCGCTGCCGCGCACCCGCGCCAGGTCGGCGCGCAACTCGCGCACTGCCTTCAGCAGTTCCTCGGCGGCCTCGTCGCGCTGCCCGGCCGTGCCCTGGTGGCTCACGGCCTGCGCGTGGCTGCCGATGGCGAAGGTGCTGTGCGAGACGTCGCCGATGCTGACGTTCGGCTCATCCGTGGCCATCGGTGTCGGATCCCTTCTGCGGTGTGGGGCCGTTGGTCGTGGCCGAGGCGCGGGCGTGCTCGCCGACCGCGAAGGTGCTGCCCTCCACCCGGCCGATGTGTACGCCGCCGTTGCTGATGTTCACGATCTTCTGCACGAACTCGCCGGTCTCGTAGCCGGATTCGGCGAGCGCCGCCCGCACCCCGTGCGCGATGCGGTCCTGCACGGCCTTCAGGTAGCGGTCGACGTCCATGTCCTGGAAGAGCGACCGGTCGGGCGCCGAGCCCAGCTCCCGCACCGACAGAGCGGGACCGTCCGGCAGCGCGCCCGCGTAGCCGCCGGTCAGCATCCGCCACCCGTACACCACGGCCCTGCCGAGCGTGATCAGGGCCCGGGCCGGGGAGCCCGGCACCCGGGCGAGGGACCACGCGGCCTGGCCGAGCAGGTTGTTGTGGCGGAAGCGGTGCGCCGTCCGGTCGGCGTCCTTGAAATCCTCGCGCACCGGGGTCAGCACATGCGGGGCGATCTCCAGCATGAGCATGCGCCCTTGGGTGTGGATGCGCACGAACACGGTGACGACCAGCTCCTCCTCCCATCCGCCGACCCGGATGCGCAGGAAGTGCCGCCGCTTCTCACCGCCCTCCTCGACCGCCCGCGCCCGGTGCTCCTCGAACGCCTGCGGGTGGTACGGCGCGTCCTCACGGCGCAGCAGCCCCTCCGCGGGCAGGAACACGCACTCGTCGATCTCCAGCCAGCGCAGCCGGTCGCGGACGCCGGGGCCGGCGTACTCGGCGGGCACGCGCAGCCGGTCGAGCAAGGGGCGCACCTTCTCCAGGACGGCCCGGTTGCTGAGCGGCTGCTGCTTCTTCAGCGAGTCGGGTGCGAGCTCCACGGCGAGGACCCAGGGGTCGTAGGCCCAGCCGGCGCCGCAGAACGGCCGTGCCTCGTGGTACATGATCAACGGTGCGTGCTGTTCGAACCGGATACGCTGCCGCATCCGCTCGAACCGCGGTCCCGGTGCCTGCTCCGCGGGGTCGCCGGCGGCGTCGGCGAAGCGCTGCGAGGACAGTTCGGCGGCCATGACGCGGGCGAACTGCCGGCGCTGCTGAGCGAGGCACACCGCGATGAGCGCGAGGGCGCCGAGGGCGAACCACGCCTGCCAGGGCGTGTCCGACCTGCTGCTGCCCGGCAGCAGCAGGTCGGACACGCTCGGCGCGTCGGAGGAGTTCAGGCCGTAGGGGTCCAGGGAGCCGGAGGAGGACGACCGGTACGGCGAGGCGTCGTCGGAGCCGCCGAACGCCAGCATGATCGTGAGGACGAGGAACCCCGCGACCGCGAGACGGCCCCACCAGCGCAGGATGAAGGCCGTCACCCGCCGGTACAGGGGCGGCTCCGCGGCCCGGCCCCTGATCCAGGACGCGATCGTCAGCATCAGGCTGGGCCCCAGAAAGAAGACCAGCAGACCGCCGGAGAGCGCCGAGCCCACCAGCCACAGGCCGATGACCGCCCCGGCCCACGCCAGCTCCTGGCGCCGGGCCCGCAGCGCGTGCGCGAGCACCCGTGCCGCGTCGTAGCCGAGCGAGGGCGCCGCGATCCGCTGTTCGTTGAGGTGCAGTTCCTCGATGACCCGGTCCCGGTAGCCGGGATCCAGATACGCGCCCGAGCACAGCAGCCGGGTGGCCTCGCTGGCGTGCGGTGGCTTCTGCGCCGGCGCCGATGGCGGACCGGCCTGTGTCGGCTGTGGTTGCTGCGGCACGTAGGCGGTGCTCACGCCACTCCCCCGATGATGGAACCGGGCCCCAAGAGACCTGGATCACAAGCAACTTGACAAATCATCAGCATAGGGGGACGTCCAGGCCCGGGAAAGCGGGATGTTCACGATCGTGACGGGCCGGCCGCGCTCCGTACGCGGCGGACCTCCCCGATAGACTCCGGCCATTCCTTTGACTAAAGTCAAAGAAATATGGAGTCAGTGTCGAGCGAGGACATCACGGCCCTCCGGCGGTTCAACCGTTACTTCACCCGCCGGATCGGGGCCCTGGACGACCACTACCTCGGGCAGGACCGGCCGCTTGGCCAGGCGCGGCTGCTGTACGAGATCGGGGACGGGGTCTCCCTGCGCGAGCTGCGCGGCCGGCTCGGTCTCGACGCCGGGTATCTGAGCCGGATGGCACGGACGCTTCAGGCGCAGGGACTCGTACGGACGAGCGTGCACCCCGACGACAGCCGGCTGCGGCTGGCGGAACTGACCCCGGCCGGGCACGTCGAGGTGAAGGAACAGAACCGCCGTGCCAACGCCCTCGCGGAGAGTCTGCTCGGCGGCCTCAGCGAGGCTCAGCGGGGCGAGCTGAGCGCCGCGCTCGGCACCGCGCGGCGGCTGCTGCGCCTCGCCGCCATCACGATCGAACGTGTCGACGGCGGCTCCCGGGACGCCCTGGCCTGCCTCGACGCCTACGCCGCCGACATCGACGCCCGCTTCCCCGAGGGCTTCGATCCCGCCGCCCTGGTACGTCCCGAGGAGGTGTCCGGCACCGCGGGTGCCTTCCTGGTCGCCTACGAGGAGGGGCGGCCCGTCGGGTGCGGGGCGCTGCGGACCCTGGAGCCCGGTGTCGGTGAGATCCGGCATGTGTGGGTGCATCCCGATGCCCGGCGGCTCGGTCTGGCCCGGCGCCTCCTCGACGGCCTCGAAGACCAGGCCCTCGAGCGCGGCCTCGGCGTCGTACGCCTGGACACCCACGCCGTTCTGACGGAGGCCCAGGCGATGTACCGGGCCTGCGGGTACGCGGAGATCCCGCGCTACGACGAGAACGTGTACGCGGCCCACTGGTTCGAGAAGCGGCTGCCGGATCCCGGTCCGCACTGACCACCACGCCCTCGGGTCCTGTGCGCCCGCCCGCACGGGACAGGCCCCGTCCGGGCGATACCGGAACGGGGCCTGCGGGAACGGATGACCCGTCGAACGATCAGATGAGGCCGAGGGAGCGGACCGCCTCGCGCTCCTCCTCCAGCTCCTTGACCGACGCGTCGATGCGGGCGCGGGAGAACTCGTTGATGTCCAGCCCCTGGACGATCTCGTACTTGCCGTCCTTCGTGGTGACCGGGAAGGAGGAGATGAGGCCCTCCGGGACGCCGTAGGAGCCGTCCGACGGGATGGCCATCGAGGTCCAGTTGCCCTCGGCGGTGCCGTTGACCCAGGTGTGGATGTGGTCGATGGCGGCGTTGGCGGCGGAGGCGGCCGACGAGGCACCGCGGGCCTCGATGATCGCGGCACCGCGCTTGGCGACGGTGGGGATGAAGTCCTCGGCGAGCCACTTCTCGTCGTTCACGACCTCGGCGGCGTTCTTGCCGGCGACCGTCGCGTGGAAGACGTCCGGGTACTGGGTGGCGGAGTGGTTGCCCCAGATCGTCAGGCGCTGGATCTCGGAGACCGGGACGCCCGTCTTCTTCGACAGCTGGGTCAGCGCGCGGTTGTGGTCGAGGCGGGTCATCGCGGTGAAGCGCTCGGCCGGCACGTCCGGGGCGGCGGCCTGGGCGATCAGCGCGTTGGTGTTCGCCGGGTTGCCGACGACGAGCACCTTGACGTCGTCCGCGGCGTGGTCGTTGATGGCCTTGCCCTGCGGCTTGAAGATGCCGCCGTTGGCCTCGAGGAGGTCACCGCGCTCCATGCCCTTGGTGCGGGGGCGCGCACCCACGAGGAGGGCGACGTTGGCGCCGTCGAAGGCGACGTTCGGGTCGTCGCTGATCTCGATGCCCTGCAGGAGCGGGAACGCGCAGTCGTCGAGCTCCATCGCCGTGCCCTCGGCGGCCTTCAGTGCCGGGGTGATCTCCAGGAGGCGCAGCTTGACCGGCACGTCCGCGCCGAGCAGCTGGCCGGAGGCGATGCGGAAGAGCAGTGCGTAGCCGATCTGGCCGGCCGCGCCGGTGACGGTGACGTTCACGGGAGTGCGGGTCATGGCGTTCTCCGTTTGACAGCTGGCGGTAGGGCTTCGTCGCCCGGGGTGCGGGATCCGGCCGCCGGCTCGTGACCGGCGCCCCGCCACGATGATCGATCACGGGTACAGACGATCGATATCTTGGCGTCAAGAGAGATCCAGCCGTCAGGCTATCGCGCATCCGGGATCCCGGATGCGCGGGCCCCTGTGGCCCGCCCCACAACAGAACGGACGGCGGCCGCCCGTCCGGGAGAGGGGGGACTCGAGGCGGCCGCCGTGTGGGGGTGTCCTGCCGGGGGGTCTCTCGGCCTCCCGGACTGCCGGACTCCCGTGGGGGTACGGTGCGCCTGCCCCGCAGCGCGTGGGTCATGCGTGCTGTGCGGGGATTGTTTTCGGCGAGCGGCGTGCGACATCTGTCCGCGCGCCCCCGTGCGGCGTGTCGCCGACCGTCGTGGGTCCGTCGGTCGTCGGGGAACTCGTCAACACATCGACACCACGGGGACGCAGCGGTGGCCTCGAAGGGCACAGGCGGATCGGGTCACCCGAACGTCACGGCACCCGCGAGGGCGACGACGAGCAGCGCGCACAGGGCGACGAGCGCGGCCAGCAGAAGACGGCGCTCGGCGGACCGGGGCCGGGTCTCCTGCTCCGGCAGCTCCCACCAGGGGACCGTCGGATCGTCCTCGTACTCCCCGGGCGCCGGGCCGTCCGCCGGGGCGGGCGCCGGAGCCGGCGTACGGGGCCAGGCGTGCACGGCCAGCTCCCATCGCACCCCGAAGCGCTCCGCCTCCTCGTCCACCAGCCCCGCCACCCGGCAGAGCGCCGCGACCGCCTGACGGGGCGGTGGCTGGGTGGCGTTGAGGTAGCGCTGCCAGGAGGACTTGCTGTACGCGGTACGCGCGCCGAGGGCGACGAGGCTGAGCCCGGTGCGGTCCTTCAGGAGCCTCAGTTGCTCCACGAAGTGGCGCACCTCCGGTGGAAGATCGTCCGGCAGGGGCTGCCACGCACCCATCGCTCACCCCTCCGCGTTCCCCGGCCCAAGAGCCTGTCTCCGTCCGATGGACGGCTTCAGGAGGCGCACCGGTTCCGTTGCGGGGCGCCGGCACCGTAGCGGAACGGTCACTTCCGTGCCACAGCGGACTGCTGGGTGTTGAACGGCTCCCGCACGTACATGAGGGTATTTCCCGGGCGGTCCGGACCGCCCGGGGCGCCCGGCCTTCCACGGGGGAGGGGCCGGACGCCCGCGCCTTTTCTCCATCACCGGAGGGAGCCGGCCCGAGCGGAGTACCGCCGCGCGCAGGGCGAGCAGCCGTGCCGGATCCGCCTCGGCCGCCTCGGCCGGCGACCGCGGGGCCGAACGCGGCGGGATCTGGCGGCCGTTGAGGCAGCGCTGCCAGGACGACTTCGACGGCGATCACCTACGACGACGGCGGGCCGTCCCCCGCCGAAGGGGGACGGCCCGCCGATGTGCCGGTCCGTGAACGCGCGGTCAGGTGCGGACCGTGAAGTGCAGGGTGTCGTCCAGGAAAGGTATCTCCAGCCACGGTTTCGGCTGGGCCATCAGGGCGAGCAGCACGATGGCGAGGCCCAGCACGCCGTAGGTGACCAGGTCCGTGAAGCGGGAACGCACCGCGAGCATGCCCACGTCGGGCAGCAACCAGCGCATCGCGGCACCGCCCAGCAGTGCGACCCCGATCAGGATGGTGCCGACGCGGAACATGTCCAGCGCGGTCAGCAGCAGCCCGAGGCCGACGACCGACAGTACGGCCAGGATCGGCCACTGACGGGCCGGCGCGGGCGCGTCACGGCGCGCGGCCCTGCCGCCGCCCTCGGGTCGCGCGGTGTCCCGGGTGACCCGGGGGAACCGCCGGGTCGCCCGCCGCGGCGTGCCGTCGGCGTCCGGGGCACTGACGGCGTCCGTCACCACGGGCTCGGTACCGTCCGCCCGCTGCTCTTCACTGGTGCCCTCAGGCCTTTCTTCAGTCGACACTGCGCTCCGCCGCCTCGACCACGTTGACGAGCAGCTGGGCACGGGTCATCGGGCCCACACCGCCCGGGTTCGGAGAGATCCAGCCGGCCACCTCGGCCACGTCCGGGTGGACGTCACCGACGATCTTGCCCTCGGCGCTGCGCGAGACGCCGACGTCGAGGACGGCGGCACCCGGCTTCACGTCCTCGGCCCGGATCAGGTGCGCGGAGCCGGCCGCGGCGACGATGATGTCCGCCCGCCTGAGGTGGGCCGAGAGGTCGCGGGTGCCGGTGTGGCACTGGGTGACCGTGGCGTTCTCGCTGCGCCGCGTCAGCAGCAGCGGCATCGGTCGCCCGATCGTCACGCCCCGGCCGACCACCACGACCTCGGCGCCCTTGATCTCCACGCCGTGGCGGCGCAGCAGGGTGAGCACACCGTTCGGGGTGCAGGGCAGCGGCGCCGGCTCGTTCAGGACCAGGCGGCCGAGGTTCATCGGGTGCAGGCCGTCCGCGTCCTTCTCCGGGTCCATCAGTTCCAGGATCCGGTTCTCGTCGATGCCCTTGGGCAGCGGCAGCTGGACGATGTAGCCGGTGCAGGCCGGGTCCTCGTTCAGCTCGCGGACGAGCGCCTCGATCTCCTCCTGCGTCGCCGTCGCGGGCAGTTCGCGCTGGATCGAGGCGATGCCGACCTCGGCGCAGTCGCGGTGCTTGCCCGCCACGTACTTGCGGCTGCCGGGGTCGTCCCCGACCAGGATCGTGCCGAGTCCGGGCGTGACGCCCTTCTCCTTCAGCGCCGCCACACGGGCGGTCAGCTCGGACTTGATCTCGGCTGCGGTGGCCTTGCCATCGAGAATCTGGGCGGTCATGGGTCCCATCCTCGCGGATGACCCGCTCCCGGTTCCAATCCGGGCACCACCGTGCCGCTCCTGTCCGCTTCGACCCATGATCAGCGAGGTTGCACTTGCACAACACCTTCGAAATGCCGCTGGACAAGACACAGGCGCTTTACAACGATGACAGCACGGTGCAGCGGGCAGTATCCGGGGGGACGGACCGCATCTGCAGGACTTTCCTCCGAACCGTGCCGCGCGCGTCCCCGCACTTGAGGCAGACGGAGGAAAGACCGCTCATGAGTTTCGGAGACTCGAACAACCCGTACGGCGCGCCCCAGGGCCAGCAGCCCGGCTACGGCTACCCGCAGGGTCAGCAGCCCGGCTACGGCTACCCGCAGGCGCCGCCGGTGCCGCAGGGCGGGTACGGTCAGCAGCCCTTCCCGACGACCATGCCCGGCACCGTCAGCGCGGCCCGCGCACTGCTGTGGGTCATCGTCGGCCTGCAGGTCGTCGGTGTGGCCCTGTTCGCGATCGGGGCGGCCGGCGTCAACGCCGCCAAGAACGACGACAAGCTCAAGGACAACGCGAACTTCCAGCAGCTCGCCGACTACTCCTCCGGCATGCTCTGGGCCGTCGCGGCCTTCGCCGTGGCCTGGGCGGTGTTCGCGATCGTGCTGGCCGTGAAGTTCAACAGCGGCGGCAACGGGGTCCGCATCACGACCCTCGTCTTCGCGATCATCACCGCGATCCTCGGCATCTACCCCTTCATCATCGTGGGCCTGCTGCACACGGTGCTCGCCATCCTGATCGCCGTGTTCGTCGGCAACTCCGCCGGCTCCGCCTGGTTCAACCGCCCGCGGCAGCCTGCCTACTGACCCCGCCGGGCGGCGCATCCGCCCGCCGACACGCCACGGGCCGTGTCCCCTCCGTACGAGGGGGCCGGCACGTCGGCGGTGATCCCGAGCAGTTTCTCCACCGCCAGGCAGTAGGCCGTCTCGTTGAACAGCGGCATCAGGTAGTCCATGCGGG
>NZ_JBEYXD010000031.1:49067-96930 GCF_040644975.1 Streptomyces sp. NPDC046900 | reverse complement strand
GGACCCTAGACAAGTCCCATCGTCGCAGGTCAGAGGTACTCCTCGCTTATTTGATCAGTCATCGGACAGCCCACCTCGTGAAAGCGCGAGGCTAGGAGTCTCGTTGAGGGCGTGCCAGCGGCCGAAGAGGTGCGCCACGCCACCCGCATCCGCGAGGCTGTTGATGGTCGTGAAGGGCCCGGTTGTCACGTCCCGGTGTTTGGCGGAGACCAGTTCAACTGCATCTCCATCGACCGCTGCCCAGTCCTCGTGGTACTCACAGACGATCCGGCCGTCGATGTCCTGAGACGGGCGCCCGTCGTTGAGCGCATCGAGGTACAGGCGAAGCCCGTCTGCGGCCGCCATGGAGGCCTGCCAGTTATACCGGTCCAGGGTGTCTGCACCCGAGTCGTCGAGCTGCGGCACGGAGAAGAACAACTGCCGCGCGCTCTGCGCCCCCACAAGCGACTCCGATGTCACCCCACGACACGCGTGAGTTGACTGTGCGTACCCGAGAGCAATCAGTCAAGACACCCACTCCGCTCATGCGTTCCCATTGTCGCGAGCCTGCTGATCAGACCGCGAACCCGGTGATGCACTTGTTGGGTGTTCTGAGGTCCGTCGAGATACCAGCGGTAGGGCCGTGCGCCCGTGATCAGACCCGATGACCTGGTGAGGGTCCGTGGCTCGATGAGTGGCGGGCAGCTGACGAGTGATCGTCTCTGGGCCGTCTCTGGGCCGTCCGAGGGCGGCCAGCAGCAACCGCTAACGACCGACGACGACCACGAGGGCGCGGCCAGCGGCCGCGCCCTCGTCGTGTGTCTTCCCAGCTAGACCCAGGTGTCCAGCCACATCCGCGACCGCCACGAGTCGATCGGGATCGCCGTGCCCGTGTACAGGGGCCAGAAGTAGATGAAGTTCCAGGCGATCAGCAGGACCAGGACGCCCGCGCCCGCCGCGCCCAGGATCCGGCGGCGTTCGTCGCGGTCTGGTGGGCCGATGATGGCGCCGATCATCATGGCGACCGCCAGGCACAGGAACGGGACGAAGACGACCGCGTAGAAGTAGAAGATCGTGCGCTCCTGGTACATGAACCAGGGCAGATAGCCGGCCGCGATGCCGCAGGCGATCGCGCCGGCCCGCCAGTCGCGGCGGAACGCCCAGCGCCACAGGATGTACAGGATCGCGAAGCAGGCCGCCCACCACAGCAGCGGGGTGCCGAGCGCCAGGACCTCGCGGGCGCACTTGTCGCCCGCGTCCGCCGGGCAGCCGGCCTGGCCCGGGGACGGGGACTCGTAGAAGTACGAGACCGGGCGGCCCACGACGAGCCAGCTCCACGGGTTGGACTGGTAGGTGTGCGGGGACGACAGCCCGACGTGGAACCGGTACACCTCGTGCTCGTAGTGCCACAGGCTGCGCACCCAGTCGGGCAGGAAGGTCCAGTTGCCGCCCTTGCCGTCGGTGGCCGCCCAGTTGCGGAAGTAGCCGCCGGAGCCGTCGGCGGGGGAGAGGATCCAGCCGATCCAGGAGATCAGGTACACGGCCACCGCGACCGGGACCGTGGCCAGGAACGTGATGCCCGTGTCGCGCTTGAGGACGGTCGCGAAGGGGCGGCCGGCGCCCGCGACCCGGCGCGCGCCCACATCCCACAGCAGGGCCATCACGCAGAAGGCCGCCAGGATGTAGAGGCCGTTCCACTTGGTGCCGATGGCGAGGCCGAGCATCAGGCCCGCCATCCACCGCCAGGGGCGCCAGCCGAAGCGGGTCGTCTCCGCGGTGTACGGGTCGGGGCGCACCCGGCCGTCCGCGTCCACCGGTAGCGCTGCCGCCAGTTTCTCGCGCGTCTTGTCCCGGTCGATGAGCAGACAGCCGAAGGCCGCCAGCACGAAGAACTCCAGGACGCCGTCCAGCAGCGAGGTGCGGCTCATCACGAACTGCAGACCGTCCACCGCCATCAGCGCACCGGCGAGGCAGCCCAGGAACGTCGAGCGGAACAGTCGCCGGCCGATGCGGCACAGCAGCAGGACCGCCAGGGTGCCGAGCAGGGCGGTCATGAAGCGCCAGCCGACCGGGTTGAAACCGAAGATCAGCTCGCCGAGCCCGATGACGTACTTGCCGATCGGCGGATGCACCACATAGGCGGCGTCCGTCGGGATCGCCACATGGCCGTGGTTCTTGAGGATCAGGTCGTTGGCGTCCTTGGCCCAGTTCGCCTCGTACCCGTTGTGAATGAGCGCCCAGGCGTCCTTGGCGTAGTACGTCTCGTCGAATATCACCGCCCTCGGGCTGCCCAGGTTCCAGAACCGCATCAGCCCCGCCATGAGGGTCACGAGCAGCGGGCCGCCCCAGGCGGACCAGCGAGTGATGCGATCGGCGGCCTCCTTGCCCATACCGATCGCCGCCCAGATGCGCGGGCTGGGCTCGCTGTACGGCGGCACCAGCCGGTCGCGGACATCGTTTCTCGGCCGCTCGGTGTATCCGAAACGGCGCAGTCGCTGCTGCCACGACGGCTGCTGCTCTTCGGTGGCCTGGCCCTGCCGGGTGTCCGTGGAGGACGCGGTACTGGTCACCGCGCCATCGTAGGGAACCCATCTGTGTGAGTCCCGCGCTTGGGCCCTACTCGATCGGGTAGGGCCCGCGCTCTGGGAGGATGGAGAGGTGACAGTTGCGCCCGGAACCCTGGTCCTCGCCGGTACTCCCATCGGGGACATCGAGGACGCGCCGCCCCGGCTCGCGCAGGAGCTGGCCATGGCCGATGTGATCGCCGCCGAGGACACACGGCGGCTCCGTCGGCTCACCCAGGCGCTGGGCGTGCAGCCGGCCGGGCGTGTCGTGTCCTACTTCGAGGGCAACGAGTCCGCCCGCACTCCTGAGCTGGTCGAGGCGCTGACGGGCGGGGCACGTGTGCTCTTGGTCACGGACGCGGGGATGCCGTCGGTGTCCGACCCCGGCTACCGGCTGGTCGCCGCCGCCGTCGAGAAGGACGTCCGGGTCACCGCCGTGCCGGGTCCCTCCGCCGTGCTCACCGCGCTCGCGCTGTCCGGGCTGCCCGTCGACCGTTTCTGCTTCGAGGGGTTCCTGCCGCGCAAGGCGGGTGAACGGCTGTCGCGGCTGCAGGAGGCCGCCGGGGAGCGGCGCACCCTCGTCTACTTCGAGGCCCCGCACCGGCTGCACGCCACCCTCGCCGCCATGGCCGAGGCGTTCGGGTCCGGTCGCCGGGCGGCCGTCTGCCGTGAGTTGACCAAGACCTACGAGGAGGTCAGACGCGGTCCGCTGGGCGAACTGGCGGAGTGGGCCGCCGAGGGCGTGCGAGGTGAGATCACCGTCGTCGTGGAGGGCGCGGGCGAGAAGGGCCCCGAGGAGCTGGACGCGGCCGAGCTGGTACGCCGGGTACGGGTGCGCGAGGAGGCGGGGGAGCGCCGCAAGGAGGCCATCGCCGCGGTGGCCGCGGATGCGGGCTTGCCGAAGCGAGAGGTGTTCGACGCGGTGGTGGCCGCGAAGAACGCCGTCGGACAGGGCTGAGCACGCGTCCTGGCCGGTGCGCGCACCCCGCTCGCTCCCGCCGGTCAGTCGCCCCGGCGGCGCGGGGCGCGCGGTCCGCGGCGGGGTCTCCGACCGGCTCATTCGGCCTCTGAGCAGGGCGCATCTCCCATGAGCGGCCGCCCCATGGCTGGGCAAAGCGCTGTTGTGCAAGGCAAAGCCCTAACGGTGCGATCGGGTGACTTTGGCAAGCAGAGTCCAAATCGCCTCCAACACTCGACAGGCCCCGGTGCCTTCGCGTCGGCGAAGGCGTCCACTGGGTCGAGGGGCGTTCTCGTCCCCGCCCACCGTGGGACCGTGCGGGATTCAGGTGCCCGCCCCACCGGGGCGCTTGTCCGACGGACAAGAGGAGCTGGCATGAGTGAGATCGCAGGGCGGACCGGTCAGAACGCGTCGGCCGGTCCCGTCACCGGGCAGTCCGATCGAGGCGCGGCGACCGCCGTCGTCCACGAGTCCTACTCGTTCGCCTGCATGCGATGCGGGCACGGCTGGGAGCAGTCGTACGAGATCGAGCACCACCTCGACGGAGACGGCAACGAGTTCGTGATGTACGTGGCGGGCGGACGTGTCGTGCCGTCGCCGCTGAGCCGGCCCTCCTGCGTGAACTGCGGCGGCCATGTGGTGCGCATCATGCGCCCCGGCCAGGTGTCCTCCGTGCAGAACTCCCTGCACCGGCACCACGCCCCGGCGCGGCAGACCACCGACACGAGCCTCGACGAGCCGTCCGCGCAGCCGGCGAAGTCCGAAGGACACCACTGGCACCTCTCGGACCTGCTCTCCCCGTTCCTCCACCGCAAGGCCGGGTGACCGATCCTCCGTACGAGGGACGGCTTGCCCCTTTCGTAGGATCGGGGCATGCCTTCCCAAGCGTCCGACAAGAACGCGCCGCCGCCGCTGCCCGAGCCTCTCGGCGTGGCAGTCGCCGACTCGCACACCCATCTCGACATGCAGTCCGGCACGGTGGAGGAGGGCCTCGCCAAGGCCGCGTCCGTCGGCGTGACCACGGTCGTGCAGGTCGGCTGTGACGTGAAGAGCTCGCGCTGGGCCGCCGAGACGGCCGCGGCGTACGACAACGTGCACGCGGCCGTGGCACTCCACCCGAACGAGGCCCCGCGCATCGTCCTCGGCGATCCCGACGGCTGGTCCCGGCAGGGGGCGCGCGAGCCGGGCGGCGACACGGCCCTGGACGACGCGCTCGCCGAGATCGACCGCCTCGCCGCCCTTCCGTACGTCAAGGGCGTCGGCGAGACGGGGCTCGACTACTTCCGCACCGGGCCCGAGGGCAAGGCCGCCCAGGAGCGGTCGTTCCGTGCGCACATCGAGATCGCCAAGCGGCACGGCAAGGCGCTGGTCATCCACGACCGCGACGCCCATGCCGATGTGCTGCGCGTCCTCGAGGAGGAGGGCGCGCCCGAGCGGACGGTTTTCCATTGCTATTCGGGTGACGCCGCGATGGCCGAGGTCTGCGCGCGTGCGGGGTACTTCATGTCGTTCGCCGGCAATGTGACCTTCAAGAACGCGCAGCCGTTGCGCGACGCGCTCGCCGTGGCGCCGCTCGACCTCGTCCTGGTGGAGACGGACGCGCCCTTCCTGACGCCCGCGCCGTACCGCGGCCGCCCCAACGCCCCGTATCTCATTCCCCTCACGGTCCGTGCGATGGCCGCCGTGAAGGGCGTGGAGGAGGACGTGCTGGCGACGGCTCTGGGGCGTAACACGGCGCGCGCCTTCGGTTACTGAGCGACATCAATCGCGGGTCGGCAGGAGCTCTCTGGGGCGCCTGAGTCTCGAGTGGCGGCGTGTCGCCACACCGTGTAATGGCGTTGCTTTGGTGAGTGACGGGCAGGCGCTAGGTTCTGGGTCTCCCGTTTCGGACCCTCTCTGGAGCGTGTCGTCGTGAGCGAACGGCAGTACTCGCCATACGGGACGTACGACGCCCCGGTACCGGCCCAGGCGTACGAGGACCGCGGGCCGCGTGTGCGGGCGTACCCGGACACCTACCGGCCCGCGTACGAGGCGCGGCCCCGTGCGGGGCGTGCCGAGGGCATAACCGGACCTATGCCGAGCCGGGAGCCCTACGGCGCGGTGCGCACCGGGGGCCGCGCTCAGGCGCGGCACGCCGCGCGGCGCAGAAGGGGCGGCGCGCGTTCGGACTCCATGCGTCGTCTGCTTCCGCAGGCGCTGGTCGTCGCCTTCCTCGCCGGTGGAACCACCGCCTTCGTCGCCAACGACAAGGCGATCGAGCTCACCGTGGACGGCAGGGCGCAGGTGCTGCACACCTTCGCGGGCGACGTGGGCGAACTGCTCGCCCAGCAGGGCGTCCGCGTGGGCGAGCACGACGTCGTCGCTCCCGCGCCCGGTACGCCGCTCGCCAGCGGCGACGAGGTCGCGGTGCACCACGGACGCCTCCTGCTCCTCACCGTCGACGGACGCCGGCGCCGGGTGTGGACGACGGCGCAGAACGTGGACGACGCGCTCCAGCAGCTCGGGGTGCGCCCGGAGGGCGCGTATATGTCGGCCTCGCGCTCCCGCGCGATCGGCCGTCAGGGGCTCGCGCTGGACGTCCGCACCGAACGCTCGGTGACGGTCATGGCGGACGGAGCGACCCGTACGATCCGGACGAACGCCGCGACCGTCCGCGAGGCCGTGGAGCAGGCCGGGATCACCCTGCGCGGGCAGGACACGACCTCCGTGACGCCGGGGAGCTTCCCGCGCGACGGGGAGACGGTCATCGTGCTCCGGGTCAAAGGCCACAGGGAGGTCCGCGAGGAGCCGATCCCGTTCGCTGTGCGGCGCACCCACGATCCGACCCTCTTCAAGGGCACGGAGATCGTGGCGAGCGCCGGGCGGCCGGGCACGCGCCGGGTGACGTACGTTCTGCGCACCGTCAACGGTATCGCGCAGAAGCCCAGGCGGATCGGGGCCGAGGTGGTGCGCAAGCCGAAGGCCGAGCTGGTGAGGGTGGGCACCAAGCCGCACCCGGACTCGGTGAACGGCGCGGAGCACCTCAACTGGCACGGGCTCGCGAGGTGCGAGTCGGGCGGCCGGACCCGCGCGGTGGACGCGTCGGGCACGTATGGCGGCCTCTACCAGTTCGACCGGCGTACCTGGCGCAGTCTCGGCGGTTCGGGCCGGCCTCAGGACGCTCCGGCCGAGGAGCAGACGTATCGCGCGAAGAAGCTGTACGTGCATCACGGCACCAGTCCCTGGCCGCACTGCGGATCGCATCTGTACCGGTGAGCGGCGGACTGGCGAGGGCCCCCGGGGGTGGCGTCGGCGCGGCGGTCCAGCCGGGCCGGTCCGCCGAAGCCGAGCCGGTGCGCCGGACGGGTGCGGCCGGGGGTTCCGCCCGGGGCCCTCGCCAGTCCGTCCGGACCGGACCCCCGGCACCCGCCTCGCCGTCCCGGGAGGCTGGGCCGGGCGGCGACCGCCTCGCCTCGGGGATGGCGCCGGTACGGGGGCCCGCTCGCGCCGAGGCGGTGTCCGCGAGGTGCCGAGCCTCCCCCGGCACCCGTCTCGTCGTCCCGGGAGGCGGCCCAGCCGTCTGGGCCGGGCGGCGACCGTCTCGCTCCGGGGATGGCGCCGGTACGGGGCCTGCTCGCGCCGAGGCGGTGTCCGCGAGGTGCCGAGCCTCCCCGGCACCCGTCTCGTCGTCCGGGAGGCGGGCCCCGCCGCCTGGGCCGGGCGGCGACCGCCTCGCCCCGGGGCTTCGGGGCACCGGGGGCCGGGGCGCTGCCTCGGCGACCGCCTCGCCGCCCGCGCCTCCCCCGGCCCGCGAGGCGCCGGGGGAGGCGCGGCGCCGCCCGTGGCCAGGCATGCACGGCCGTACGGCGCCGCCCCGTACCCTTGGTCCGTGAGCAGCCCCACCCCCGACGCCCTCCTGGGCCCCGCCGACGTCCGTGAACTGGCGGCCGCCCTCGGCGTACGTCCCACCAAGCAACGTGGCCAGAACTTCGTCATCGACGCCAACACCGTACGGCGCATCGTGCGCACCGCCGGAGTGCGGCCCGACGACGTCGTCGTGGAGGTGGGACCCGGGCTCGGATCGCTGACGCTGGCGCTGCTCGAGGTCGCCGAGCGCGTCACCGCCGTCGAGATCGACGACGTGCTGGCATCCGCGCTGCCCTCGACCATCGCCGCGCGGATGCCCGAGCGCGCAGAGCGGTTCGCGCTGGTGCACTCCGACGCCCTGCACGTGAGGGAGCTCCCGGCTCCGGCACCCACCGCGCTCGTCGCGAACCTGCCGTACAACGTCGCGGTGCCCGTGCTCCTGCACATGCTCGACACCTTTCCGAGCATCGAGCGGACCCTGGTGATGGTGCAGTCCGAGGTCGCCGACCGGCTGGCCGCCGCCCCGGGCTCGAAGGTGTACGGGGTGCCGTCCGTGAAGGCCAACTGGTACGCCGACGTCAAGCGCGCCGGAGCCATCGGGCGCAGCGTCTTCTGGCCCGCGCCCAATGTCGACAGCGGGCTCGTCTCGCTGGTCCGCCGCACCGAGCCGGTCAAGACCACCGCGTCGAAGGCCGAGGTCTTCGCGGTCGTGGACGCGGCCTTCGCACAGCGGCGCAAGACGCTGCGGGCCGCGCTCGCCGGCTGGGCGGGGTCGGCCCCCGCGGCCGAGGCCGCACTCGTCGCCGCCGGGATCTCGCCGCAGGCGCGCGGGGAGTCGCTGACGGTGGAGGAGTTCGCCCGCATCGCCGAGAACCGCATCGCCGAGAACCGCACCGCCGAGAATCGCATCACCGAGAACCGCCCCGCCGAGAACGAGGAGCAGTCCGAGCAGTGAGCGTGACCGTACGCGTACCGGCCAAGGTCAATGTGCAGCTCGCGGTGGGCGCCGCCCGCCCCGACGGCTTCCACGACCTGGCGAACGTCTTCCTCGCCGTCGGCCTGTACGACGAGATCACCGTGACGTCGGCCGACGAACTGCGCGTCACCTGTTCGGGGCCGGACGCCGCGCAGGTGCCGCTGGACCTCACGAACCTGGCGGCTCGGGCGGCGCTGGCGCTCGCCGAACGCCACGGGCTCGAGGCGGCCGTGCACATCCACATCGCCAAGGACATCCCGGTCGCCGGCGGTATGGCGGGCGGCAGCGCGGACGGGGCCGGGGCCCTGGTGGCGTGTGACGCGCTGTGGGGTACAGGGGCGCCGCGTGCCGAATTGCTGGAGATCTGCGCCGAGTTGGGCAGTGATGTGCCGTTCAGCCTGGTGGGCGGGGCGGCGCTGGGCACCGGGCGGGGCGAGCGGCTCAGCGCGCTCGATGTCGGCGGGGTCTTCCACTGGGTGTTCGCCATGGCGGACCGCGGGCTCTCGACTCCGGCCGTCTTCAGGGAGTTCGACCGGCTCAACGAGGGCGTGCGGATTCCCGAGCCCGTCGCCTCGCAGGATCTGCTCGACGCGCTCGCGAAGGGCGACGCCGAGGCGCTCGCGGCGGCGGTCTCCAACGACCTCCAGCCGGCCGCGCTGTCGCTGTTCCCGGAACTGGCGGACACGCTGGCCGCGGGGCGGGCGGCGGGCGCACTGGCCGGGCTGGTGTCCGGGTCCGGGCCGACGACGGCGTTTCTCGCCCCGGACGCCTCCGCCGCGCAGAAGATCGCAGAGGCGTTGACGGCGTCGCGCACGTGCCGGTCGGCCCGGGTGGCCGTGTCCCCGGCGGTCGGGGCGATCGTGGTCTGACCGGGTTGTTCCGGCCTTGAGCGGTGCGCTCAAGGCCGAGGCCCGACCGTTGCTGTCTCCTGCCGTGGTGCGGGCGCTCGCCCGAGCCGGCGCAAGTGCCGTGGGCCACCGCACCCCGACCTACGCACAGATGCGGGTGCCGGGGTCGTGCCCGAACAAGACCGAGTCCGCGTACTCAGACCGCACTTGAGTACGAGTGCGGTGATGGGTCCCCCGGCGCCCGCGCGACCGTACTTTCCATGGGACCCAGCGACCTCGCCGCTGCCACGCCGGCCTCGCGCGACCGTTTCGTCGACCTGTTGCGCGTCGCCTCGCTCGGTACCGTCGTGCTCGGGCACTGGCTGATGGCCGCCGTGTCCGTCGGCGGGAACGGACGGGTGCAGGTCGGCAACCTGCTCGCCCTTGAGCCCGGGCTCCAGCCACTGACCTGGGTGTTCCAGGTGATGCCGGTGTTCTTCTTCGTCGGCGGCTTCTCGCACGCCCTCTCCTACCGGTCGACCCGTCGCGGTACCTCCAAGGCCTACTCGGTCTTCCTGCGCGCCCGCCTCCAGCGACTGCTGCGGCCGACCGTCGTGTTCATCGCGGTGTGGGGCGCGGCGGCACTGACCCTCCAACTGGCCGAGATCGGCGGTGGGTTGCTCGACGTCAGCCTGCGACTGGTCGCGCAGCCCCTGTGGTTCGTGGGGATCTATCTGGCGATGGTCGCCTTCACCCCACCGCTGCTGAGACTCCACGAGAGGTACGGGTGGGGCGCGTTCGGCGGGCTCGTCGCCGCGGCCGTCCTCGTCGACCTGCTCCGCTTCGGCCTCGGTGTGCCTTACGCCGAGTTCCTCAACTTCGCCTTCGTCTGGCTGGCGATCCACCAGCTCGGGTTCCTGCGCGCGGACGGCAGGCTCGGCCGGCCGTACCTCCTCGCCGCCGCGGGACTCGCGGGCGCCGCGCTGCTGGTGGCCTACGGCCCGTATCCGCTGTCGATGGTGGGTATGCCGGGCGAGAAGGTCTCCAACATGGCGCCGCCCACGCTCGCCCTGCTCTGCCACGGGCTGTGGCTGGTCGGTGCGGTGGAACTGCTGCGCGGACCCGTAGGACGGTGGCTGAACCGCCCGCGCGTGTGGCGCACGGTCGTCGCGGCCAACGGCATCTCGATGACCGCCTTCCTGTGGCACCTGACGGCGATGCTCGGCGTCTACGGTGCGCTGCTCGCGGCGGGTGCCCGGACGCCGGAGCCCGGCTCGGGTGGGTGGTGGGTACAGGTACCATTGCGGATCGTGGCTGCCGTGACGCTCACCGGTGTCCTGGTGGCCGTCTTCCGTGTCTTCGAAAAACCCTCGGGCGCACGGGAGCCGAGTGCGCCGCGCGCCTGGGCGGGACCCGCCGCCGCGCTCGGCGTCACCCTCTGCCTCTTCGGGGTCCTGGGCCTGTCGATGGTCGGCTTCGGGGGACTTCTTCAAGGACGTACGGCGCTGCTGACAGCCGTGCACGTCACCGCTCCCGCGGCCGTGGTGATGACTCTCTCCGGGTGGCTGCTGGTGGAGCGGGCGGGCCGGGGGCGCGAAGTGGCCGTCTGGCCCGGCTCAGAGGTCGTCGACGGCGGTCAGGTCGATGCCGATGTCGTACGGCTCGGCAACCTTGATCCGGTCGCGATGCACACCCATGTGCACATACGCCCGGGTGAGCGGATCGAGCTCGTACAGGTGGACGAGGGGCCTGCCGTTGGTGGTCGTCGATCACGGATCTCGTCACTACGAAGAGTGGCGAGACGGTCGCGTTCCGCCACCTCGTCCGCAGGCCCTAGGCTTGAAGGCTGATCGATCCCCGCGTCAGGAGAGAAATGGCCGTCAACCTGGTCAATGTCGAGAACGTCAGCAAGGTGTACGGTACCCGCGCCCTGCTCGACGGAGTCTCGCTCGGCGTGTCCGAAGGGGACCGGATCGGGATCGTCGGCCGCAACGGCGACGGCAAGACCACCCTGATCCGGATGCTCGCCAAGCTGGAGGAGGCCGACTCAGGCCGTGTCACCCACTCCGGCGGGCTGCACCTCGGCGTGCTCACCCAGCACGACTCCCTCGACCCGGCCGCCACCGTCCGCCACGAGGTCATCCGGGACATGGCCGACCACGAGTGGGCGGGCAACGCCAAGATCCGCGACGTGCTCACCGGGCTGTTCGGCGGGCTGGACCTGCCCGGCTTCCCGCAGGGACTCGACACCGTCATCGGCCCCTTGTCCGGTGGCGAGCGGCGCCGGATCGCGCTGGCCAAGCTGCTCATCGCCGAGCAGGACCTGATCGTGCTGGACGAGCCCACCAACCACCTCGACGTCGAGGGCATCGCCTGGCTGGCGAACCATCTGCGTGAGCGCCGCTCGGCGCTCGTCTGCGTCACCCACGACCGCTGGTTCCTGGACCAGGTGTGCACCCGGATGTGGGACGTGCAGCGGGGGACGGTCCACGAGTACGAGGGCGGCTACTCCGACTACGTCTTCGCCCGTGCCGAGCGCGAGCGGATCGCCGCCTCCGAGGAGGTCAAGCGGCAGAACCTGATCAGGAAGGAACTGGCCTGGCTGCGCCGCGGCGCGCCCGCCCGGACCTCCAAGCCGCGCTTCCGCGTGGAGGCCGCCAACGAGCTGATCCAGGACGTGCCGCCGCCCCGGGACAGCAGCGAACTGATGAAGTTCGCCTCGTCGCGGCTCGGCAGGACCGTCTTCGACCTCGAGGACATCACCGTCCAGGCGGGCCCCAAGCTGCTGCTCAAGCACGTCACCTGGCAGCTCGGCCCGGGCGACCGCATCGGCCTCGTCGGTATCAACGGCGCGGGCAAGACCTCCCTCCTGCGTGCCATGGCCGACGCCGCGCGCAGCGACGGGGAGACGCAGCCCGCCGGGGGCCGGATCGCCGTAGGCAAGACCGTCAGGCTCGCCTATCTGTCGCAGGAGGTCGCCGAGCTCGACCCCACCTGGCGGGTCCTGGAGGCCGTGCAGCGGGTACGCGAGCGGGTCGACCTCGGCAAGGGACGCGAGATGACCGCGGGCCAGCTGTGCGAGACCTTCGGCTTCACCAAGGAGAAGCAGTGGACGCCCGTCGGCGACCTGTCCGGTGGTGAGCGGCGGCGCCTCCAGCTGCTGCGTCTCCTCATGGACGAGCCGAACGTCCTCTTCCTCGACGAGCCCACCAACGATCTCGACATCGAGACCCTCACCCAGCTCGAGGACCTCCTCGACGGCTGGCCCGGCTCGATGATCGTGATCTCGCACGACCGGTTCTTCGTCGAGCGGACCACCGACAAGGTGTACGCGCTCCTCGGCGACGCCACACTGCGCATGCTGCCCCGCGGTATCGACGAGTACCTGGAGCGGCGCCATCGTATGGAGGAGACGGCGGCGGCCGCCGCCACCCCGGCGGCCGTCGAGCGGAAGTCCGCCGCCGCCTCCGCCGCCGACGCCCGCGCCGCGAAGAAGGAACTCCAGCGGATCGAGCGGCAGTTGGACAAGATCTCCGAGCGTGAGGCCAAGCTCCACCAGCAGATCGCCGAGAACGCCACGGACTTCGCGAAGGTGGCAGGACTGGACGCCGAACTGCGTGAACTCGTCGGCGAGCGCGAGGAACTGGAGCTGCGCTGGCTGGAACTCGCGGACGAGGCATAGCCGTTCGGCGGGCGGCCGCGGACATCACGTGAAGAACGCGTGCCGGTTTGAAGGGTGGTGGGGCTCTGGGGACCGGTACGCGTAACGGGGGCATCACGGGCCGGTCCTCCCTTGGGAACAGGGCCGGCAGTGGCCCCGTGTTCATGGGCGGCGCGGTGATAGAAAAGGCCGACTGAGAACACTCTGAGTACCGACGGCGTGGCGGAAACGACACCACGGGCGTGGGGAACACATCAGAAAAAGGGGGGAAGCGCTGATGACTCAGCCGCCCGGTCAGCCGCCGACGGGCGGCGGCTTCGGAGCGCCGCAGGATCCGCAGTCGCCGCAGGGCGGATTCGGACCACCGCAGGATCCGCGGCAGGCCGTACCTCCGCCGCCCGCCCAGCCCCCGGTCCCGCCGCAGCCGGGGTACGGCCCTCCGCAGCAGTCCGGCCCCTACGCCCAGGCCCCGCAGCAGTCCGGCCCCTACGCCCAGCCTCCGCAACCGGGCCCGTACGGTCAGCCCGGGTACGGCTACCCCCAGCAGTCCGGCCCCTACGCCCGGCCCCAGCCCGGCTATGGATACCCGCAGCAGCCGCACCAGTTCCCCGGCGCGCCCACCCCGCCTCCCGGTGGCGGCTCCAAGAACCCCTTCAAGGGCAGGCCCGCGCTGGCCGTAGGCGCCGCGATCGCCGTGCTGCTCGTCATAGGCGGCACCGTGTACGCGGTCAGCGGCGACGGTGACGGAGGCAAGAAGCCCACTGCGGGCGGGAGCCCGAAGGCCACGCCGTCCACGGGAGCCTCCGCACCGGTCAACCCCGGCGACGGCAGCGGTGACGGCGGCGCGGATCCGGAGAACCTCAACGAGGGCCGCAAGGCAGGCGAGTCGAAGGTCCTCTGGTACAAGGAGGCGCCCGACGCGCCCGGTTCCGGTGCCGACGCCCCCGGTATGTGGATCACCGCCAAGTCGGCCGTGAAAGCCGCGTACAAGCAGGTCTTCGCCTACAACGTGGCCGACGGCGCCCCCAGTTGGGACCCGATCTCCTTCCCGCAGAAGATCTGCGCGGTCACCCCGCGGAAGACGGCCGACGACAAGATCGTCGTGGCCTACATGAGCGGGATCAGCAGCAACGCCAAGTGCAACCGGCTCCAGGAGATCGACCTCGGCACCGGCAAGAAGGGCTGGAGCGCCGAGGTCGCCGACGGTGCCCTCTTCGACAGCACCCTCAGCCTCGAACTCACCGTCACCGGGAAGACCTTGATGGTCGGCCGCTCCCAGTCCGGCACGGCGTACGACGTCGGCACGGGCAAGAAGCTCTGGGACAAGCAGCGCTACGGCGCGGCCTGCTTCCCGAGCGCGTTCGCGGGCGGCACGAAGCTGATCTCCGTCGCCTCCTGCGGCGCGGGAGGGCCGAACGAGCACGACGAGGTGCAGGAGCTCGACCCCGCGACCGGCAAGGCCAGGTGGACCAGGCCGATCCCGAAGGGCTGGACGGTCTCGCGGGCCTTCTCGGTCGACCCCGTCGTCCTGTATCTCACCAACGACGACAAGAAGTCCGCGGCCATCTCCACGCTGAAGAACGACGGCACCCCCCGCTCCGACGTCCATTCCAAGGAGTCCTTCGCCCCCCAGTGCGGCTGGGCCGTCCTCGAGCGTGACCTGCAGGGCTGCACGGGTGTGGTGGCCGACGCGGACACCCTGTACCTGCCGACCGAGGCGAAGACCGGTCCGAACGAGATCGTCGCCGTCAACCTCGATACCGGCAAGGAGAAGTGGCGGGTGAAGTCCCCGGGCGACGAGTCGATGCTCCCGCTGAAGTCGGACGGCACCCGTCTGATCGCCTACGTCCAGCCCTCCTACAGCGCCGGCGGCCAGGTGGTCTCCCTCCCCACGACGGGCGGCAGCCACACCGTCACCGGGCTGCTGCGGAATCCGTCGGGCGCCGCGCCGGTCGAGGGCGGTTTCTACGCCAAGGCGATCGACTACGTGGCCGGGCGCTTCTACGTCTCCAGCACCCGGCTGAGCGGCGGCAACCAGTCGAAGGAGAAGCTGATGCTGGCCTACGGCAAGTGATCCGGCTGCCCGCTCCCGCGTCCCCGCCCACCACTCATCCGTTCTTCGAGGTACTCACGTCATGAGCCAGCCGCCCCCGCCTCCGAACCAGCCGCCGCCGGGCGGCTTCGGCGCCCCGCAGAACCCGCCGCCGGGCGGCTTCGGAGCCCCGCAGAACCCGCCGCCGGGCGGCTTCGGAGCGCCCCAGACCCCGCCGGTGCCCCCGCAGACCCCGCCCCAGACGCCCCCGCCGCCCGCTCAGGGCCCGGGTTACGGCTATCCGCAGCCGCCGGCCCCGCCACAGCAGCAGCCCTACGGCAACCCACAGCAGCCCGGCTACGGTTACCCGTCTCCGCAGCCCGGCTACGGCTACCCGCAGCAGCCCGGTTACGGCTACCCGCAGCCCCCGCAGGGCGGCGGCCGCAAGGGACCGAGTGCCCAGGTGTGGATCATCGTCTCGGCGGTCGTGGCCATCGCGCTGATCGTCGGCGGCGGAGTCTGGTACGCCAAGAGCTCGTCCGGCAGCGGCAAGAGCGACAACTCCGCGTCCGACGACAGGGGTCGGGACAAGGGCGGAACCGGCGGTCCGGGCGCCGGGTCCAAGGAGAAGGCGCCGGCCGACACCGCCGCGAAGGTCCTCTTCCAGGTGCCCGCGCCCGAGGTCAAGGACAAGCAGGAGATCGACAGCGTCACCGGCTCCTGGCTCACCGGCTCCGTCTACGCCAAGGCCGGCGTCAACAAGATCGTCGGCTACGACCCGGACTCCGGCACCACCAAGTGGACGCTTCCGCTGAACGGCCAGACCTGTGCGGGCTCGCCCGAGATCAGCTCGTCCGGCGTGGCCGCGGTGGTCAGCGAGTCGGGCAAGCGGGCCAACGCGCGGGACCGCAAGCCGTGCAGCGACATCACGGCGTTCGAGGTCGCCACCGGGAAGAAGCTGTGGACCAGGTCGGTCAAGACCGGTGACACCCCGGTCGCGTTCGGCGAGGTCTCGATCAGCGGCACCACGGTCGCGGTCGGTGCCGGCTACTACGGTGGTGCCGCCTTCGACGCGACCAGCGGAAAGGTGCTCTGGCAGCCCAAGACGGGCTCCTGCACGGACGTCGGCTACGCGGGCGGCGAGCAGCTCGTCGCGGTGCGCAAGTGCGGCGACTACGGCGACGAGGCGTACGAGGTGCAGCTCCTCGACCCGAGGACGGGCGCCGTGCGGTGGTCCTACAAGCTGCCCAAGGGCATCGACAACGCCAAGGTGGTCTCCACGAAGCCGGTCGTGTTCGGCGTGGACTCCGGCGACATCACCGCCTCCGGCGCCACGGACGTCTTCTCGCTGGACGACACCGGCAAGCTGCGCACCAAGATCACGCTGGCGGACGGCAAGTACGAGCACGCGTGCGGCGTCGGCAAGGTCCACGACTGCCACGCGATCGTGGTCGGCAACGACAAGCTGTACGTACCGACCGAGCAGCACGACGGTACGGCCCAGGGCGCGCGGACCAACGAGATCGTCGCCTTCTCGCTGGCCACCGGGAAGACCACCGGTGACCGGATCGACGCGGGGGACGGCTACGACATCTTCCCGATCCGCATGGACGGCGGGAATCTGCTGGCGTACAAGAGCGGTCCGTTCGACAAGGGCGCGCAGGTGGTCTCCGTCGACGGCACGAACCTGAGGCAGACCGAGCTGCTCGAGACGCCGGCCTCCGCGGAGGTCCTCGGCGCGATCAGCAGCATGGTCCCCAAGTCCTCCGAACTCCTCTACATCGAGGGCCGGCTGTTCTTCGGCAAGGCACTGGTGAGCAAGCCGTACTCGGCGGACGCGAAGGCGTACACCGCGCTCGGCTTCGGTGTGAAGTAGCACGTACGGCGCGCACGGTGAAGGCCTCGCTCCTGTTCAGGGGCGGGGCCTTGCGCGTACCCCTCATCGGTGTGCGAATGGGCGGGATGTCGGTAATCCGGGGCACTTTCCCCCGGTAAGGGGAGCGCAACGTCGAACAAGCGTGTAGCTTCCGGGGACATGAAGTCCGGGGGGTGTGACCGGGGGCTTGTGTCCGTGCGGCCCAGTGGGCATCCATAGTGGGCATCCACAGGGGGACTGGGGGGTTGCTCGATGGGAGTGCGGCTGATGGTGGTCGACGACCACCGGTTGCTCGCCGAGGCGCTGGCCTCGGCGCTGAAGCTGCGAGGACACCGTGTACTGGCCGCGGCGGCGCCCACGGCGGGTGCGGCGGAACTGGTGATCACCAGGGCGCCCGAGGTGTGCCTGATGGGGACGGCCACTCCCGCGGACCCGGGGGCCTTCGACCCGGTGGTGCGGATCAAGCGGGAACGTCCGCAGGTGGCGGTGCTGGTCCTCGGGCCGGTGCCGAATCCGCGCGGCATAGCAGCCGCGTTCGCCGCCGGAGCCTCGGGCTATGTACGGCACGACGAGCGCATCGAGGGCGTCGAGCGGGCGATCATGAAGGCGCGGGCCGGTGAGGCGGCGGTGGCACCGCAGCTCCTGCAGGGCGCGTTCAGCGAGCTGCTCAATCCGGCGGCCCAGCCCGACGACGAGGGTCAGCGCCTGCTGCAGATGCTGACTCCGCGCGAGGTGGAGGTCCTCGTACGGGTCGCGGACGGCGAGGACACACGGCTGATCGCGGCCGGTATGGGCATCGCCCCGTCGACGGCCCGCACCCATGTCCAGCGGGTCCTGATGAAGCTCGGTGTGGGCTCCCGTCTGGAGGCTGCCGCTCTCGCGGCCCGCACGGGACTGCTGGACCGCGCGGGCCCACGCGACGTGGCGCCGCCACACGCGGAGTGAGCGGCGCCGGATCGCCGGGACGGTCCGCGGGGTGCGGGGCTCGGGCGGTCCGCCAGGAGCGCCGGTGCGCGGTCCCCGCGCCCAGGGCGGGCGCGGGGAGGTCACGCGGCAGCCCGGCACATCACCCCTGGCGGGGCGACCCGGGGCACGCCCTCGGCGTCACTCCGTCGGCTTCTCGTCCGGGACCGGTGCGGCCGCCGGGCGCAGCTTCATCCAGACGAGGAAGAACAGGCCGAGGAGCAGCATCCCCAGGCCGGTCCACAGGTTGATGTTGACGCCCTGGGCCTTGTGGATCTCGGCGTCGGAGGCGGTGAAGCCCGCGATCATGACGATGACGCCGTAGATCACGAAGAGGCCGCCGATGATGCGGCGCAGGTCGAAGATCCGGGCAGCGGTCGCGGACTTGCCCTCCAGATCGGTGACCGCGCGCTGGACGTCATGCTCGGAGTACTCGGACATGGTCTCTCAATCCTCCCGCGGTCAGAGCGAGAACGGGATGTAGCAGGCGGCGGCGAGGACGACGGCGCCCCAGCCCAGCAGGGCCGGCTTGCGGTACCAGGCGTCGTCGCCCTTGGCGGGCGCCTCGGCCATACCGGGGGAGCGGGTGCCGTAGACCAGGCCCTGGAGGCTCTCCTCGGGCTTCGGCTTGGTGAACAGCGAGACCGCCACCATGACGACGGCACCGGCCACGAAACCGGCGATCGCGGAGACGAAGTTGGCGCCCTGGTCGGTGGGGATGGCGATGATGCCCTGCTTGTAGACGACGAAGTAGTTGACCATGGCGGTCACCGTGCCGGCGAGCAGGCCCCAGAAGCCGGACTTCGCGGACGCGCGCTTCCAGAACATGCCGACGATGAACACCACGAACATCGGCACGTTGAAGAAGGAGAACAGCGTCTGCAGGTAGCTCATGATGTTGGAGAACGACGAGGCCAGGAACGCCGTGCCGACCGACGCGAGCACACCGATCGCGGTGATCAGCCGTCCGAACCTCACGTAGTACTCGTCCTCGCGGTGCCGGACCACGTACTTGGCCCAGATGTCGTTGGTGAACACCGTGTTGAAGGACGAGACATTGGCCGCCATACCGGCCATGAATGCCGCCAGCAGACCGGTCACCGCGATGCCGAGCACACCGTTGGGCAGCAGTTCCTGCATCAGGTACGGGATCGCGTCGTTGTACTGCAGGCCCGAGCCCGGGGTGCCGATCTTCGGCACCAGGGCGGCGGCGACCAGGCCCGGGATCATCACCAGGAAGACGATGAAGATCTTCGGGTAGGCGGCGATCAGGGGGGTGCGCTGGGCGGCGGAGAGGTTCTTCGCGGACAGTGCGCGCTGCACCTCGGCGAAGTTGGTCGTCCAGTAGCCGAAGGACAGCACGAAGCCGAGGCCGAGGACGATGGTCAGCCAGTTGGCGCCCAGCGCATTGACGTGTCCGATGCCGGTGCCGCCCCAGGCGGTGGTGAAGTCGTGGCCGTGGGCCGTGCTGAGCTTGTCGGTCAGGCCGTCCCAGCCGCCGACCTTCTTCAGACCGAGCACGGTGAGCGGGATGAGGGCGGCCAGGATCACGAAGAACTGGAGCACCTCGTTGTAGATCGCGGACGACAGTCCGCCGAGGGTGATGTACGCGAGGACGAAGAATCCGGCGACCACGATCGCCACCCACTGCGGCCAGCCGAGCAGCGCCTCGACCACGATCGCGAGGGCGTAGAGGTTCACACCCGCGATCAGGATGGCTGCGAATGCGAACAGGATCGAACTCAGCAGGTGCGCCCCCTTGTCGAAGCGGAGCAGCAGGAACTCGGGGACCGAGCGGACCTTGGACCCGTAGTAGAAGGGCATCATCACCAGGCCCAGGAACACCATGGCGGGGATGGCGCCGATCCAGTACCAGTGGACGGTGTAGGCGCCGTACTGCGCGCTGTTGGCGGCCATGCCGAGGATCTCGGTGGCGGCCAGGTTGGCGGAGATGAACGCGAGTCCCGTGATCCAGGCGGGCAGCGAGCGCCCGGACAGGAAGAAGTCGAGGCTGGTCTTCACCGACCGCCGGGCAGCGAAGCCGATGCCCAGCACCACTGCGAAGTAGATCCCGAGGATCGTGTAGTCGAGCCCGTTCGTGGGGAGCCGTAGCCCGGTGGCGAGGTATGTGGGGGTTTGCATGCGTACTCGCTTCGTTGCGTGAATCAATCAGTTCGGAATCTACGCCTCAATGTTCGTTATTTGAACACTTCTGATGATGCCCTTTGTTTGATTGTGATGTTGACGCTGGTGGTGCGTTGTGGTTTGTTGTGTTGGGTTATGTTTGATGAGCGGTCCGGTGCGGACGAGGAGTCCGGCAGTGCTGCAGAAAGGCAAGGTGTCGTGAAGAAGACCTCGACCCGGCTGGCCGACGGTCGTGAGCTCATCTACTACGACCTGCGCGACGACACCGTGCGGGACGCGGTGGACCGCCGGCCGCTGGAGCGGACCGTCACGACCTCCGAGATCCGCCGGGATGTGCTGCTGGGCGACTCGGTCGCCGTGGCCTCCCACCGGCAGGGCCGCACCTACCTCCCGCCCGCCGACCAGTGCCCCCTGTGTCCGTCCAGAGGCGAGCACTTGAGCGAGATCCCGGACTCCTCGTACGACGTGGTCGTCTTCGAGAACCGCTTCCCCTCGCTCGCCGGGGACTCCGGCCGCTGCGAGGTCGTCTGCTTCACCTCCGACCACAACGCCTCCTTCGCCGATCTGACCGAGGAACAGGCCGGCCTGGTCCTGGACGCCTGGACCGATCGCACCGCGGGGCTGTCCCATCTGCCCGCCGTCGAGCAGGTGTTCTGCTTCGAGAACCGCGGCCGGGAGATCGGAGTGACCCTCGGTCACCCGCACGGTCAGATCTACGCCTACCCCTTCACCACCCCCCGCACCGCCCTGATGCTCGGATCGCTCGCCGCCCACAAGGAGGCGAGTGGCGGGGAGAACCTGTTCGACGCCGTGCTGGAACGCGAGCTCGCCGGCCAGCGCGTCGTCCTGGCGAGCGACCACTGGGTGGCCTTCGTGCCGTACGCCGCGCACTGGCCCTACGAGGTCCATCTCTACCCCCGCCGGCGCGCCCCGGACCTGCTCGCGCTGGACGAGGCGGCCCGCACAGAATTCCCCAAGGTCTATCTGGAACTCTTGAGGCGCTTCGACCGGATCTTCGACGAGGGGTACGGCTCCGTGCGCGGTGTCGGGGAGAACGCCGTGGTCGAGTCCCCGACGCCGTACATCGCCGCTTGGCACCAGGCGCCGTTCGGCGTGCTGGCCGACTTCGAGGGCGTGACCAGGGACGAGTTCGCGCTCCACCTCGAGCTTTTCACTATTCGCCGCACTTCCGGCAAGCTGAAGTTCCTCGCGGGTTCCGAGTCCGGCATGAACGTGTTCATCAACGACGTGCCGCCGGAAGCCGCGGCCCAGCGAATGCGAGAGGTAGCGAGTTCATGAGTGGGAAGTACCTGGTCACGGGCGGCGCGGGCTATGTGGGCAGTGTGGTCGCCCAGCATCTGCTGGAGGCGGGCCACGAGGTCGTCGTCCTCGACAACCTCTCGACCGGCTTTCGCGAGGGTGTGCCGGCCGGTGCTTCCTTCGTCGAGGGCGACATCCGCGATGCGGCCAAATGGCTGGATTCCTCCTACGACGCGGTCCTGCACTTCGCCGCGTTCTCGCAGGTCGGCGAGTCGGTCGTGAAGCCGGAGAAGTACTGGGACAACAACGTCGGCGGCACCATGGCGCTGCTCGGCGCGATGCGGGAGGCGGGCGTGCGCAAGCTCGTCTTCTCCTCCACCGCGGCGACCTACGGCGAGCCGGTGAACACCCCGATCACCGAGACCGACCCGACCGCGCCGACCTCCCCCTACGGCGCCTCGAAGCTTGCCGTCGACCACATGATCACGGGCGAGGCGACCGCCCACGGCCTGGGCGCCGTGTCCCTGCGCTACTTCAACGTGGCGGGCGCCTACGGCGCCTACGGCGAGCGCCACAACCCGGAGTCCCACCTGATCCCGCTCGTGCTCCAGGTCGCGCAGGGCCGGCGGGAGGCCATCTCGGTCTTCGGTGACGACTACCCGACGCCCGACGGCACCTGCATCCGCGACTACATCCACGTCGCGGACCTGGCCGAGGCGCACCTGCTGGCGCTCGACGCCGCCACCTCCGGCGAGCACCTGATCTGCAACCTCGGCAACGGCAACGGCTTCTCGGTGCGCGAGGTCATCGAGACGGTCCGCCAGGTCACCGGGCACCCGATCCCCGAGGTCGCGGCCCCGCGCCGGGGCGGCGACCCGGCGGTCCTGGTCGCCTCCGCGGCCACGGCCCGGGAGCGCCTCGGCTGGAACCCGTCCCGCGCGGACCTCGCGGGGATCGTCGCGGACGCGTGGGAGTTCGCGCAGAACGTCGCAAGGGAGCAGTAGATGGGCGTACGCGAGGGCTTCGAGGAACTGTTCGGCAGCGCCCCCGAGGGCGTCTGGGCGGCTCCGGGCCGGGTCAATCTGATCGGTGAGTACACGGACTTCAACGAGGGGTTCGTGATGCCGTTCGCCCTGCCGCACACGGCGGTCGCGGCGGTCTCGCGCCGCACCGACGGGGTGCTGCGGCTGCACTCGGCGGACATCGGGGGCCCGGTCGTCGAACTGCGCGTGGACGAGCTGCGGCCGCTGACGAACACCAGCTGGGCCGCCTACCCGGCCGGTGTCGTCTGGGTGCTGCGCGAGGCGGGCCATGCGATCACCGGCGCCGACCTCCATCTGTCCTCGACCGTGCCGACCGGCGCCGGCCTGTCGTCCTCGGCGGCCCTCGAGGTGGTCACCGCCCTCGCGCTCAACGACCTGTTCGGCCTCGGCCTGAGCCGCCCCGAGCTGGCCAGGCTCGCCCAGCGCGCCGAGAACGACTTCGTCGGCGTGCCGTGCGGCGTCATGGACCAGATGGCGTCGGCCTGCAGCGACGAGGGCAGCGCCCTGCACCTCGACTGCCGTGACCTCTCGATCCGCCAGATCCCCTTCGACCTGGCCGCCCAGGACCTCGCGCTGCTCGTCGTGGACACCCGCGTCAAGCACGCGCTGGGCGACGGGGCGTACGCCGAGCGGCGCGCGGGGTGCGAGGAGGGTGCGCGGCAGCTCGGGGTCCCGCACCTGCGGGACGTCGCCTACGAGGACCTGGACTCCGCACTCGTGCGTCTGTCCGACGAGCGGGTACGGCGCTATGTGCGCCACGTGGTCTCGGACGACCGCCGCGTCGACCGGGTCGTCGCCCTGCTGGACGCGGGCGACGCCCGGGCGATCGGTCCCGTGCTGACGGAGGGCCATGTCTCCCTCAGGGACGATCTGCGTATCTCCTGCCCCGAACTGGACCTGGTGGTGGAGACGGCGAACGCCTCCGGCGCACTCGGCGCCCGGATGACGGGCGGCGGCTTCGGCGGTTCGGCGATCGTGCTCGTGGAGGCATCCGACACGGACACGATCACGAAGGCGATCGAAGAAGCGTTCGCCGGCGCCGGTTTCACGGCCCCCCGGGTGTTCCCGGCGGCGCCGTCGGCGGGAGCCCGCCGGCTCGGCTGAGCCGCTTGGTCAACGTGTACTCCGTGATCCCCGGCGGGTAGTCGGGGATCACGCACACCACGTCGTAGCCGTGCTTCTTGTAGAACTCCGGCGCCTGGAAGTCCCATGTCTCCAGGCGCGCGGCCGTGCATCCGCGCCCCTCGTGCGCAACGTGCTCCGCCTCGGCCAGGAGGCGGGTGCCGAGGCCCGCGCCACGGTGGCGGCCGTCCACCCACAGGTGGGCGACGTGCAGCCACGTCGTCCAGGTGTGTCCGACCAGACCGCCCGCCAGCTCCCCTGTCGCGTCCAACGCCCATACATGGAGCGGGACTTCGCGTTCACCAGAGGTTCCGCGCAGCGCGCGCAGCACCGGGGACGCAGCCGTGTTCGTCTCGCGCAGCCGGGCGCGGAGCAGATCCCGCCGCTCCCTGTCGACTTCCGTCTCGATACGAAACATGCGGCTCACCCTAAACGCGCTGGCCAACCAGTTCTGCAAATATCCTTCCGCTCCCGGCCCCTGGCCCTACCCTGTGAACAGCGCCGGTGGGGGCCGGTGCTGATCAGGGGGCGAGACAGCCGGGTACGACGCCCGGAGTGGGGGTAGCAGTTCCAGCACGGCGGCGGCCGTGCGGCTGCGTCGCCCTGTCCCAGGTGACATGACCGGGGAGCACTCAGGGCGCCGTACCCGCGTGGGTCGTCCCCCGAGCAGTGGGGGTTTGAGTGGTTCGTATCCGAGTCCTGGTCGTCGACGACCATCGCATCTTCGCCGAGTCGCTCGCAGCCGCGCTGGCGGCCGAGCCCGACGTCGACGTGTCCGCGGCGGGCAGCGGTCCGGCCGCGCTGCGCTGCCTGGATCGGGCGGCCGCGGAGGGCCGCAGATTCGACGTGATGCTCGTCGACGCGGACCTCGGGGGCAACGTCCCCGGCTCGCGCGCCGCGGTGCCCGTCCAGGAGGGCAACGAGGACGGGCTCGTCGACGGCATCTCCCTTGTCGCCGGGGTCCGTTCCGGGCAGCCGAGCGTACGGACCGTCGTCCTCGCCGAGAAGGACGACCCGCGCCGCGCGGCCCTCGCCCTGCAGGCCGGGGCGTCCGGCTGGGTCGCCAAGGACTGCTCGCTGTCCCGGCTGCTCACCGTCATCCGGGGCGTGCTGCGGGACGAGACGCACCTTTCGCCGGCCCTGCTCACCGGTGTGCTGCGCGAGCTGACCGCGGCCCGCAAGCACCGCACCGAGAGCGAACGGCTGGTGGAGTCCCTGACGCCGCGGGAGCGGGAGGTGCTGCGGTGCATGGTCGCGGGCCTGGGCCGCAAGGCCGTCGCCGAGCGGCTGTACCTCTCCCCGCACACCGTCCGCACCCATATGCAGAACGTGCTGGGCAAGCTGGGCGTCCACTCGACGCTCGCCGCCGTCGCCCTGGCCCGCCGCGCCGGTGTCGGACCGGTCGACCTAGCCGGGGATGTTGTCGAACGGGGCGGTCAGCTGGCGTAGCAGCGCGGCCAGTTCGCCGCGCTGGGCCGAGCTGAGCTCCGCCAGGATCGCGCGCTCCTGGTCGAGCAGTCCGGCGAGCGCCTGGTCCGCCCGGTCCCGGCCCTCGTCCGTGAGACGCACCAGCACGCCCCGGCGGTCGCTGGGGTCGGGCAGCCGCTCGACCAGGCCCTTCTTCGCCAGGCGGTCGATGCGGTTCGTCATCGTGCCGGAGGTGACCAGCGTCTGCGTCAGCAACTGTCCCGGGGACAGCTGGTAGGCGGCTCCGGCCCGCCTCAGCGCGGTGAGGACGTCGAACTCCCAGGGCTCCAGGCTGTGCTCGGCGAACGCCAGCCGGCGCGCGCGGTCCAGATGCCGTGCCAGCCTGCTCACGCGGCTGAGCACTTCGAGCGGTTCCACGTCGAGGTCCGGGCGCTCCCGGCGCCACGCCGCGACCAGCCGATCGACCTCGTCCTCCATGGCGATCAGTGTAGTGGTTGTGTCGACATGAAGTCTCTTGACATGGAGTTTCTTGACGCCGAGATACTTTCGGGGTGAGGATGATGTTCCGTACGGAGGCGGCGTCGAACGGGGGCGACGTCTCCGTACGGGACGACGTGTCCGTACGCCGTGAGGAGAGCTGCCATGCCCATCGCCACCACCTGGGACCCCGGCCAGTACCTGCGTCATGCCGGCCATCGCGCCCGCCCCTTCGCCGATCTGCTGGCCCGTGTTCCCGGACTGCCCGGCGACGCACCCCGCATCGCCGACCTGGGCTGCGGACCCGGCAATGTCACCGTCCTGCTCGCGGACCGCTGGCCCTCCGCGCACATCACCGGGTACGACAACTCGCCCGAGATGCTCGACAAGGCGCACACCGACCACGACGGCCCCACCCCGGGCGGCGGCCGCATCGACTTCGCCCACGCCGACGCCCGCACCTGGGCGCCCCCGGAGCCGTACGACCTGATCATCAGCAACGCCACCCTGCAATGGGTACCCGGACACGTCGGTCGTTTCGCCGACTGGGTCGCAGCGCTGAAGCCGGGCGGCACCTTCGCCTTCCAGGTACCCGGCAACTTCGACTCGCCGAGCCACCAGCTGATGCGGGAACTCGCCGGCTCGGCCCGCTGGAAGGACCGCCTCGCAGGCATCCTGCGCCACGACGACGCGGTCCTCACCCCCGAGGCCTATCTGGCGCGCCTCACCGACCTCGGCTGCACCGCCGACGTCTGGGAGACGACGTACCTGCATCTGCTGCAGGGCGAGGACCCGGTGCTGGACTGGGTGAAGGGCACCGGACTGCGGCCGGTCCTGACCGAGCTGGGGGAGGAGGCGGAGGAGTTCCTCACCGGCTACCGGACGGCGCTGCGGGAGGCGTACCCGGCGACCGGGCACGGAACGGTGTTCCCGTTCCGCCGGATCTTCGCCGTCGCCACGAAGGAGGCCTGACCCGTGCTGACCGCCGTCGACCACGTCCAGCTGGCCGCCCCGCCCGGCTCGGAGGACCTGCTGCGGGCGTACTACGTCGACGTTCTCGGCATGACCGAGATCCCGAAGCCGCCGGTACTGGCCGCGCGCGGGGGCTGCTGGTTCCAGGCGGGGTCCGTGCAGCTGCACCTGGGGATCGAGAGCGACTTCCGGCCCGCGAGGAAGGCCCATCCCGGGCTCCGCGTCACCGGTATCACGGCGTATGCGGACCGGCTCGCGGCGCTCGGGGCGCCGGTGACCTGGGACGACAACCTGCCGGGGCACCACCGCTTCTACTCGGAGGACCCGGTGGGGAACCGGCTGGAGTTCCTGGAGCCGGTGGTCACGGCCGCTTGAGGGCGTCCAGGGATTCCTGGCACGTGTACCCACGGTAGCGGCCGCAACCGACAAAGGTCATCACATCGGGTGATCGCGTCGGCCGCGCCTCAGTTCTTGCGATGACCTATCAGCCGCGGCTTCGGCTCGAGACCGTCCAGTCCGTGCCACGCCAGGTTCACCAGATGCGCCGCCACCTCGGCCTTCTTCGGCCGGCGTACGTCCAGCCACCACTGGCCGGTCAGTGCCACCATGCCGACCAGCGCCTGCGCGTAGAGAGGAGCCAGCTTGGGGTCGAAGCCGCGGCTCTTGAACTCGCGGCCCAGGATGTCCTCCACCTGCGTGGCGATGTCCGAGATGAGCGAGGCGAAGGTTCCCGTCGACTGCGGGATGGGGGAGTCACGGACCAGGATCCGGAAACCGTCCGTGTACTCCTCGATGTAGTCCAGGAGCGCGAAGGCCGCCTGTTCGCACAGCTCCCGGGGGTGCCCGGCGGTGAGCGAACCGGTCACCATGTCCAGCAGGCGCCGCATCTCGCGGTCCACCACCACCGCGTACAGCCCCTCCTTGCCACCGAAGTGCTCGTACACCACCGGCTTGGAGACCCCGGCCTTCGCCGCGATCTCCTCCACCGACGTGCCCTCGAACCCTTTGGCGGCGAACAGCGTGCGACCGATCTCCAGCAGCTGCTGGCGGCGCTCCGCACCGGTCATCCGCGTACGACGGGTGCGCCGCGGCTTTTCATTGCTGGGGGTGCTGGAGGAATCGGTCGCCACCCGTCAATCATGCCGCGTCAGCGGTGACCTTCCGGCGCCGGGAGTCGTCCCCGTCGGTGCTGCGGCGGGAATCGATACGCGAGCGTGATGGCCAGCGCACGTCGTACGCCCAGCCGAGCTGCTCGAACCAGCGGATGATCCGCGCCGAGGAGTCGAGCTGGCCGCGCTCCACCCCGTGCCGCGCCGACGTGGGGTCCGCGTGGTGCAGGTTGTGCCAGGACTCGCCGCAGGACAGGATCGCCAGCCACCACACGTTGCCGGAGCGGTCGCGCGACTTGAACGGGCGCTTGCCCACGGCGTGACAGATCGAGTTGATCGACCAGGTCACGTGGTGCAGCAGCGCCACCCGGACGAGTGAGCCCCAGAAGAACGCGGTGAAGGCACCCCACCAGGACATCGTGACCAGCCCGCCGATCAGCGGCGGCAGCGCCAGGGACAGCCCGGTCCACAGCACGAACTGGCGGGAGACCGCCCGCAGCGCCGGGTCCTTGATCAGATCCGGTGCGTACTTCTCCTGCGACGTCTGCTCCTCGTCGAACAGCCAGCCGATGTGCGCCCACCACAGGCCCTTCATCAGAGCCGGAAGCGTCTCACCGTAGCGCCACGGAGAGTGCGGGTCGCCCTCCGCGTCCGAGAACTGGTGGTGCTTGCGATGGTCGGCCACCCAGCGCACGAGGGGGCCCTCCACGGCCATCGAACCCGCGATCGCCAGCGCGATCTTCAAGGGTCGCTTCGCCTTGAAGGAACTGTGGGTGAAGTGGCGGTGGAAACCGATCGTGATGCCGTGGCAGCCCAGGTAGTAGAAGAAGACCAGCAGGGCCATGTCGAGCCAGCTCACGCCCCAGCCCCAGGCCAGCGGCACCGCCGCGACGAGCGCAAGGAACGGGACGATGATGAACAACAGCAGCGCGATCTGCTCGATCGAGCCCTTCTGCTCGCCGCCCAGGGTGCCGGAGGGCACCGCAGTGTCGTCGTTCGCCTTCGGGGCGTCTTCCATCACATCGGAGCTTGCGGTCATGGGGCGTCCCCTGTGGGGTCGAGGGTTGAGGCAGGTGCCCGGATACGGTCTCAGGGTTCCCCCGCGATCCGGCGGGACACCCCTACGGTTCCGTAACCTACGGCGTCGTAAGTATGGCAGTGCGTTGCCCGGCGGCAAGAGCCCATGAGCCTGCGCGTCCGTCCGGACACCTATCCTTGAAGACGGTCGGACAGCGCGGTCCGCTCTGTTTTCTTCCCGGATGCCCGGTCCGTATGCGGCACCCGCCGCGCGGCACTCGTCCGGGTCCCCTGCCAGACGACCCCACCCGTCGCCCACCACCGCCCTTCCAGGGAGTCGCTGACGCGACGCACCTCCTGATTACCGCAAGGAGCCGCACCTGTGAGCAGTGCCGACGACCAGACCACGACGACCAACAGCGAGCTGCGCGCCGATATCCGCCGACTGGGCGATCTGCTCGGCGAGACCCTCGTCCGACAGGAGGGACCCGAGCTCCTGGAGCTGGTCGAGCGGGTCCGCCGGCTGACCCGAGAGGACGGGGAGGCAGCCGCGGAACTGCTGCGTGGCACCGAACTGGACACCGCCGCCAAGTTGGTGCGCGCCTTCTCCACCTACTTCCACCTGGCCAACGTCACCGAGCAGGTGCACCGCGGCCGCGAACTGCGCGCGCACCGCGCCGCCGAGGGCGGACTCCTCGCCCGTACGGCCGACCGCCTCAAGGACGCCGACCCGGACCACCTGCGCGAGACCGTCACGAACCTCAACGTGCGCCCGGTGTTCACGGCGCACCCGACCGAGGCCGCGCGCCGCTCCGTCCTCAACAAGCTCCGGCGCATCGCCGCGCTCCTGGAGACCCCCGTCATCGAGGCCGACCGCCGCCGCCACGACACACGCCTGGCCGAGAACATCGACCTCGTCTGGCAGACCGACGAGCTGCGTGTGGTGCGCCCCGAACCCGCCGACGAGGCCCGCAACGCCATCTACTACCTCGACGAGTTGCACGCCGGCGCCGTCGGCGACGTCCTGGAGGACCTCAGCGCCGAACTGGAGCGCGCCGGCGTCAAGCTGCCCGACGAGACCCGCCCCCTCACCTTCGGCACCTGGATCGGCGGCGACCGCGACGGCAACCCCAACGTGACCCCCGAGGTCACCTGGGAGGTGCTGATCCTCCAGCACGAGCACGGCATCAACGACGCGCTGGAGATGATCGACGAACTGCGCGGCCTGCTGTCGCAGTCCATTCGCTACACCGGCGCCACCGAGGACCTGCTGGAGTCCCTGCGCGCCGACCTCGAGCTGCTGCCCGAGATCAGCCCCCGCTACAAGCGCCTCAACGCCGAGGAGCCCTACCGGCTCAAGGCCACCTGCATCCGCCAGAAGCTCGTCAACACCAAGCGGCGCCTGGCCAGGAGCACCCAGCACGAGCCGGGACGCGACTACCTCGGCACCGCCGAACTGCTGCACGACCTCAGAATCATCCAGACCTCGCTGCGCGCCCACCGCGGCAGCCTGTTCGCCGACGGCCGGCTCACCCGCACCATCCGCACCCTCGCCGCCTTCGGCCTCCAACTGGCCACCATGGACGTCCGCGAGCACGCCGACGCCCACCACCACGCCCTCGGTCAGCTCTTCGACCGGCTCGGCGAGGAGTCCTGGCGCTACGACGACATGCCGCGCGAGTACCGGCACAAGCTCCTCGCCAAGGAACTGCGCTCCCGCCGGCCGCTCGCCCCCACCCCCGCCCCGCTGGACACGGCCGGCACCAAGACGCTCGGCGTGTTCGAGACCGTCAAGCGGGCCCTGAAGGTCTTCGGACCCGAGGTCATCGAGTCCTACATCATCTCCATGTGCCAGGGCGCCGACGACGTGTTCGCCGCCGCCGTGCTCGCCCGCGAGGCCGGCCTGATCGACCTGCACGCCGGCTGGGCCAAGATCGGCATCGTCCCGCTGCTGGAGACGACGGACGAGCTGAAGGCCGCCGACACGATCCTCGAGGACATGCTCTCCGACCCCTCCTACCGGAGGCTCGTCGCCCTGCGCGGTGACGTGCAGGAGGTCATGCTCGGTTACAGCGACTCCTCCAAGTTCGGCGGCATCACCACCTCCCAGTGGGAGATCCACCGCGCCCAGCGCCGCCTGCGCGACGTCGCCCACCGCTACGGCGTACGGCTCAGGCTCTTCCACGGCCGCGGCGGCACCGTCGGCCGCGGCGGCGGCCCCACCCACGACGCGATCCTCGCGCAGCCCTGGGGCACGCTCGAAGGCGAGATCAAGGTCACCGAGCAGGGCGAGGTCATCTCCGACAAGTACCTGATCCCGTCCCTGGCCCGCGAGAACCTCGAACTGACCGTCGCCGCCACCCTGCAGGCCTCCGCCCTGCACACCGCGCCCCGCCAGTCCGTCGAGGCCCTCGCCCGCTGGGACGCGGCCATGGACGTCGTCTCCGACGCCGCCCACGCCGCCTACCGCAGGCTCGTCGAGGACCCCGACCTGCCCGCGTACTTCTTCGCCTCCACCCCCGTCGACCAGCTCGCCGACCTCCACCTCGGCTCCCGGCCCTCACGGCGCCCGGACTCCGGTGCCGGACTCGACGGACTGCGCGCCATCCCCTGGGTCTTCGGATGGACCCAGTCCCGGCAGATCGTGCCCGGCTGGTTCGGCGTCGGCTCCGGCCTCAAGGCACTGCGCGAGGCCGGCCTGGACACCGTGCTCGAAGAGATGCACGAACAGTGGCACTTCTTCGGCAACTTCATCTCCAACGTCGAGATGACCCTCGCCAAGACCGACCTGCGGATCGCCCGCCACTACGTCGACACCCTCGTCCCCGACGAGCTCAAGCACGTGTTCACCACGATCGAGGCCGAACACGAGCTGACGGTCCGTGAGGTGCTGCGCATCACCGGGGAACAGGAACTGCTGGACTCCCAGCCGGTCCTGCGGCAGACGTTCGCCATCCGCGACGCCTACCTGGACCCGATCTCCTACCTCCAGGTCGCCCTGCTCAAGCGGCAGCGCGACGCGGCCGCCGCGGACACGGAACCCGACCCGCTGCTGTCCCGGGCGCTGCTGCTGACCGTGAACGGCGTCGCGGCCGGCCTGCGCAACACCGGCTGAGGACCTCGCGAAGACGGCAGTGCCCCGGGACCCGCACGGGCCCGGGGCACTGCCCTGTCGTACGCCGGCCGCAGCCGGCCCTCCTGTGGCGGCACACGGCGACGGGCTACGCGCGGAGGCGGGGGGCCCTTGAGGCGGGCCGCCAGCACCCTCACAGCACCAGGAAAGCAGCCGTCAGCAGAGCGATCCCCGCACCCGCCAGCACCCACGCCGGCCGCGCCCGCCGCAGTCCGCCCGCCACCACCACCGCGGCCAGCAACAGCGCCCCGCCCAGCGGCACCCACGCGTAGAGAATCCCGGCCGGCCCCGAGCGCACGACATCGTCCGAATCCGGCTTCACGACCACCGTGTACGTCGTCCCCCGCCGCACCGCGACCGTCTTCTGGAGCACCACGCTCCTGCGGGGCCTCGCCCCGGCCGACAACGGCGTGAACGGACCGGTGCACGTCTTCGCGCCGCACCGGGTCACCTCGATCGTGCCCTGCTCGCGCCCCTTGGTCAGCATCACGTACTGCGCGGTTCCCCAGGAACCCCAGACGCCGGCGATCACGATCAGCGCGGCGACCGTACCCATCGCCGCGAGCCGCCCGAACCGCAGCACCGCGACCGCACCCTGAGAGGACGAGACGGCAGAAGGCATGCCGGCGATCCTTGGCCATGGCTTGCCGCCCGGTCAACTCCAGCCGGGCCGCACAGGCGACAAGTCCCGAGTTGTACACACGTATCGACGCCCCCGGGACCCCGCCCACGCACTCAGGAGTTGTACGTGCCCTGCGCCCGCTCCAGCCCCTCGATCACCAGACACTCCACCGCGTCCGCCGCACGGTCCACGAAGTAGTCCAGCTCCTTGCGCTCCGCCGACGAGAAGTCCTTCAGCACGAAATCCGCCACCTGCATACGCCCCGGAGGACGCCCGATGCCGAACCGCACCCGGTGATAGTCCGCACCCATCGCCTTCGTGACCGACTTCAGCCCGTTGTGGCCGTTGTCGCCCCCGCCCAGCTTCAGCCGCAGAGTGCCGTAATCGATGTCCAGCTCGTCGTGCACGGCCACCACGTTCCCCACCGGCACCTTGTAGAAGTCCCGCAAGGCGTTCACCGGACCACCCGACAGGTTCATGAAAGACATCGGCTTCGCGAGGATCACCCGACGGTTCGCCGGCCCCGGAGGACCGATCCGCCCCTCCACGACCTGCGCCTGCGCCTTTCCCGCACGCTTGAACTTCCCCCCGATCCGCCCGGCCAGCAGATCGGCCACCATGAAACCGACGTTGTGCCGGTTCATCGCGTACTCGGGTCCCGGATTGCCCAGGCCGACGATCAGCCAGGGAGCGCCTGCGGCGGTGGTCACGTCCATGTCTCCTTGATACGCGCCAGCCGCCGTCCCTCGCGGGAACAGCGGCTGACGAAACGACGACAGTGAGGATCAGGCCTCGGCGGGGGCCTCTCCGCCCTCGGCGGCCTCCTCGCCCTCCGGAGCCTCCTCCACCTGCGCGGCCAGGACCTGCAGAACCACAGCGTCCTCGTCGACCGCCAGGGTCACACCCGACGGCAGAGCGATGTCCTTGGCCTGGACCGAGGCACCGGCCTCGAGACCCTCGACCGAGACGGTGACCGCCTCGGGGATGTGCGTGGCCTCGGCCTCGACCGGCAGCGCGGCCAGCACGTGCTCCAGCAGGTTGCCACCCGGGGCCAGCTCGCCCTCGGTCTGGACCGGGATCTCGACCGTGACCTTCTCGCCGCGCTTGACCAGCAGCAGGTCCACGTGCTCCAGGAAGCCCTTCAGCGGGTCACGCTGCACGGCCTTCGGAATCGCCAGCTCGCTCTTCTTGCCGTCGATGTTCAGCGAGATCAGGACGTTCGGCGTACGCAGCGCGAGCAGCAGCTCGTGACCCGGCAGGGTCAGGTGCAGCGGGTCGGAACCGTGCCCGTACAGGACACCCGGAACCTTGCTGTCACGACGGATACGACGCGCGGCACCCTTGCCGAACTCGGTGCGCGTCTCAGCGGCGATCTTCACCTCGGACATGATCACTCCTCGTAGAAACCAGAAACGGACGGGGTCACCCGGCCACGAACGGCCTGCTACGAAGAGCGCGTCGATTACGGACCGCCGTACCCATGAGTACGGCCTCCCTCGCCGAGCAACTGCAGCAGTCTACTCGGAGCGGGAGGCCGCACCCAAAACGATCTCTACCTCAGCAGCATCACTGCTCGTCGAACAGGCTCGTCACCGAACCGTCCTCGAACACCTCACGCACCGCGCTCGCGATCGTCGGCGCGATCGACAGCACCGTGATCTTGTCCAACTGCAGCTCACCCGGCGTCGGCAGCGTGTTCGTCAGGACGAACTCACTCACCTTCGAATTCTTCAGCCGGTCCGCCGCCGGACCCGACAGCACACCGTGCGTCGCCGTCACGATCACATCCTCCGCGCCGTGCGCGAACAGCGCGTCCGCGGCCGCACAGATCGTGCCGGCCGTGTCGATCATGTCGTCGACCAGGACACAGATACGGCCCTTCACATCACCGACGACCTCGTGCACCGTCACCTGGTTCGCGACGTCCTTGTCACGCCGCTTGTGCACGATCGCCAGCGGCGCACCCAGACGGTCGCACCAGCGGTCCGCCACCCGCACCCGGCCCGCGTCCGGAGACACGACCGTCAGCTTGTCCCGGTCCACCTTCTGACCCACGTAGTCCGCCAGCAGCGGCAGCGCGAACAGGTGGTCCACCGGACCGTCGAAGAAGCCCTGGATCTGATCCGTGTGCAGGTCGATCGTCAGAATGCGATCCGCACCCGCCGTCTTCATCAGGTCGGCGATCAGACGCGCCGAAATCGGTTCACGCCCCCGGTGCTTCTTGTCCTGCCGCGCGTAACCGTAGAACGGCACAATCACCGTGATGGAACGCGCCGACGCACGCTTCAGCGCGTCGATCATGATCAGCTGCTCCATGATCCACTTGTTGATCGGAGCCGTGTGGCTCTGGATCAGGAAGCAGTCGGCACCACGCGCCGACTCCTGGTAACGCACATAGATCTCACCGTTGGCGAAGTCGAAGGCCTTCGTCGGGACGACCCCGACACCCAGCTGGTGGGCGACCTCCTCGGCAAGCTCGGGGTGGGCGCGGCCGGAGAAGAACATCATTTTCTTCTGGCCGGTCGTCTTGATCCCGGTCACAGCACTGTCTCCTCAGAGGTGTTCTCAGCTCGGTACCAAGAGGGCGCCACAGCCCGTTGGGGCTCCCAAACGGACGGCCGTCTCGGCTGGTGGGGGTGCGGTGTGCATTTATCACGGTACGCCGTGTCAGACGTACCTGTTTCCGGTCAGGCCTGGCCCTCCGGCTCCCGGGACACCGCCTCGGCCGCCTTCGCAGCCGCGCTCCCCGGACGCTTACGAGCCACCCAACCCTCGATATTCCGCTGCTGACCACGGGCCACGGCCAGCGAACCGGGCGGCACATCCTTCGTGATCACAGAGCCGGCGGCCGTATAGGCACCGTCCCCGATCGTGACAGGCGCCACAAACATGTTGTCCGAACCAGTACGGCAATGAGAGCCCACCGTCGTGTGGTGCTTGTCCTTGCCGTCATAGTTCACGAACACGCTCGCCGCCCCGATGTTCGTGTACTCACCGATCGTCGCGTCACCCACATACGACAGATGCGGCACCTTCGTACCCTCACCGATCGAGGCGTTCTTCGTCTCCACATACGTACCGACCTTCGACTTCAGGCCGAGCCGCGTACCAGGACGGAGATAGGCGTACGGGCCCACAGAGGCCTGCGGCCCCACGGACGCCCCGTTGGACACGGTGTTGTCCACGCGCGCCCCCGCACCCACCACGGTGTCCATCAGCCGCGAATTGGGCCCCACCTCGGCACCCTCACCGATGTGCGTCGAACCCAGCAGCTGCGTCCCCGGCTGCACCACCGCGTCCTGTTCGAACGTCACCGTCACATCGACCCAGGTCGTCGCCGGATCGACGATCGTCACACCCGCCAGCATCGCGTCGACGAGCAGCCGGTCGTTGAGCAGCCGACGCGCCTCCGCCAGCTGCACACGGTTGTTGATACCCGCGATCTCACGGTGATCGGCGGCCACACAGGCCCCCACCCGGTGCCCGGCCTCACGCAGGATCCCGAGGACGTCGGTCAGGTACTCCTCACCCTGGCTGTTGTCCGTCCTGACCTTCCCGAGCGCCTCGGTGAGCAGCTGCCCGTCGAAGGCGAAGACCCCCGAGTTGATCTCCTTGATCGCCCGTACGGACTCGCTCGCGTCCTTGTGCTCCACGATCGCGGTGACGGCGCCGGTCCCGCCGTCGCGGACGATACGGCCGTAACCGGTGGCGTCGGGCACCTCCGCGGTCAGCACGGTGACCGCGTTGCCGTCCCCCTCGTGCGTGCCGGCGAGCTGCTGGAGCGTTTCGCCGGTGAGCAGCGGCGTGTCGCCGCACACCACCACGACGGTCCCGTCGACGGACCCGCCCAGCTCCTCCAGGGCCATCCGGACGGCGTGCCCCGTCCCGTTCTGCTCGGCCTGGACCGCGGTCCTCACATCCGGGTCGATCCCGGTGACATGTGCGGAGACCTGCTCGCGGGCGTGGCCCACGACGACGACGAGGTGCTCGGGCTTCAGCTCGCGCGCGGCGGCGAGCACATGCCCGACAAGGGAGCGGCCGCAGATGCCGTGCAGAACCTTGGGTGTGGCCGACTTCATACGGGTGCCCTCACCCGCTGCGAGAACAACGACGGCGGCCGGGCGGTTGGCGCTCACGGGGATGCCCTTCGGCTTCAGGGGGCTGGGGTGGACATCCGCAGGATACCGGGGTGTTCATGGGGGGACATGAGAGCGGGCCCTGACGGTGCTGTCAGGGCCCGAACTTGGGTCTTGTGCGCTGCGGCTCCCCTGCCAGGACTCGAACCTGGAACAAATCATCCAAAGTGACCCGTGTTGCCGATTACACCACAGGGGATGGCGTAGCGAGCTAAAGCGGACATTTTGTTAGTCCGCTGACGTCGCGGCACCTACTATGCCGCACCACCAGCCCTCGATGCGACGGTACAACTCGGCTGCTTGGAGAACGCGAATGACAAGACAGCCGTGATAGTCGTCTCCTGTGTTCTTGCGGACGGTCTTCGGGTTGTGCTTCTTGAGGGTCGTCCTCTGGAGGTCGGACACATCGATGCCGACGAGGTCGGCCCAGTGTCGCTCTGCGGCGGCCACGTCGGCGGTTTCGTGGATCATGACGCGGAACCGCAGTCGGTCGCGCGTCACGTCGAGCAGGTCGAGCAGGTCGAGCCATGCCAGGTAGACCTGGATCACCGAAGGGTCGCTATTGACGAAGACGACGGCTTCCCGGCGCTGGTACGGCTTGCTCTTCTGCCCCTCGGCCCAGTAGAGGGCCACGCCTGCCATGAACAGGTCCCGGCTCGACATCTCTCCGATCTCTCGCGTGGCGGTCGTCTTGGTTTGCTGTCGCTTCTCGTCTCGTACCGCCGATTCATGTTCCCAGCGCTTGCGTGCCGCGAGCTTCGCCTGCTCCGTCGGGTCGCGACGTTCCGGCCTTGGAAGATCCCGCACCCACAGCGAGACCGAGCTCTTTGAGCACCCCAGCTCCGCCTCGATCCGGTCGTATGTCCAGCCCTGGAGCCTCAGCTCCCGTGCCCTCTCCCGCAGGTCGTCCTTGGCTCGCGGGCGCTTGGTCCACTCCGGTGGCGGCTCCCCCTTCACCAGCTGGTTGAGGATGTCGTTGTTGTAGATCTTCAGTTCGTCACGGATCCGCCGAAGGCTGAGCCCGGCGCGCCGTAGCGCCACCGCCTGTTCCCTCAGTCGCTCGAAGTCCGCGTACTTGCTGCTTCATGCATGTGCCATGGGCATACCGTCCGGGCGGAATGTGGACGTCCGGGGTCGAACGGTGCGCGATTCAGCAGTTCGAGGGATTGCGGTCGGTTTCGCTCCTGTTCGATTACGCAGTGTGGTGTGATTCAGCCGTCGAAACTCGCCGGAAAACCCGGGCCTTGCGCCCGTAGGCTGGGAGCCATGACCACGACGGGGGAAGTCGACACCGGGGCCGACACCGGGCCGTGGTGGTGGGCGCGGTGGCGTAGTGCCATGCTCGATGTCTCGCTCGCGGCGGTGTCCGCCGTGGAGTGTGCGGTGGAGGGGATCCAGTTCTCGCGGGACGCCGGGCTGCCGGTCCCTGTCGGCATGGTGTTCGGTCTGTTTGCCGGGGTCACGCTGCTGTTGCGGCGGAAGTGGCCGATCGCCGTGGTGCTGGTCTCGATCGCGATCACGCCGGCTCAGATGGGGTTCCTGCTGGGGCTCGTGGGGCTGTACACGCTGGCCGCGTCCGAGTTGCCCCGGCGGATCATCGGGGCGCTCGCGGGGATGTCGTTCGCCGGGATGTTCATCGTGACGTATGTGCGGGCGCATCAGGGGATGGTGCGGGGGGATCTGGCGATCGCCGGCGGGTTCATTCCGTTCCTGTCGGTGACGACGGCGCTCGGTATGACGGCTCCTCCGGTGCTGCTGGGTCTGTATGTGGGTGCCCGGCGGCGGTTGATGGAGAGCTTGCGGGAGCGGGCGGACTCGTTGGAGCGGGAGCTGATGCTGCTCGCGGAGCGGGCGGAGGAGCGGGCCGAGTGGGCGCGGAACGAGGAGCGGACGCGGATCGCGCGGGAGATGCATGACGTCGTCGCTCATCGGGTGAGTCTGATGGTGGTGCATGCGGCGGCTCTGCAGGCGGTGGCGCGGAAGGATCCGGAGAAGGCCGTCAGGAACGCCGCGCTGGTGGGTGACATGGGCCGGCAGGCGCTGACGGAGTTGCGCGAGATGCTCGGTGTGCTGCGCAGCGGTGAGGGGTCGGTGGGCCGGCAGGCGCGGGCGGTGGTGCCGTCGGCTTCGGTGGGTGCGGTGGTTGCGGCTGCTGTGTCGCGGGCTGTGGACGAGGGTTCGGACGGTCCGAGGCTGGCCGAGCTCGAGGAGTTGATCGGGCAGTCGGCGGCGGCGGGGATGGTGGTCCATCTGTCGGTCGAGGGCGCGGTGCGTTCGTATGCGCGTGAGGTGGAGCAGACGGCGTATCGCGTGGTGCAGGAGGCGCTGACGAACGTGCACAAGCATGCGGCGGGTGCGAAGACGCATGTGCGGCTTGCGCATCGTTCGGCGGAGATCGCGATGCAGGTGGAGAACGAGCCGCCGCCGGAGCCGGGTTCGGCGGAGGCGGCCCGGTTGCCGAGTGGCGGCAATGGCCTGGTGGGGATGAAGGAGCGGGTCAGCGCGCTGGGTGGGGTGTTTGTTTCGGGGCCGACGGATGCGGGTGGGTTCCGGGTGTCGGCGGTGATTCCGGCCCAGGTGGCGTGAGGCGGGGCCGCGCCGTGCTGTCGCGGGGCGGGTTGTGGCTCTCGGGTGTGCCCGGTGTGGTCAGCCGGCGGTGAGCCGTACGGGTTCGATTCCGGCCAGGAGTGTGGTGAGGCCGTGGTCGATGTCGGGGCCGAGGTACCAGTCGCCGGTGTGGTCGAGGGCGTAGACGCGGCCTTCGGTGTCTATGGCGAGCAGGGTGCGGCTGTCGGTTTCCTCGCCGAGGGGGCAGACCTCGGTGTCAAGGGCGCGGCCGAGGTCGCCGAGGGTGCGGGCCATGTGGAGGCCGTGCAGGGGGTCCAGGTGGAGGGCGGCGGGGGCGAGGCCGCGGCCGGGGCCCTGTGCGGTGATGTGCAGGGCGCCGAATTCCGCCCAGGCCTCGACGGCTGCGGGGAAGACCGCGTGGCGGTGGCCTGCGGGGGATTCGTGGCTGCGGAGGGTGTCGGCCCAGATCTCGGCTTGCTTTATGTCCCAGCGGCCCGGTTGCCAGCCGGCGGCGCGGAGTGCGGCGTCGACGGGGACGGGGAAGCGTGTGGTCGAGGTGCGGTCGGTGTGCATCTGCCCTTCGTTCGTCGTGTGCCGTGGTCGGCGCGGGTGGTGGTGCGGTCGCGGTGGGGGCTGTGGGGTCAGTCCTGTGCGGTGGGGTCGACGATGCGTACGCCGAAGTGGTCGCTGAGTGCGGTGCAGGCGTGGCAGGGGGTGGCGAAGCTGCCGTGGAGGGGGTCGCCGTCCTCGCGGATGCGGCGGGTGGTGAGCTTGGCCTGTTTGAGGGCTTTGCGGGCTTCGCCGTTGGTCATGGGTTTGCGGGCGGCGCGTTTGCTGCGGGCGGCGTCGGCGGCGGCGATGTGCCGGGAGATGAGGATCGCTTCGGCGCAGCGTCCGGTGAAGCGGTCGCGCTGGCCGCTCGTGAGGGTATCGAGGAAGTCCTGTACGAGTGGGTGCAGGATCGGTGGCTGGTCGCCGCGTCCGGCGGTGCCGGTGAGGGTGGTGCCGCGGACGGAGAGGGCGGCGGCGACGGTGGGGAGTATGCCGTCGCGGCGGTGGCGGAGGGTGGGGGCGGGGGTGGCCTCGGTGGCGCTCCAGCCGATGCGTGGGTCTCCCGAAGTGCCTGTTTGTGTCGCTGTCATGATCGTCTTCCCCTCCCTTGCATCCCCCCTGGGTGGACACAGACTGCCAAATGCCCTCGCTGATGCGGAAGCTGGGGCGCTGCGACACGCCAGGGTTTGGTCGTAGCGTCACGGCGGGGTGACGGCTGGTCACGGGGTGGCCGGGGGTCGGTGGGTGGCGGACCTGAGGCCGGTGACCTGTGTCGTCGTAGCGCTTAGGCTGTCGACATCCGCGATCCACAGGGCCGTAGAGGCCGGACAGAGCGCCGCAGGGGGCAATCGTCATGACGACAGGTCGGCTCGGGCTGGGAGTACCACCCGGCGGCCAGGCCGGGGGACAGGTCGCGCCGCCGAACGCGGCTTATGCCGGGCAGGTGGTGCACTTTCCGGATCCGGTGAGGGCTGCTCGTCACCCGGGAGGGGTGCGTGTCGATGAGCACGGCTACCCGGACTTCTCGCCGTACGCACGTGCGGCCGCGGAGATCGCCGAGCCTCCGGAGGGGTTCGGTGTGGATGAGTTGCGGCTGACGGATTTCGTGTCCGCGAACGCGGCGCTGGCGGTGTCGGGGCACGATCTGTGGGACTCGATTCCGGCGGTGGCGACGCCGCACGGCTGGACGTGGCATCACGTTCGGGGGTCGCGGCGCCTGGAGTTGGTCCCGGTCGAGGTGAAGGCGCTGTTGCGGCATCACGGCGGGATCGCGACGGCGAACGTCGATCAGAACAAGCGTGGTACGCGGCCGTTGCAGGAGACGCGTCCGGCGCACCTGGGGTTGCCGAGGTCGTCGGTCGCTGTGTCGGAGCAGCAGGTGCAGGGCGTCGAGGAGGACTTGGGGTACCGGCTGCCGGGTGCCTACCGTTCGTTCCTCAAGGCGGCGGGTGGTTGTGCGCCGGTGGGTGTGGCGTTCGATCCGGAGCTGGGTCTGCTGCTGGATCAGCCGTTCTTCACGGTGCGTGATGAGGCGGCGGTCAACGACCTTGTGTATGTGAACAAGTGTCTGCGTGATCATCTGACGAAGGATTACCTGGCCGTCGGTTTTGTGCAGGGCGGTCTGCTTGCCGTGAAGGTGAGGGGCGACCGGATCGGTTCGGTCTGGTTCTGTGCGTACGACGACGCGCGTGATGTGGATGCGTCGTGGCCTCCGGCGGACCGTGTGCAGCGGTTGTTGCTGCCGTGCGGTGACGATTTCGATCAGTTCCTGTCGCGGTTGGTGGGCAGTCCGCCGGAGCTGGAGACGGTGGCGAATCTGATGGTGGACGGCGGTTTCGCGCGTGCGGTGCCGGTGTCTCCGGCGTCTTCGGTGGGGGAGTGAGTCGAGCCGATGGTGACGTTCGCGCAGGCGCAGGAGCGCGCTGAAGAGTGGATCAACGGTGATGTGCCGTCGTACCAGCATCGTGAGGTGCGGGTACGGGAGTTCGAGCTCGGCTTCGTGGTGTGGGCGGAGGACCGCGCCGAGGGGCCTCGGTCGGACGGGGGCGCGCAGCGGCTGGTGATCGCCCGCGACAGCGGTGAGGCCACGTTGTGGCCGGCCTTGCCGGTGGGTGAGGTGATCCGCAGGTACGAGGAGGAGTACGGGGCGCGGGACGCGGTGCCGCAGCCGTCGCCGGCGCGTGCTGCGCGGGTGGATCTGAACCAGACGTCGTTCCTGTTGAGTCCGCCGGAGTGGCTCCAGGAGGCGGCGGACAGGATGGGCATCCCGGATCGCCGCCGTGGTGACGGGGCCTCGTCCGGGGCGTCCGAGGGTGCGGGTGCCGGGGTGCGTCCGGCGGCAGCCGCCACCCCGGCGGAGCCGGTGTCCTCGGGTTCGGCGTGGCCTGCGGCCGGGGGCGGGAACGCGGCGCAGGGTGCGCCGGCGGGGGCGACGCCGTGGACGGGGACGGACACCAACGCCGAGGCGGGCGAGGACCGTTCGGTTCCGCTGCCGGCGACGGTGTTCGCGCCACAGTTGAGCGATGCCGACGCAGATACGCCGCCGGTGTCCGCGCCGGACGCGCAGACCGCGCTGATCAAGGGCGGCAGCCGGCTGCCCCGCACGACGGTGGCTCCGGTGGTGGACGAGCCGGAAGCGGGGGTTCCGGGCGCTCCGCAGGGGCCGGGTGCTCCGGCTCCGGCGGGGCCTTCGTACGGCTATCCGCAGGGTCCCGGTGGTGTGCCGGGTGAGACTTCGCCGGTCGGGCCGCAGGGGCCGGGTGCTCCTGGTACGCCGCCGCCTCCCGGTGCTCCTTCGTACGGCTATCCACAGGGTCCTGCGGGCGGTCCCGGTGCGCCTGTTCCCGGTGCGCCCCGTCCGCCGCAGCCCCCGGCCGGTGCGGCCGGGCCCGGCCCGCGGCTCGCGCCGAACGCCGAGGACATCGCCGACGCCGCGACCAGCAAGGCGGCGCCTCCGCGGGCCGCGCGCGCCGGTGGTGCGCCCCTGCCCCCGCTGCCGGGTGTGCCGGGCACGCCGGGGGCGCGACCGGGCGCCGCACCTCCGCCTCCGCCGCCGGGTGCCGCGCAGGGCGGCTACGTGCCCACACAACTCGTCTCGCAGCTCGGCCCGGACGGCACGGCGACGCCGGGTACACCTCAGTCCGGTGGGGCTCAGGCTCCGAGAGCGCCCGGCGCTCCGGGTGCCCCGCACCAGCCGGGGCCTCCTCAGCCGCAGCCGCCGGGTGCTCCGCATCAGCCGGGTGGTACGCCTCCCGGCGGTGTGCATCACGCCGCCACGGTGTTTGCCGGGCCGCCTGCGGCCGGTCCGGGCGGGCCGGGTGCTCCGCAGCCGCCGGGGCCTCCTGGCGCGCCCGGTACGCCCCCCGGTGCCCCGGGTGTTCCCGCGACGCCCGGTGTTCCGGGTGCGCCGAGCGCCCCGGGTGTTCCCGCGACGCCCGGTGCTCCGGGTGCGCCGAGCGCCCCGGCTGCCCCCGCCGCTCCGGGTGCTCCCGGTGCCGTGCATCACGCCGAGACCATGATGGCCGGGACGCCCGGTACGCCTCCGCCGCCGCCCCCGGGGGTGCCGGGTGTGCCGCCCGTCGCTCCCCACGGGGTTCCGGGGCAGCCGCTGCCCGGGCAGCAGCCGTCGTACGGGTATCCGCCTCCCGGGCAGCCGACGGTCGGCCCCGGCTACCAGGCCGTGTTGCGCTACCGCGCGCAGGACGGTTCCGAGCAGCAGGTGATCCGGCGTTCGGCGCCGGGCACCCCGCACCCTGAGTGGCAGATCTTCCACGAGCTGCGGGCGATGAACGTGCCGCCGGACCAGGTGCTGGAGCTGCACACGGAGCTGGAGTCGTGCGAGCTGCCGGGTGCGTACTGCTCCCGGATGATCCGGGAGAACTGGCCGCAGGCCCGGATCACCAGCATCGCCCCGTACGGCACCGACCATGCCTCGCGTCAGCAGGGCATGCAGCAACTGCTCGCGCATCAGGGCGAGTTGCATCAGGTGGCGGACGGTCCGGCGCGCCCGGGTCCGGTGCGCGCGCCGCTGCCCCCGTTGCAGCCGACGCCGCCGATCCCGCCGGAGGGCATCGCGCAGGAGCTGGCCGGTGCGTTCGGTCCCGGGATCTTCAGGTTCGACCAGGCCGCGGTCTCCCGGCAGGGTGTGCCGCCGATCGTTGCGCACACCCTGGTGGTGGCCGGACTGCCGTTCGACATGGGCCCGTTCTTCTGGGCGCAGGCCCAGCCGGGCCGTCCGGTGCCCACGCTGGCGGAGCTGGCGCAGGAGCGCGGAGTGCAGCCCGCCCAGGACGCGGGCTCGTATCTGGTGATGGGCAGTGACTTCGGCAAGGCGATCTGTGTGCAGTACGGCACGGCGAACATCGTCGCGGTGCCCGTGGAAGCGGGTGTCGGCGGTGTTTCGGTGCCGCCGCAGTTCGTGAACAGCGGGCTGCCGGAGTTCGCGCGCTGTCTGGCGCTGCTGGGCCGGATGTGGCGGCTTCGGTTCGGGCTCAACCAGGAGCAGGCGGGCCGCTGGACGGTCGACTTCCAGGCGCAGCTCGCCTCGCTGGACCCGGCGGCGCTCGGTTCGCCGGAGAGCTGGTGGTCGGTGCTGCTGGAGCAGATGTGGGACGGATTGCTGTGACCCGTTCCTGACGCAACGCCATGGGGCTGGGCCCGGTCGCACGAGCGATCGGGCCCAGCCCCTTTTTCAGGTGCTCTTCGGCGTTATCCGTTGCTTGCATGAGGAGTGTCGCGTTATGAACACTTCTGCCTGATCCATCAAGATGTGCGCACATGATCGACCGGTGTGGGTCAGGCGGAGAGGGGATCCATGAGCAGCACATCGGGGTCGCCGCGCGGTTTCTTGCCCGTGCGGCGCGGCTACCGTCCCGATCAGGTCGACGCGTACGCCGCGGCCCTCGCGCAGGACCGCGACGCCGCCTGGGAGCGAGCCGCCCGGCTCACCGTGCTGGCCAAGGAGATGGAGGGCGATCTGGAGCGGCTGCGCGAGACGGTGGCGCAACTGGGCCCCCAGACGTACGAGGCCCTCGGCGACCGGGCCCGGCAGCTGTTCGGCATGGCGCAGGAGCAGGCCGCCACGCTCAGGGAGGAGACGCGGCAGGAGACGCAGGCCCTGGTCGACGCGGCGGAGGACGCCGCCCGGCAGTTGCGGGAGACCGCGCAGGCGAGCGCGGACGCGGTGCGCGCCGAGGCCGAGGAGCGGATCCGCACCCGGCTGCTGGCCGCCCGGGCCGAGGCCGACGATGTACGGATCGCGGCGCGGCGCGAGGTGAAGGAGGGGCGCGGAGAGGCGCTGGCCGCGCTGCGCGAGGTACGGCAGCGCACCGAGACGCTCCTCACCGAGCAGGAGCGGGAGCACGCCGAACGCCTGGAGGGCGAGGAGCGTGCAGCGGAGGTGCGGGCCGCCGCGGTCGAGGCGTCGGAGGCGGAGCGGGTGGCACGCGCGGAGGCTTCCCTGTCGGAGGCGAAGCGGGCGCTGGCCGAGACCGAGGAGGCGACCAGGCACCTCCAGCGGGACGCCCAGACACGCGCCGCCGAGCTGATCGCCGATGCGCGTCTGACGGAGGAGCGCATCGCCAGGGAGACGGAGCGGGTGCTGCGGGAGCACGCCGAGCAATGGGACTGTGTGCAGGCCCAGATGGACCATGTGCGCAACAGCCTCGCCATGCTGATGGGCCGGGCCGCCGCGGAGTAGGCGGCCCCGGCCGTCCGCGGCGCCCCTTCGTCAGCCGCTTCGTCGCACCGCGCCCGCGAGGATCCATCCCTCCACCGCCTCGTACTGCCGGCGCTGTTCTGCGGCCTGGCGCCGGCCGGAGGCGATCGTGCCGAGCCAGCCGAAGGCGAAGCCCAGCGGGACGGAGACGAGACCGGTGGTGGTGAACGGGAACCAGTTGAAGTCCGCCTCCGGGAAGGCCGCGCCGGGGGTGCCGGAGACCAGGTTGGTGCCGGTCATCAGGACGAGTGTGGCCACCGTGCCGCCGATCAGCGTCCACAGCAGGCCGGTTCGGGTGTAGCGGCGCCAGAAGAGCGTGTACACGAGCGCCGGCGCGATCGCGGACGCCCCGATGCAGAACGACAGCGTCACCAGCGGCTGAAGGCTGAGATGCTGGACGAGGGTGGCGAGCAGGATCGCCACGGCGCCCACCGCCAGCGCCGACAGCCGTGCCACCGTCATCTCACGACGCGGTGCCAGGTCCCGTACGTGGGACGCGAACACGTCGTGGGCGAGGGAGTTGGCGCAGGCGAGGATCATTCCGGCCACGGACGCCAGCAGGGTGAGGAAGATCGCCGTCGTCACCGCGGTGAACAGCAGCGTCGCGGCGGCCGACAGGTCCGGCCCGAACGCCGCCCGGGATCCCAGCAGATAGGCCGTGCGGCCCTGCGGATCGGCGGCCGCGATGGTCTCCCGCCCGATCAGGGCGGTCGCGCCGAACCCGACGACCGCGATGACGGGGACGAACAGGGTCACCGACGGCACCGCCCAGGACAGCGAGCGGCGCACCTGCCGGGCGCTGTTGGCCGTGTACATGCGCATGGTGATGTGCGGCAGGCAGGCGCCGCCGAGCACCACCGTCAGCTCGGAGGTGATCATGTCGAGCCGGGGGGCCGGGCCGCTCGCGAACTCCAGGCCCGAGTGCAGGAAGGCGTTCCCGGCGCCGCTGTTCTGCGCGGCGGCCTGGAGCAGCGCGCCGGGGTCCCAGCCGAAGCGGTACAGGATGAGCGCGGCGACGGCCCCGCCGGAGCCGAGCAGCATCACGATCTTCAGGATCTGGATGAGGGCGGTGCCCTTCATGCCGCCGATCGCGGCATAGCTGATCATCAGGGTGCCGAGACCGATGATGCAGCCCGTCTTCAGGGAGTCGCCGGCGAAACCGAGGATGAAGGCCAGCAGGTCACCGGCCCCGGCGAGTTGGACGAGCATCAAAGGCAGCAGCGCGGCGATGGTCACGATGCACGCGGTCATGCGGACCGCACGCCCGGGCATGCGCCGTGCGAGGGCGTCGCCCATGGTGAACCGGCCGGCGTTGCGCAGGGGTTCGGCGAGCAGGAACATCAGCAGCATCAGCGACAGGACCGTGCTCAGTGCGAGGACGACACCGTCGTACCCGGTGAGCGCGATGATCCCGCTGGTGCTGAGCACGGTGGCGGCGGAGATGTAGTCCCCGGCGATGGCGAGGCCGTTGCTCATCGGGGACAGGGAGCCGTAGCCGGTGTAGAACGCGTCGAGGTCGTCGCGGTCGGGTCCGGTCATCACGCACAGCAGGAGTGTGATGGTGGCGACGGAGGTGAACGCCACGAGCGACATGGTCTGCGCCGAACTGCTGAACCCGGTGAGCCCGCCGACCGCGCTCGCCGCGGTCATCGCGCGGCCTCCCGCCTGGCGTCGAGCGCGGACTGTCTGCGGATGCGGTCGGCGATCGGGTCGACGGTGCGGCGCGCCGTGTACTCGTACACGGCGATCGCGAGACAGGTGACGGGGACCTGGAGCAGGCCCAGCAGCAGACCCATGGTGAGGCCGCCGGAGACCGGCCTCGCCATGAAGGACGGTGCGAACGCCGAAAGCACCAGGAAGAGCGTGAAGTAGCCCGGCGCGGTGAGCGTGGCCACGCGCCGCAGCCGGCGGTAGGCGCTGCGCAGAACGCGCAGATCGCTGTGGCGCCCGACCGGCTGGTGGCGTGGCATCCGCCTCCGGCCCGGCCCGTCGGGCGGCGGCTGCCAGGGATAGGTCGGGTACGGCGGCGACGAGTGGTGCGGTGAAGAGGAGTTCGGCGGTATGTGCTCGGGCGACGAGTGCGACGACAGAAATGCTTCGGGCATCCCGTATCTCCTTGCCGGCTCGGGTCCGTGGCGGCGGACCGCAGGGAGCGGGGGGTGGCGACGCACGCTACTCGTGGCGTTCCGGGGCGTGTGGGCTTTTCACCAAACTGAGCGGTCGGTATGCGCTTACTTCACCGACCTGTGTCGTTACCCGCGTTTACTTCAAGCTTGAACGTCTCGCCGGTCCGCGCGGCCGGCTCCCGGCGCCTACGGCGACGCCTGAAGCACCTTGCGGCACCGCCCGGCAGCGCGATCGTGCGGCACGCACGGGAGTTGGCCGCCGGGCGGGCGTGGTGACGGCATGGCCTGCCGCGCGGCGTGCCCCCGCTCGGGAGCCGGGCGGCTCTCGTTCACTCGCCCGGAGCGTTCCGCACGGGCCTGAAGCGCCTGCGGTACCGCCGGGCAGCGCGATCGACGGGCCTGAAGCGCCTTGCGGCACCGCCCGGCAGCGCGATCGTGCGGCACGTACGGGAGTTGGCTGTCGGGCGGGCGTGGTGACGGCATGGCCTGCCGCCCGGCGCACGCCGGCTCGGGGCCCGGGCGGCCCTCGGTCACTCGCCCGGAGCGTTCCGCACGGGCCTGAAGCGCCTGCGGTACCGCCAGGCAGCGCGATCGACGGGCCTGAAGCACCTTGCGGCACCGCCCGGCAGCGCGATCGTGCGGCACGTACGGGAGTTGGCCGTCGGGCGGGCGTGGTGACGGCATGGCCTGCCGCCCGGCGCACGCCGGCTCGGGGCCCGGGCGGCCCTCGGTCACTCGCCCGGAGCGTTCCGCAC
>NZ_JBEYXD010000031.1:9766-48967 GCF_040644975.1 Streptomyces sp. NPDC046900 | reverse complement strand
TGGCCGTCGGGCGGGCGTGGTGACGGCATGGCCTGCCGCCCGGCGCACGCCGGCTCGGGGCCCGGGCGGCCCTCGGTCACTCGCCCGGAGCGTTCAACACCGGGAAGCGGCGCGGCGCCACACACAGCAGGGCCAGGAAAGCGAGTGCGGCCGCGAAGGACGCGCCCAGGTAGACGGCGTGCACCGCGGACGCGATCGCCCGCCGCGTCGCCTCCGGAGCGGGGCCCGTGTCGAGGCCCCTCGCGATCGAGTCCAGGTCGCCCGCCCCGCCCAGGTGTGCGGACAGGACGCCGTTGGCCACCGCACCGAACAGGGCCGCACCCAGGGTCTGGCCGGTCTGGCGGCAGAAGAGGACGGAGGCCGTCGTCGTACCGCGCTCGGCCCAGCCCACCGTCGACTGGACACCGACGATGAGCGGCAGCTGGAACAGGCCGAGCGCGCCGCCCAGCACCAGCATCAAGAGGGTCGGCTGCCATGCCGCGCCCGGATACGGCAGGAACGGGAACGCCAGCAGGATCAGCGCCCCCGTGCCGATGCCGAGCAGCGCCGTGTCGCGGAAGCCGATGCGCCGGTACACGTGCTGGCTGAGCGCGGCCGACACCGGCCAGCTCAACGTCCATACGGACAACACGAACCCGGCGGCGACCGGGCCGAGACCGAGAACCGCCTGGGCGTACGTCGGAAGGAAGACCGACGGGGCCACCATCAGCAGTCCCAGCGCGCCCAGGGCCAGGTTGACCGCGGCGATTGTACGGCGCCGCCAGACCCAGCCCGGGATGACCGGCTCCGCCGCCCGGCGCTCGACCGCCACCACCACCGCGACCAGCGCGAGTCCCGCGGCGAAGAAGGCCAGCGAGGGTGCCGACAGCCAGGGCCAGGCCACCCCGCCCTGCACCAGCGCGGTCAGCAGGACGCCCCCGCAGGCGAAGATCGCGAGCGCGCCCGCCCAGTCGATACGGGGACGGGGACCCCGCTCCCGGTGCGGCTCGTGCAGATGACGCACGATCAGCCACAGCGCGACGGCCCCGATCGGCAGGTTGACCAGGAAGATCCACCGCCAGTCCGCGTAGGCGGCGAGCACCCCGCCGACCGCCGGACCCGCGATCGCCGACACCGCCCACACCGTGGACAGTTTCGACTGGATCTTCGGCCGCTCCTTCAGCGGGTAGAGGTCGGCGGCGAGTGTCTGCACCGTGCCCTGGAGCGCGCCGCCGCCCAGGCCCTGCACGATGCGGAACGCGATCAGCGCCCCCATGTTCCAGGCGAGCGCGCACAGCAGCGAGCCGAGCAGGAACACGGCCGCCCCCGCGACGAGGACCGGCTTGCGGCCGAAGGTGTCGGAGAGCTTGCCGTACACGGGCAGGGTCACCGTGACGGCCAGCAGATAGCCGGAGAAGAGCCAGGAGAAGACGGAGAAGCCGCCGAGGTCGCCGACGATCTGCGGCACGGCGGTCGACACGACCGTGGAGTCCAGTGCGGCCAGCGCCATGGCGAGCATCAGTGCGGCGACGACAGCGCCGCGGGTCTTGGATCCGGTGTGCTGTACCGCTTGGCGCGTCGCATGTCTGGTGTCGCCCACCGGATGTCCTCCCGTTGCATTTGTCCGCTGCACGCAAGTTTCCCATCGGACGCGGCGCGGCGGGAGGGCGACCCTGATCCGAGGGAGGGAGCGGCTCCGACCCCGGGACCGTCGGACGAGCCGGTCGGCACGCGGCGTGCGGCTTGACCCTCACGCGACGGCAGGGTGGAACCTGGCTGCGCCGGGAGCCGACCCTGAGAAGGGGTCCACCCTCCGGTGGACTGCCCCTAGGGGTTGTTTCGTACCAGGGGTCGGGGAGGGTTCGTCCGGACGGAGGACGAGAGCGGACCGGGCCGTCCTTAACCTGGCTTTACGACGCTGGGGAGCGGCCGGGACGCACGGGGGTCGTGCCGGCCGCACCGCACGGGGTGGGGTTTTCCCCAGCGGAATACGGGGCCCGGCACCAGCGCCCCGGGACCCCTTCGGGCACCAGACTTACCGACGCAGCCAAGCACTTACCGACGTGAAGCGGGACCACTGCGCCCGCCGGCCAACCGACATAGGAGATTTGACATGACATCGGCCGTGACCATTCCCAGGCACGGGGGCACTGGAGGGCGTACGGCCGTTGCCGCGCGAGCGCGGCAGGTCGTCAAGGCGTACGGGTCCGGCGAGACCCGTGTCGTCGCCCTCGACCACGTCGACGTGGACATCGCCCGCGGCCAGTTCACCGCGATCATGGGCCCGTCGGGGTCCGGCAAGTCCACGCTGATGCACTGCCTCGCCGGCCTGGACACCGTGACGAGCGGTCAGATCTTCCTCGACGAGACGGAGATCACCCGCCTGAAGGACAAGAAGCTCACGCAGCTGCGCCGGGACCGGATCGGGTTCATCTTCCAGGCGTTCAACCTGCTGCCGACACTGAACGCGATCGAGAACATCACGCTGCCCATGGACATCGCGGGCCGCAAGCCGGACCGCGCGTGGCTGGACCGGGTGGTGGAGACCGTGGGCCTGGCCGGACGGCTCAAGCACCGGCCCACCCAGCTCTCCGGCGGCCAGCAGCAGCGCGTCGCCGTGGCCCGCGCCCTGGCCGCCCGCCCGGAGATCATCTTCGGTGACGAGCCGACCGGAAACCTCGACTCGCGGGCCGGCGCCGAGATCCTGGGCTTCCTGCGCCGCTCCGTCGACGACCTCGGCCAGACCATCGTGATCGTCACCCACGACCCGGTCGCCGCCTCGTACGCCGATCGCGTGCTGTACCTGGCCGACGGCCGGATCGTCGACGAGATGCTCAAGCCGACCGCGGACGCGGTCCTCGACCGCATGAAGGACTTCGACGCCCGGGGGCGCACGTCATGACCGTCCTGAAGACCTCGATGCGCAACTTCTTCGCGCACAAGGGACGGATGGCCTTGTCGGCCGTCGCGGTCCTGCTGTCGGTGGCGTTCGTGTGCGGCACACTCGTCTTCACCGACACGATGAACACGACGTTCGACAAGCTCTTCGCGGCCACCACCTCGGATGTGTCGGTCAGCGGGAAGGGCGCCTCGGACAGCGGGGAGACCACCTCCGGGAACGGCAGACCGCCCACGATGCCGGCCTCCGTGCTCGCCGAGGTGCGCAAGGTGCAGGGCGTGAAGTCGGCCGAGGGGACGGTGTTCTCCACCTCGGTGACCGTCGTCGACGCCGCCAAGGACAACCTGTCCCCCAAGAGCGGCGCGCCCACCATCGTGGGCAGCTGGAACAGCAACGACGCCCGCACCATGAAGATCACCTCCGGTGCGGCGCCCAAGGGCTCGTCCCAGGTCATGGTCGACGCCGACACCGCCGACAAGCACCATCTGAAGATCGGTGACGAGATCGGTGTGATCAGCGCGGTCGGCACGCACACCGCGAAGATCTCCGGGATCGCCACCTTCACCGTCACCAACCCCGGTGCCGCGATCTTCTACCTGGACACCAGGACCGCCCAGCAGACGCTCGTGGGCAAGACCGGCGTGTACACGAACGTCAACGTCACCGCGGACAAGGGCGTCAGCGACGAACAGCTGAAGAAGAACGTGGCGGCCGCCGTCGGCGGCGCCTACAAGGTGCAGACCGCCAAGGAGACCGCGGACGCCAACCAGAAGGACGTCGAGGGCTTCCTGAACGTGATGAAGTACGCGATGCTCGGCTTCGCCGGGATCGCCTTCCTCGTCGGCATCTTCCTGATCATCAACACCTTCTCCATGCTGGTCGCCCAGCGGACACGGGAGATCGGGCTGCTGCGCGCCATCGGCTCCTCCCGCAAGCAGGTCAACCGCTCGGTGCTGGCCGAGGCGACGCTCCTCGGTGTGTTCGGCTCCGTGCTCGGCGTCGGCGCGGGCGTCGGCATCGCGGTCGGGCTGATGAAGCTCATGGGCGCGATGGGCATGCATCTGTCCACCGACGACCTCACCGTCGCCTGGACGACCCCGGTGGTCGGGCTCGCCCTCGGTGTGATCGTCACGGTCCTGTCCGCCTACCTGCCCGCCCGGCGCGCCGGCAAGGTCTCCCCGATGGCCGCCCTGCGCGACGTGGGCGCCCCGGCCGACGCGAAGGCCGGCCTCGTACGCGCCCTGGTCGGCCTGCTCTTCACCGGCGCCGGCGCCTACTGCCTCTACCTGGCCGCGGCCGCGGACAAGGCGACGGACGGCTCGCTGTGGCTCGGCCTCGGCGTGGTCCTCACCCTGCTCGGCTTCGTCGCCATCGGCCCGCTGCTCGCCGGCGGTGTGGTCCGGGCGCTCGGCGCGGTCGTCCTGCGGATCTTCGGCCCGGTCGGGCGGATGGCCGAGCGCAACGCGCTGCGCAACCCGCGCCGTACCGGTGCGACGGGCGCCGCCCTGATGATCGGCCTCGCGCTGGTGGCATGCCTGTCGGTGGTCGGCTCCTCGATGGTGGCCTCCGCGACCGAGCAACTGGACAAGACCGTCGGCACGGACTTCATCGTGCAGAACGACGGCGGCCAGCTGATCACTCCGCAGGCGGTCAAGGCGGTGAAGTTGACGCCCGGTCTCGAGCGGGTCACCGAGTACAAGGTGCTGGACGCCGCGCTGACCACGCCCGACGGAAGCACGTCCAAGAACGAGACGGTCAACGCCGCCGACCCGACGTACGCGCAGGACCTGCGCACCAAGACGGTCGCGGGGAACCTGGCGGACGCCTACCGGCCGGACTCGATGTCCGTCTTCGAGGGTTTCGCCAAGAAGCACGACATCAAGATCGGGTCCACGGTGAAGGCCGACTTCAAGGACGGCAGGACCGCCAGCCTGACGGTCCGCGCGATCACCAGCGACGACGTGGTGATCGACAAGGGTGCGATGTACGCCTCCATCGCGACCGTCGCGAAGTACGTGCCGGCCGACACGATGCCGCTGGACGTCCTGGTCTTCGCCACGGCCAAGGACGGCCAGGAGACGGCCGCCTACAAGTCGCTGAAGTCGGCACTGCACGACTATCCGCAGTACACGGTCCGGGACCAGACCGACTACAAGCAGGCACTGAAGGACCAGATCGGCCAGCTGCTGAACATGATCTACGGTCTGCTGGCGCTGGCGATCATCGTCGCGATCCTCGGTGTCGTGAACACCCTGGCCCTGTCGGTGGTGGAGCGCACCCGCGAGATCGGACTGATGCGGGCGATCGGTCTCTCACGCCGCCAGCTGCGCAGGATGATCCGCCTGGAGTCCGTCGTGATCGCCCTCTTCGGCGCACTGCTCGGCCTCGGCCTGGGCATGGGCTGGGGTGCCACGGCCCAGAAGCTCCTGGCCCTGGAGGGTCTGAAGGTGCTCGAGATCCCGTGGGGCACCATCATCGCGGTCTTCATCGGCTCGGCGTTCGTGGGCCTGTTCGCGGCGCTGATCCCGGCCTTCAGGGCGGGCCGGATGAACGTACTGAACGCGATCGCGACCGAGTAGCCACCCGGCGGGGAGTACGGGGGACGAGGCCGGGCCCGGTGGGAATGCCACCGGGCCCGGCCTCGTCCGCGTCGAACCGGCGGCCGGGGTGGGGGATTATGGACGAGTCCGGCGCCGTACGCCCTCGCGCCCGGTTGTCCACAGCCACGCCGCCGACGATCCGGGCGTCGTACGCTGGACACTCCCGGCCCCCCGAAAACTGCGAGGCCGGGTGTTCGTGTTGCCCACCCGGGACGGGATTGCCCTTCATGAGCCTGCACGGTCTGCTCGACGCCGTCGTCAAGGACGCCGCACTCGCGGAAGCGGTGAAGGCCGCCTCCGACGGCAACCGGATGCACGTCGACCTGGTCGGCCCTCCGGCGGCCCGTCCCTTCGCCGTGGCCGCGCTGGCCCGGGACGCGGGCAGGCCGGTACTGGCCGTGACCGCGACGGGGCGTGAGGCCGAGGACCTCGCCGCCGCCCTGCGCTCCCTGCTGCCGCCCGACGGCGTCGTGGAGTACCCGTCGTGGGAGACCCTCCCGCACGAGCGGCTCAGCCCCCGCAGCGACACCGTCGGCCGCCGTCTCGCCGTCCTCAGACGCCTCGCACACCCGAGACCGGACGACCCGGAGACCGGCCCGGTCTCCGTCGTCGTCGCCCCCGTGCGCTCCGTGCTCCAGCCCCAGGTCAAGGGCCTCGGCGACCTCGAGCCGGTCGCCCTGCGCACCGGTCAGCAGGCCGACCTGGAAGACGCCGTGGACGCCCTGGCGGCAGCCGCGTACTCCCGGGTCGAGCTGGTGGAGAAGCGCGGCGAGTTCGCCGTGCGCGGCGGCATCCTGGACGTCTTCCCGCCCACTGAGGAACACCCCCTGCGCATCGAGTTCTGGGGCGACGACGTCGAGGAGATCCGCTACTTCAAGGTAGCCGACCAGCGCTCCCTGGAGGTCGCCGAGCACGGCCTGTGGGCGCCCCCGTGCCGTGAGCTGCTGCTCACCGACGACGTACGCCGGCGGGCCGCCGCCCTCGCCGAGGCACACCCCGAGCTGGGCGAGCTGCTCGGCAAGATCGCCGAGGGCATCGCGGTCGAGGGCATGGAGTCGCTGGCCCCCGTGCTCGTCGACGACATGGAGCTGCTCCTCGACGTCCTGCCCGTGGGGGCCATGGCCGTCGTGTGCGACCCGGAGCGGGTGCGGACACGGGCCGCGGACCTGGTGGCGACCAGCCAGGAGTTCCTTCAGGCGTCCTGGGCTGCCACGGCCGGCGGGGGCGAAGCGCCGATCGACGTCGGCGCGGCCTCCCTGTGGTCCATCGCGGACGTCCGGGAGCGGGCCCGCGAGCTGGGCATGCTGTGGTGGTCGGTGTCGCCGTTCGCGGCCGGCGACGCACTGGACTCCCTGGACGGGGACACCCTCAAGCTCGGCATGCACGCCCCGGAGACCTACCGCGGTGACACCGCGAAGGCGCTCGCCGACACCAAGGGCTGGCTCGCCGACGGCTGGCGCACCGTGTTCGTGACGGAGGGCCACGGACCGGCCTCCCGCACCGTCGAGGTGCTGGGCGGTGAGGGCGTCGCGGCACGCCTGGACATCGACCTCGGACAGATCTCCCCGTCGGTCGTGCACGTCGCGTGCGGCTCGATCGACTACGGCTTCGTGGACCCGGCACTCAAGCTCGCCGTGCTCACCGAGACCGACCTCTCCGGCCAGAAAGCGGCCGGCCGCGACGGCGCCCGGATGCCGGCCCGCCGCCGCAAGACGATCGACCCGCTGACCCTGGAAGCGGGCGACTACATCGTCCACGAGCAGCACGGCGTGGGCCGCTACATCGAGATGGTGCAGCGGACCGTACAGGGCGCCACCCGCGAGTACCTGGTGGTCGAGTACGCCCCGGCCAAGCGCGGCCAGCCCGGTGACCGCCTCTACATCCCGACCGACCAGCTGGAGCAGATCACCAAGTACGTCGGCGGCGAGGCCCCGACCCTGCACCGCCTGGGCGGCGCCGACTGGACGAAGACGAAGGCGCGTGCGAAGAAGGCGGTCAAGGAGATCGCCGCCGACCTGATCAAGCTGTACAGCGCGCGCATGGCGGCGCCCGGCCACGCCTTCGGCCCCGACACACCGTGGCAGCGCGAGCTGGAGGACGCGTTCCCGTACGCGGAGACCCCGGACCAGCTGACCACGATCGCCGAGGTCAAGGAGGACATGGAGAAGTCGGTCCCGATGGACCGGCTGATCTGCGGCGACGTGGGCTACGGCAAGACGGAGATCGCGGTCCGCGCCGCGTTCAAGGCGGTGCAGGACGGCAAGCAGGTCGCCGTCCTCGTACCCACCACGCTGCTGGTGCAGCAGCACTTCGGCACGTTCTCCGAGCGCTACTCCCAGTTCCCGGTGAACGTGCGGGCGCTGTCCCGCTTCCAGACGGACACGGAGGCGAAAGCGGTCCTCGAGGGCCTCAAGGACGGCGCGGTGGACCTCGTCATCGGCACCCACCGGCTGTTCTCCTCGGAGACCAAGTTCAAGGACCTGGGCCTGGTCATCGTCGACGAGGAGCAGCGCTTCGGCGTCGAGCACAAGGAGCAGCTGAAGAAGCTGCGCGCCAACGTCGACGTGCTGACCATGTCCGCGACTCCGATCCCCAGGACCCTGGAGATGGCGGTGACGGGCATCCGCGAGATGTCCACGATCACCACCCCGCCGGAGGAGCGCCACCCGGTGCTCACCTTCGTCGGGCCGTACGAGGAGAAGCAGATCGGCGCCGCCATCCGCCGCGAACTGCTGCGCGAGGGCCAGGTCTTCTACATCCACAACCGGGTGGAATCGATCGACCGGGCCGCAGCCCGCCTGCGCGAGATCGTCCCGGAGGCGCGCATCGCCACCGCCCACGGCCAGATGTCGGAGCAGACGCTGGAACAGGTGGTCGTCGACTTCTGGGAGAAGAAGTACGACGTCCTCGTCTCCACGACGATCGTGGAATCGGGCATCGACATCTCGAACGCGAACACGCTGATCGTGGAGCGCGGCGACAACTTCGGCCTCTCCCAGCTGCACCAGCTGCGCGGCCGCGTCGGCCGGAGCCGCGAACGCGGCTACGCCTACTTCCTGTACCCGCCGGAGAAGCCGCTCACGGAGACGGCCCACGAACGCCTGGCGACCATCGCCCAGCACACGGAGATGGGCGCGGGCATGTACGTGGCGATGAAGGACCTGGAGATTCGCGGCGCGGGCAACCTGCTCGGCGGCGAACAGTCGGGTCACATCGCGGGCGTCGGCTTCGACCTGTACGTACGGATGGTCGGCGAGGCGGTCGCCGACTACCGCGCCTCGCTCGAGGGCGGCGTGGAGGAGGAGCCCCCGCTCGAGGTCAAGATCGAGCTGCCCGTCGACGCTCACGTCCCGCACGACTACGCGCCCGGTGAGCGGCTGCGTCTGCAGGCCTACCGCGCGATCGCCTCCGCGAACTCGGAGGAGGACATCAGGTCCGTCCGCGAGGAACTCGCCGACCGCTACGGCAAGCTGCCGGAGCCCGTCGAGAACCTCCTCCTCGTGGCGGGCCTGCGCATGCTCGCCCGCGCGTGCGGCGTCGGCGAGACCGTCCTGCAGGGCAACAACATCCGCTTCGCCCCGGTGGAGCTGAGGGAATCCCAGGAGCTGCGGCTCAAGCGGCTCTACCCGGGCACCGTCATCAAGCCGGCGCTCCACCAGGTCCTGGTGCCCCGCCCCAAGACCGCGAAGGTGGGCGGCAAGCCACTGGTCGGACGGGAACTGCTGGGCTGGGTCGGAGAGTTCCTGACGACGATCCTGGGGTCGTAGGTACCGCACTGTTCGGGTCGAAACGGGAGGGGCCGCCGCCGAGGGCACCCTGCCTTGCCGCCGCACGCGCCCGGTGTGCATCCGCCGGCCGTCGGGCAGTGGTATGTCCATGACCTCCCGGCGGCTACCGTGTGATCAGGGCAGCCGCGTGCGGGGGCCGGTTCGGATGATGAGTGGTAAGGGCAAGGGGAGGGCGGCGCGCCATGCGTTCCGACAGGTATGTGAGGCACATCGGCGGAGCCCGGCGCATCCTTGTGGCGTCCACCGCTCTGCTCGGCACCGGGCTGCTGCTCACCGGCTGCAACGGCACCGACTTCCCCGTCGAGGGCGCCCCTTCGGGCTCCGGTGTCCCGGCGGCGAACGGTCGCGCGGTGAGCCCCTTGGACAACCCCGACGGCACGAAACCAGGGCTGGCGGCGATCACCTCGTCGGCGGACCAGGCGAAGGCGCGAGCGCTGATCCAGAAGGTGGCCACGAAGGGACGCGGCCCCAAGACGGGCTATGAGCGGGACAAGTTCGGCTATGCCTGGATGGACTCGGCCCCCGGCGGCATCCCCTTCGCCCACAACGGCTGCGACTCGAGGAACGACCTGCTGAAGCGTGACGGGGAGCAGGTCCACTTCAGGGCGGGCTCCAACTGCGTCGTCACCTCCATGACGCTGCACGATCCGTACACCGGCAAGACGATCGAGTGGACCAAGTCCCGTGCCACGAAGGTGCAGATAGACCACGTGATGCCGCTCTCCTACGACTGGCAGATGGGCGCCTCGCGCTGGACGAAGGACAAGCGCGAGGACATCGCCAACGACCCGCTCAACCTGATCCCGGTGGACGGCCCCACCAACGGTGCCAAGAGCGACTCAGGCCCGGCCGGCTGGCTGCCCCCGAACAAGCAGATCCGCTGCTCCTATTCGGTGCGCTTCGCCCAGGTGTCGCTGAAGTACGACCTTCCCGTGACGGCGGCCGACAAGCAGATGATGCTCAGTCTCTGCGGCGGCTGAGGCAACGGCAACGCGGTCGCCGCGCGCGAGACTCAGACGGTGACAAGCACCGTGCCCGGACGGCTGTCCCGGGTGTGCGCCGGCGGCCGTACCGCCATGGATGCCAACAGGAGCCAAGGGCTGCGGCTTGTACGACTGGACGGCTGTGTAGCCCTGCCCGCCGTCAAGTGAACGCATGGACGCAGGAGCGTCTCGCCCCAGTCATACCCCCGCCGTCCACCGGACGATCAAGACCCCGGGTCAAGAACTCCACTTGTCTGCAAAGGAGTTCACAAGTCGCAAACGGGCGCACGCGGCCAACCCGGGCAGGTTTGTCGAGGACTGGTCAAGACCAATGCAAGATCACTTCTCTTACCTGTCCATGTCATATTCACAACCGGCAAGATCAGCGCGCTTTCTGTGTCGTTCCTGACTGACTGTTGGAGTCGCAGCTGTGCGCGTTCGGTTGTTCCGCCGCGTCCGTCCCGCTCGCGGGGCCCACCGAGGGCGCCGTGGCGTCGCGGTGCTCCTTCTGGCCGCACTCGCCCTGATGCTGACGACCCAGCAGGCCATGGCGGACGGCGTCGAGTTGGGGTCGGTGGACCTCTCGCTGCCGAGGCTCTCCTCCGTCATCTCCTGGCTGAAAGACCCGCATTGGGGCAGGCTGCCCGGTCAGCAGTCGGGCACCGCCGCGGGCAAGCGGCACCAGGTCTCCGCCAAGGCCACCCAGGCGCACCGCGGCGCGGGCCGCAAGCCGGGCAAGGCCAAGGGTGAGCTCGCCACCTACCACCCGCACCAGGCGGCCGTGAAGCCCGGCAAGAGCCAGGGCGGCAGAGGCTTCAACGCGAAGACCAGCAAGCGCGACGCGGTCAAGTCCTCGCGCACCGACACGGTGTACGACAACGCCGACGGCTCCATCACCCGGAGCATCTCTCCCACGCCCATCAACTACCAGGTCAGCAAGGGCAAATGGGCGCCGATCGATGTGGACGTGAGAGCGGGACCCGACCGCCGCTGGCACGAGAAGGCCAACTCCCTCGCCGTCGACTTCGCGCCCAAGGCCGACGACTCGAAGCTCGTCTCCTTCGGCATCGACGACCAGCACTCACTCGCCTACGAGTTGCAGGGTGCCCAGTCGGTCACCGGCACCGCCGACGGCTCCCGCGTCAGCTACGACGGCGTCCTCGCCGACACCGATCTCCAGGTCGCCCCCACCGCCACCGGTGTGAAGGAAGCGATCGTCCTGCACTCCGCGGTCGCCGCGAACTCCTGGACCTTCCCGCTCCAGCTCAAGGGCCTTACCCCCGTACAGAACAAGAACGGCGCCATCGTCCTGCGCGATGTGTCCGGAAAGACCGTCGAGCGCATCCCCCCGTTCTACGCCTACGACTCCAAGGTCGACCAGCGCTCCGGCGACCCGGCCACCACTCATGACGTCACCACCTCTCTCGTCCACGACAAGAGGGGCTACGCGCTGAAGGTGACCCTCGACTCCGACTGGCTGAACGACGCGCACCGCGTCTTCCCGGTCACCGTCGACCCCAGCGTCACCGACGGCTGGACCACGACCTACGCCGAGTCGGGCGCCGCCGGCGACCACTCCTACGAGCAGACCGTCAAGGTCGGCTCCTACGACTCGGGCACCCACTCGGCGAACAGCTTCGTCAACCACTGGGACACCGCCTGGGACGGCAGCGGCAACACCGTCACCGCCGCGACCCTGCGGCTGTTCGACACCTGGGCCGCCACCTGCACCCCCGAGCGTTTCGACGTGGCCCTGGTGACGAAGTCCTGGACGCCCGAGGGCGTCACCAGCTACCCGGGCCCCACCTACGGCTCGTCGATCGGCAACCTGACCCCGAGCGTGCCCACGGCCTGCGCCAACACGGCCGCCGACCGCACCGTCGGCGACTGGGTCGACGTCCCGCTGTCCACCACCGCCATCCAGGGCTGGTTCAACGGCACCACCGCCGACTACGGCCTCGCCGTGTACGCGTCCACCACGGACGCCCTGCACTGGAAGCAGTTCGGCTCCTTCAACGATCCCGCGGGCGGCCCGAGGATCATCGTCACCTACACCGGCAACACCGCCCCCCAGCTGTACGAGCAGTTCCCCGCCGACAACGCCGTCGTGGGCACCACCACGCCGGAGCTGACCGCGTGGGCGGGCGGCGCCAACTCCAGTGGCGGCACGAGCAACCAGTACCGCTTCAAGGTCTACGACGCGAACAACACGCTGGTCGTCGACTCGGGCCTGGTAGCCACCGGTGACTGGACCGTCCCGGCGGGGAAGCTGACCTGGGGCAAGAACTACGTCTGGCAGGTCCAGGCGTACGACGCGGCCACCAATCTGTACTCACCCGCGGATCCGTACGAGCTGTCCGTGCAGGTGCCGCAACCGGTGATCACCTCCGGGCTGTCGCAGAACAGCAGCGACCACGGCTTCGACGCGTCCATCGGGAACTACACCACCTCCGACACCGACGCCTCCATCTCCACCGTCGGCCCGTCCCTGGACGTCGAACGCGACTACAACTCGCGCGACCCGCGCTGGACGGGCGCCTTCGGCGCCGGCTGGTCGAGCATCCTCGACTCCCGCGCCACCGAGCAGTACAGCGCGTCCGGCGCGGTGACCAGCGTCAACGTCAGCTATCCCGACGGTTCCCAGGTCGGCTACGGCAAGAACAGCGACGGCACCTTCGCTCCGGGCACCGGCCGGTGGGCTTCCTTCACCACGATCACCGGCGGCTACCAGCTGACCGACAAGGACGACACGGTCTACGCCTTCACCCAGTCCCTGGGTTCCGGCGCCTATGGCCTGACCTCCGTGACCGACGCCAACGGCCGGGCGATCACCCTCGCCTGGACCAGCGGCCACGTCACGAAGATGTCGTCCGCCGTCTCCGGCCGTTCCCTGAACGTCGCCTGGTCCACGCCGAGCGGCGCCCAGGCCGCGCACGTCGCCACCGTCACCACCGACCTGGTCGACTCCCACGACCCGTCCTCCGCGCTGACCTGGAACTACGGCTACACCGGCGACCAGCTGACGACGGTGTGCGCGCCGCTGTCCACGACCAAGTGCACGACCTACGGGTACACGACGGCCTCCCAGTACCAGAACGCCTCCCTCGACCTCGATCCCGGCGCCGTGTGGCCGCTGACGGAGAGCTCGGGCACCACCGCGAAGGACACCGTCCTCGCCAACCAGGGCACCAAGAACGCCACGTACGAGAACGTGACGCTCGGTGCGCCCGGCCCGCTCACCGGTTCCTCGTCCACGGCCGCCTCCTTCAACGGCACGTCCTCCGACATCGCCCTGCCGAAGAACACCGGCAACGACACCGACGCCGGGGCGCTGTCCCTGTGGTTCAAGACGTCGGCCGGACCGGGCGTGCTGTACTCCTACGCCTCCCAGCCGATCTCCTCCGGGCAGGCGGCGGGCTTCTACACGCCGTCCATCTACGTCGGCACCGACGGCAAGCTGAACGCCGAGTTCTGGTACAGCGGCGGCATCAACCCGATCGTGTCCTCGGCGTCCGTGGCCGACGGCAAGTGGCACCACGTGGTGCTGTCCGCGGCGGGCAACTCGCAGACGCTGTACCTCGACAAGACCAAGGTCGGCTCCCGCACCGGCACCGTCTCCATCCAGAGCGCCGTCGCCTTCGGCAAGAACCAGTCGTTCGACTACCTCGGCACCGGCTTCCTCGGCGGCAACTGGCCCGACGAGCCGCACCAGAACGCGAGCGACAAGACGGGCTACGCCACCTACTTCAACGGCTCCGTCGCCGGCGTCGCCTGGTACGGCCGCCCGCTGGTCGCCGCCGACGTCAACTCCCTCTACCAGTACGGCACCCACGCGGCGAGCCTGCTCACGTCCATCAAGCGGCCGTCGGGCAAGACGTTCGCGGGCATGACGTACGACCCGGCCACCACCACCCTCACCCAGCTGACCGACGAGAACGGCGGGACCTGGAAGCTGGCCGCGCCCACCGTCGGCGGCTCCAGCCAGACCTACCGCGGTGCGGTCCTCGGCGCCGCTCCGGCCGGCTACTACCGGCTCGGTGAAGCGGTCGGCGCGACCACGGCCGTCAACGAGGTCCGCGGCGGCAACGGTACGTACAACGCGGTGACCCTCGGTGCCGCCGGCCCGTTCAGCGACCGGAAGGCCGCGACCTTCGACGGCAGCACCTCGTACGTCGAGGTGCCGACCTCGGTGCTGCACGGCACCGACGACCGCAGCCTCGAACTCTGGTTCAAGACCGCCAACCAGGGCGTCATCGTCGGCGACCAGTCGGTGCCGATCGCCGGTGCGACCACGGCCTCCGGCAGCTGGACCCCACTGCTGTACGTCGGGACCGACAACAAGCTGCACGGTCACTTCTACTCGGGCAGCGGATCCGGTTCGACGGCGTTCGGCTCCACCGGCACGGTCACCGACAACGCCTGGCACCATGTGGCGCTCACCGTCTCCGGCTCCACCCAGACCATGTACCTGGACGGGGTCCAGCAGGCCAGCTACTCCGGTGCCCCCAACGACCAGTCGAACAGCCACCTCTACCTGGGCGCCGGATTCGCCAAGAGCTGGATCAACTCGCCCGCCGAGGTCAGCCACTTCAAGGGCTCCATAGCCGAAGCGGCCTTCTACCACTCGGCGCTCACCGCGCAGGACGTCGCCGCGCACGTGCAGGCGGCGAAGAACTCCACCGGTCTGCTTCCGGTCGAGACGGTCAAGGTGACCTCGCCGGGCAACGCGACGCTCACCTACACCTACGACGTCAGCAACGGCAACCGGGCGCTGACCGAGACCGACGGCCTCGGCAACAAGACGAGCTTCGGCTACGACACCTCCGGCTTCGAGCACACGGTCACCGACCCCAACGGCGCGATGACCATCACCGGCCATGACGTCCGCGGCAACGTGGTCTCCTCCACGTCCTGCCAGGACCAGACCGCGAACAAGTGCAACACCGAGTACTACACGTACTACCCGGACGACACCACGGCCCAGCTGACCACCGCGGACCCGCGCAACGACCAGTTGGTCACCGAGCGCGACGGCCGTTCGGCGTCCGCGACGGACAACACGTACCTGACGTCGTACACGTACGACTCGGCGGGCAACCAGACCGTCATCACCGGCCCGGCCGTGCCCGGCTTCCCCAACGGCCGCTCCACCTCGACCGTCTACAGCGACGGCACCAGCGCCTACCCCTCCGCCGACGGCGGGGTCGTGCCCAAGGGCCTGCCGGTGAGGACGGTCAGCCCCGGCGGAGCCGTCAACCAGGTGTCGTACTTCCAGAACGGCGACGTCGCCTCCACCACCGACGCCCTGGGCCTGGTCACCTCGTACACCTATGACGGCGTCGGCCAGGTGCTCAGCCAGAAGGCGGTCTCCGACACCTACCCGGACGGCCTGACCACCACCTACGAGTACGACAAGAACGGCCAGGTCACCGCCGAGCACGACCCGCAGCTCACCGACCGCGTCAACGGCTCCACCCACGCCGCGGTCTTCTCCACCGTCTACGACGACGACGGGGACGTCACCTCGCAGACCGTCTCCGACGCGAGCGGGGGCGACGCCCCGCGCACCGAGACGCAGACCTACGACGCCTACGACCACGTCCTGACCGAGTCCGACGCCGACGTCGCGGCGGGCACGAGCTACGGCAACACGACGACGTACACGTACGACACCTCCGGCAACAAGACCAAGGAGGTGACGAGCGCCGGCAACGAGACGGACTACACGTACGACGACAACGGCGACCTGCTCACCCAGAGCCTGATGTACACGGGCGACCCGGTCAGCCCGCAGGCGCCCACCCAGCTGATCGAGTCCTCGCGCGCCTACGACCCGGCGGGGCGACTCGCCTCGATCACGGACGCGATGGGCAACACCACGTCGTACACCTACACCGACGACGGCCTGACCGCGACGGTGAAGAAGACGAGCGCCGACGGCACCAGCACCTATGTCCTGGAGTCGGACAGCTACGACGCGGCGGGCAACCTGCTCACGTCCACCACCGACAACGGTGAGACGGTCACCCAGTACACGGTCGACGCATCCTCGCGGACCACCTCCACCACCGTCGACCCGACCGGTGTGGACCGGGTCACCACGGTCTCGTACACGCCGGACGACCAGGTCGCCTCGGAGACCGACCACGACGCCACGGGCTTCGACCGCACCACCACCAGCACGTACGACGACATGGGCAACCTGCTCAGCGAGACGCTCTACGGCGACTCCTCCGGGCACCCCGCGGGCTGGTGGAAGCTCGACCAGACCTCCGGCCGCAGCATCACCGACGCCTCCGGCACCGGCAACACCGCCACCGCGGGCCCCGGCGTGACCTGGTCGGACGGCGCGGCCAAGTTCAGCGGCGACACCGCCGGCAAGGGCGACATCGTCGCCACCAACGGTCCGGTCCTGGACACCAGCGCCTCCTACACGGCGTCCGCGTGGGTCAACCTGAGCGACACCTCCACCTACCGCACCTTCGTCGCGCAGGGCGGTACCGCGCGGGCCTCCTTCTACCTGCAGTACTCCAAGGCCGACAACGCCTACCGCTTCCACATAGCCAGCAACGACGCCGCCTCGCCGACCGCGTTCTACGACGCCAAGGCCACGGCCGCGCCCGCGCTGAACACCTGGACGCACCTGGTCGGCACCTTCGACGCCACCACCGGCGCGATGAAGCTGTACGTCAACGGCACGCTCGCGGGTACGGCCACCGACCCGACGCCGTGGACCGGCGCCGGCCCGCTGACCGTCGGCGGCGTCAAGACCACGGACGGCTCGATCTACGACGCGGTGGCCGGCTCGGTCACCGACGCGCAGGTCTACCAGCGGGCCCTGTCCGCCTCCGAGGTCTCCTCGCTGTACGGCAAGGGCCGCGCCGGTGGCACGGTCGGCAGCTCCGACCAGCAGACGACCAAGTACACGTACGACAAGCGGGGCCTGCCCACGTCCATGACGGACGCCGAGCAGCACACCACGGACTACGAGTACGACGAGGCGGGCAACCTCGCGGTCACCACCGCGCCCGCCGTGCAGTCCGAGCCGGACGGCATCGCCGCGAACGCGGTCACCGTCCGCCCGATCACCGTGAGCGGCTTCAACACCTTCGGCGATGCCGTCGCGGAGAGGGACCCGAACCGACTGGTCACCGACTCGGCCTACGACGCCGTCGGCAACAAGGTGAGCGAGACGCTCCCGTCGTACACGCCGGCCGGCGCCTCCGCGCCCAACGCGGGCACGACCGTGTGGACGTACGACAGCGAGGGCAACCAGACGTCGGTGACGACGCCGGGCGGCAAGACCACGTCGTACCTGTACGACCAGACGGGCGACCTGGCCCAGATCACGGCGCCCGACGGCACCAAGATGCACGCCACCTTCGACGCGAACGGCGAGCAGCGCACGTCGACCGACCCCACGGGCGCGCAGGCCCAGGCCACCTACGACTTCATGGGCCGCCAGGTCACCTCCACCACGATGGAGCGGTACCCGTCGACGCGGACGCTGACGACGACGTACTCGTACGGCGTCACCCCCGGCAACCCGTACGGCGCGCACCTCGCCTCGGAGCAGACGCCCGGCGGGGTGACCACCTCGTACGCCTACAACCGGGCCGGTGACGTCGCCTCGGTCACCGACGGCTCGGGCAACACCACCCGCTACTCGTACGACTTCGAGGGCAACGCCACCAAGACGACGCTGGCGGACGGCACCTACACGGTGACGGACTACAACGTCAGCGACGACCCGACGGCCACCCGCAGCTACGACGCGAACGGCACGCAGGTGTCCAGCACGTCGCAGCAGTACGACGGCGTGGGCAACCTGGTGGCGGCGACCGACGCCAACCAGCACACCACGCGCTGGACGTACGACGCGGCGGGCACCATCACCCAGCAGGTGGAGCCGGTCGACGCGACAACCTCGATCACGACGTCGTTCGGCTACGACGAGGCCGGCAACCGCACCCGCTTCACCGACGGCCGGGGCAACTCCTGGCGCTACTCCTACACCCCCTGGGGCCAGCAGGAGAAGGTGATCGAGCCGACGACGGCCCAGTACACATCGGCCGCGGACTCGACGACCACGTTCGCCTACGACGCGGACGGCCAGGCCACGAACGTCACGATGCCCGGCGGCACGACGACGTCGATGACGTACGACGACAACGGCCAGCTGAAGACGATGTTGGGTACGGGCGCGGACGCCGCGACGGCGAAGCGCACGTTCGACTACGACTCGGACGGCCGGGTGACGTCGGCGGACACGGACGCGGCGGGCACCGCCGACGCGGCGGACTACCAGACGGCGACACACGACGGGTTCACCTACGACGACCGCGGCGACCTGCTGACGGCGTCGGGTTCGGCGGGTTCCTCGGGCTTCACGTACAACGACGACAGCTCGATGCTGTCGCGCACGGACGCGGCGGGCACGACGAACTACGGCTACGACACGGCCGGCCGGCTGTCCTCCCTGGACGACGCGGCGACGGGTACGCACCTGACGTACACGTACGACCAGCTGAACGAGCCGAAGACGGTCAAGTACGGCTCGACGGGCCAGACCCGCACCTTCACGTACAACAGCTCGCACGAGCTGACGAACGACGTCCTGGTGCAGGGCGCCTCGACGCTGGCGAGCTTCACGTACGGCTACGACGACAACGGCAACCTCACGTCCAAGACGACGACGGGTGTGACGGGCGCGTCGGCGAACACGTACACGTACGACTGGTCGGACCGTCTGACCTCGTGGAACGACGGCTCGAAGACGACGGACTACCAGTACGACGCGTCGGGCAACCGGATCCGGGTCGGCTCGGACGTCTACACCTACGACGAGCGCGACGAGTTGACGTCGGACGGCACGCACTCGTACTCCTACTCGGCGCACGGCTCGATGACGCAGGAGTCGTCCACGGCGGGCGGCACGGTCGCGTACAAGACGGACGCGTTCGGCAGCCAGATCGTGGCGGGCGAGCAGTCGTACACGCTGGACGCGCTGGGCCGGAACATCACCGACACCGACACGGGTGCGCAGTCCACGCGGACGTTCACGTACTCGGGCGCGGACAACACGATCGCCTCGGACGAGGACGCGACGTACACGTACGACCCGGGGGGCGGCCTGGTCGGCATCAAGCAGACCGGCAGTGCCGGGGTGCTGGCGCTGACGGACCAGCACAACGACGTGGTCGGCGAGTTCACCTCGGGCGGTACGTCCCTGGCCGGCTCGGCGACGTACGACCCGCTCGGCAAGGTGACGACGACGCAGACGCTGGTCGGTCACCTCGGCTTCCAGTCCGGCTGGACGGAACCCGGAACCGGCAACGTGGGCACGGCGTCACGCTGGTACGACCCGAACACGGGCGAGTTCCTGAACAAGGACAGCGTCTCGCTGGGCGCGACACCCGACTCGGTGGCGGCGAACCCGTTCGCCTACGTCGACGACAACCCGCTCGCGGGGACCGACGAGTCGGGCAACTGCTCCTGGTACGACGTGGTGTGCGGGGCGAAGAAGGTCGCGCACAAGGCGTCGCACGTGGTGCGGCATGTGGCGCACAAGGTGTACCACGCGGTCAAGCACGTGGCCCGCAAGGTGGTGCACGCGGTCAAGCACGCGGCGCACAAGGTCGCGCACCGGGTGCGGGACGTGTACCACGCGACGGTGCGGGCGACGCGACGCGTGTACTACTACGCGGCGAGACACGTAAGACGCGCCTATCACGCCGTGGTCCATGCGGTGCATACGGCCTATCACAAGGTGTCGCACGCGGTGCACCGAGTGGTGCACGCGGCGAAGAAGATCGCCCACAAGGTCGCGCACACGGTGAAGAAGGCGGCCCACGCGGTCGCGCATGCGGCGAGAACGGCGTACCACGCGACGGTCAAGGCGGCGAAGTCAGCGGCGACTTACGCCAAGCACCACGCCGCGGCGATCACCTCCTTCGTGGTCTCGACGGCGGTGTTCGCGGGCTGTGAAGCGGCGACGTGGGGTGTCGGCACGATCGGCTGCGCGGCGATGGCGGGTGCGGCCGGCTCGCTGGTCGAGCAGGGCTTCAAGTGCGCGGAGAACGGCGGTGGCGACTGCAGCGTGGGCGCGTTCGCGGGCTCGGCGGTCGAAGGCGCGGTCGCCGGTGCCGTGGGCGGCGCGCTGGGCAGCCTGGGCGGCAAGATCCTCGCGAAGGTCGCGCCCAAGGCGATGAAGGTCGTGGGCGGTCTGTTCGGCAAGGGGGCGACGGACGCGGAGGAAGTGGCGGCCAAGGACGCCACCGACGAGGCGGCGTCGCAGGCGGAGGCCGAGGGGGCGGGGTCTCGTAGCCAGTCACATTCCGAGTCGGGATCGAGCTGCCGGATTCCCGGAGCGCCGCACAGCTTCACTGGTGCGACTCGGGTGCTGATGGCCGACGGTTCGACGAGAGCGATCGACCAGGTGCGGGTGGGCGACACGATCGCCGACTCCGTGCCAGGAGTTGCGGGTACGGAGGCGCACAAGGTCACCGCGGTGATCGTGACGCACACCGACCACGACTTCGTGGACCTGACGATCAAGGCGACGGCAGAGTCGGGCACGAAGCAGGCGGCGAAGGACGGCGCGAAGGCCGGCATCAAGGCCGGGGCGAAGTCCCTGGCCAAGAAGGCGGCCCGCAAGGCGGCGTTCGGCCTGGCGGCTTCGGCGGCGGTGCTGGGCGCACTGGCGGCGAGCCACGGCCACGGCGGCCAGGAGCCGGCTTCGGCGCCGGTGGCGGCGGTCAGCTCGGTGGTGTCGGTGCAGGACACCAAGGCCGACGCGGGTGAGAAGGACGCTCAGGGCGCACACCTGACGACGACCTTCCACCACCCGTTCTACGACAGGACCCAGTCGGCGTTCGTCGAGGCGAAGGACCTCAAGTCCGGCGACGTCCTCCAGACCCCGACCGGCACGGCCGAGGTCACAGGCGTCCGCCTGTACCACGCGAACACCACGACGTACGACCTCACCATTGGCACCCTCCACACGTACTATGTGGAGGCCGGGGATACGCCGATCCTGGTCCACAACTGCAACACGGAAAGTGTGGCAGCGGACCTCGATAAGATGGCGTATAACGGCAAGACCGTGGGTCAGGCCGTGCGAGTCGATCCTGACGGCAGTGTTACCAAGTTGGGACAGCCACTTATCAGCGGGCGGAGTCCTCTTGCTGAGGAGGTCAACAGCGCCCTTGAGGAAGCTGGCGTCAAGATGCCTTCCAACGGAAGATTTCCAGCCGCAGAGCATCCGGATACTCAATTTGCTTACCTGCTGGGGAAGAGTAAGAGCGGAGTAACTTCAGCAGACATTGTGATCAACAAGGTCGGTGGGGCATGTGAGGGTGACTACTCGTGCTCGGTAGCAATACCGAAACTCTTGCCCAAGGGCTCGACATTGAGGGTACATTCCCCGCTCAAGGGGGGCGGCATGCACGTGCAGGAATTCGTCGGCGAGTGACTGGCGGTCGGTAATGAAGGCTGATTCTCCGTGGTATTGAATGTCCTATTCTCCAAGGAATGGCATCACGCCGAGAGCGCAGAAGAATGCTCTCGCCTAGTCTCCGAGGTGATGGAGAACCTGGAGTTCGAAGACTCGTCAAGCAAGTGGGTCGCACCCGGCGAGGATGCATGGTTCTGTTTTTCGGATCGTCGTTTCGAAAGCGTGACGGTCCAAAACAGCCCGGATACGTATCTTCGGGTTGCTGTAAACAGGTCGACGGGCTATGGGGCTCTGATGTGGTTCGCCACGGATCGACGCCCTGGCAGGTCTGAGATATTTGACTACACCTGGCTTTCAGATAACCCGGAGCCACCCAATTTTGATCCGAGGGTCGTCGCGGATCCAGGCCATCCACTGTTCCATCACCCTCGGAGCACTCTCCCACTTGACCGTGTTCGGCTGGTATTGGAGGAGTTCTGTCGAGCGGGCAGTGGAGAAAGGCCGAAGTGCATTCAATGGGTCCAAGGCGAATTGAACGGGCAACGACTGGGTGAAGAGCCCGTCGTGGACTTCGTTGACACTTCCGACCTGACGGATCCGTGGGCGTGAGGTATAGCACCAGCCGCGAGGAAGTCGAGAGATATCGGATCCTCGCCGATTTCTTCCGAGGAGTGATCGCCGAGAATCTCGCGGAGGCAGATTCCATGGCGTGAGTGGAAATAGGGCAACGATGTCCTGATAGCTGAGATGCCTGGGCTCTTGCGGGCCCAGGAATCTCGCTCTGTCGACGTGGTCTAAGGCCACTTGACGGCAACGCTGACGGCAACGTCAGCGGACGCACAGAGCCCCCACCCGTGGTTCGCGGTGGGAGCTCTCGCGCTTCTGCGTCGTGTGTCAGCCGGGTGCAACTGTGGCTGTCGGCGGGGCTTTGGGATCGTCGCCATCTCGCAGGACGTCGGTGAGTTGGTTGATGGCGTCGTGTTGGAGGCGCAGGCGGACGTGGGCGTAGACCTGGGCGGTGATGCCGATGTTGGCGTGGCCGAGCAGTTCCTTGATGGTGACGGGTTGGACGCCCTGTTCCAGGAGCAGCGTGGCGCAGGTGTGGCGGAGGTTGTGGAAGCGGATTCGTCGGATGCCTGCCTGGTCGAGTAGTCCGGTGAATCGCCGGGCGACGTCGCTGGGGTCGAGTGGTGTGCCGATACGGGTGGTGAAGATCATGCCGTTCTCCCGCCATCGGATCCCGGCGGCCGTCCGCTGACGCTCCTGCTCTTGGCGGTGTTGTTCGAGGACGGCCAGGCAGGTGGTGGGTAGGGCGATGCGTCGTTCGGCGAGCGCCGTCGGCCACCGGACGAGCGAGCGCAGCGAGCCTTGATGAAGTAGGGGAAGGGATGGGAACTCGGGTGAGTGGTGGGTGACTGATGGTGGTGAAGGTGCGGCTCGAAGGACAGGCACACGAGCCAGCCATCAAAGACTTCGCCGGACTAAGACCATCGCTTGGTGATCATTGCTGGAGACTCCGGGGCCGCCCACACCTGGATACGAATCTTCTCAGTTGTCTCGGGGCTCTCGTCGGAGTCGACGTCGGCCTGAGCTGCCCGAGCCAAGTTGCTCCGGGACACGCGGACGCGGTTCCAGCCTGACGCGACCTCGAACGTAGCCGCATCGGGGGCGTAGTCCGTGCAGCCCAGAACCATCAGGCGACCCGACGACACATCAAGGCTGGCCTCAACAACGTGATCGAATGCCGAGCTGTCATCACTCGGCTCCTGAGGCAGGACGACCACAGTGACGGATACGTTGACATTGACCACCGTGCCGATACCCAGCGCATCCTGTGCAACCGCGAGGTGATCGGCAACGGCCTGGTCCGTCCACGCGTCGCTTAGATCACCGTCCGAATCCGCATCGGATACGTGTATCTGGAAGTAGTCGGCGAAGAGGGTGAGCTCTGTCGTTGTCGTCACGGCGGCAGAGTGCCATGCAGCACTGACAGCCGGAGATGCGATAGCCGTCCACGCTGTGGATCAGACGGCGCCCGTGCCCCCGGCGTGCCCGATCGCACGGGGAACCGCGGGGAATCACGGTGCCGAGCGGGCGCCGCACAACGCGACGACCCCTGACCGTATCGCCTGGTCAGGGGCCGTTCGCCTGCGCGGTGGGTGTGGGATTTGAACCCACGGTGACTCGCGCCACGACGGTTTTCAAGACCGTCCGCCGGTAGGGGCCGTCACTTCCGAGGCTGTCACTTGGCGCTGGGCCGTCCGACGTCGCTCGACAGCAGCCGACGACGACTGATGGCGACCCCTCAGACACCTACGCGCATTGCCCTGACCAGTGAAAACGCAGGTCACCGAGATCGGCGACAAGACCCAGAAGAACTGAACGACCACGACCCCAGACCAGGCAAGCCACCGGCCAAAGATCGCGCCCACGCCTGCTCGGTAGTGTGACCGGCCGTGGACTCCGACTCGATGCCTGAAGGCTCCCAAACCCAGGCCGCTATGCGGGCGCGTGCTCTGCCAGTGATCGCGGCCAGTCGCGTGGACGCCATCGTCTCACTCCATGCAGAGAAAATCGGAGACGCCGAGGATGCTTTCCCAGCCGTTCAGGCGGTGGAGTCGTTCTGGCGGGAGCTCAACGGTCACGGAGACGACGCTGCCTTCAGACGGGCCGCTCGCCCCAGAGTGGTCGACTTGCAGGCTGCGGCAGCTCGATCCGAATCCCCGTGGGCATCAGCAGTTTAATCTCCGGATGGAAGCGGGATCCGGCGCGATGCATTACCGCCGAGCGATGAAGGAGTGGATCCGGCGGGCTTGAACCCTAGCGCGGTGGCGGAACCGGGGACACTCCTGCTTCTGTGCTTTCGACAGGCCTTGCATACGGCACCGCACCACAAGCGCACCAGAACGAGCGGGGAGCCGCGGGGAATCACGGTGAAAGCAGCCGGGCTCGACGAGGCTTCATCAGAACCGTTCGCCCAGGTCAGTGCCCAAACCGGCCCCCAATGATCGCAGCCTCCCAAGCTGAGTGTGTTTGACCGGCGGTCCGCGATACGGTGCAGCTTCGCGTGACGACCTTCGAGGGGGCCCGTGAACTTTCGGATTGACCGTCTCGCTCGTTGCGTGACCGCGGTCCTCCTGAGTCTGGCCGTCCTCTGCATCGCCAGCTGCAACCCGGATCCGACTGACTCCGAGAACGTCGCCCCGATCGCACTGACGAATGACACGTCCAACGCCGTGCACATCTTCTGGTGTGCTGGCGATGGGGACAACGAGTGCGCAGAACAGCGCAGTCTGGGAGTCATCGCAGCGAGGGACACCCGCTATGTGCAGATTTCGTCCTACGAAGTGCTACTGCGGATCAAGCCAACCTCAGGCTCATGGGGATACGTCTGTGAAGATGGCGCCCCGGGTAGTCGGATAGCCCTGAGCGCGTCGTATCCCTCGATGAAGTCCGCATACAACCACTGCTCCGACGGGTCGCGCCAAGCACGACGGGCTGAGCGTCACACGTCGCCGGGTCGTGCGCCGGGCAGGCACCGACCGAGTGTCTGACTTCGCTACCGCAGGTCGCCTGCATCGCTTCGGGAGGAAGAGATCGCGTGCCACAGCCGTGCCGGATTCAGGGGTCAGCCGCAGTCAACAAGGGTGACTGGCGGGCATATCCATGCCTACTGGCTCGGCCGTAGACGCCGCAGGTCAAAGGCGAGGCAGCCTTACCGCTCTCCTAAAGCGGTGCTCGCGGGGAGGGCCAGGGCCTGCTCAAACTGGCGTGGTTAAGGGGCAAGGCAACCGCTCCGGCCGGCCGTATGCCGGTACGCGGGTCGACAACCCGCAGGGCGGGCACGGTTGTTGACGGCAACGGTGACGGCAACCGGGACGCACTCCAGCACACACCGGCGGATGCCGACGCACCGTTGATTTGTCCCTCACCTGCGAAAACCCAGGCAGGAATGACCCGGCTTCCACACGTACTATGTGGAGGCCGGGGACACGCCCGTCCTCGTCCACAACTGTGATGTCGCAACCGAAGACGACACACGTCTCGCCATGGACCGGGCGGAAGAGCTTCAGTCGGGGAGAAATGACTACTGGAAAGCCGACAAGAGGGGAACGACGGCGGTTATCGGAGTCTGGAACTCGCTCGAAAAGAAGCTGACGAATCGGATCGGGATCAATGGCTCCGGGGCTATGTCGGAAAACTTTGTCCTGCGTGAGGGTCAGGAGTTCGTTCAGGCGGCAGGTCACGCCGAAGAGGGAATTCTGAATAACCTCAAAGAGCATGAACATGCGATCTTTGGAGCAGCGTCCAGGAACTTCTGCAATGAGACGTGTCATCCGATGATTCTCGACCCGGAAAACCTCAACGTTAACACGGTGGAAGTTGGCGGTGAGGGAATTCGTGGGCATCAACCTCAGAACTCGCCCTATACGCTGTTCTGGTCACCGAAGGGGTGAGTCGCCTGTGGCTAGGTATCACGACGTGGATATCCTCCGAGACGCTTCAGGGGCTGTCTTGACGGCCTTCTGTGCGGCCGTGGCAGAGCGAATGCTCGGCATGTACGCGCAAATGGTTGATGAAGACGAGTCCGGGTGGGCGGGAAATTCTTTGGCGGAGGTCTGGAAGGTTGCCGCAGGTGAGCCGGGCTCTGAAGCGTGTGCAGTGGCTCTGGAGGTGATAGAGGACGAGGCTTCCTCCGGGGAGAATTCTGATGTCGGATCTTCCTTCTACGCTGCACGGATTGTCGACCTTCTTGGATTGTCCTTGGAGTCGGCTCTGCGGCCGGATGTCACGAAGGCTGAGTTTGTGGTAAATACGGCGGAGACGCTGTTGAGCTCCCTCGACTTCGCACTCTCAGGAGAACAGGCCGTCATTTATCGCCCGGGAGAGCAGCTCCCGCCTCCCGGGCCACTGGTCTCTCGAGACGTTGTGGCCGACGCGGAATTCTTCGAAGTGCTGCGGAGAGTGGGGCTGGGTGTCGATGTCCCCGTTGTCCCGGCGGCCGTTGTGTCAGAACTCCGACGAGCATCCCGTGATGTGGGGGATGAGTACGGCCAAGCAGTGCAGGACGTCATCTGCATGGATGACTGATCGGGGTGTGTTCCACATCGATCATTCCTGACGCATTGGGCTGGTGCTCAAGAATCAATTTTTTTGGTCCACAGACTGCCCGACGCGCCGGAAGCTTACGGGGCCGTGATCACTCGCGCCAAAGCAGCTCCCGTCCAAAAGCCGCTCCGCCGACCTCATCGATACCCTGCGGATCTCTGCTCCGAAGGGATCGGCAATGGGAGACCGCACGCGCTGACCGAGATGCTCGACACCGCGCGTAGCAGCAAGCGGGTGGCCCACTGGCAAGGCTCGGCGGGCCAACCGGCAAGCCGCGTCGCGGGTGTGTCGGCGGCTGACCCTAGGGTGCCCCCGTGAATGTGGATGATCTTAAGTGGCAGTTGAGCAACCTCGGCGGCGTCCTGCCGCGGATCGTGGACGAGATCCTCGAACGCGGCGGCCTGGAGCCCCTGGTGGAGGCGGCACGGGAGCGTGAGGACTGGTTCTGCGCTGCGGGTGCGGTGCGGGGGTTGTGTGCGGTGGGGGAGTTCGGACGGGCCTGGACGGTGGTGGAGCCGTTCGCGGCTACCGGTTGGCAGCCGGCGGTGCGGGCGGGCGCCGACGTCCTGTTGCGGTGGGGCCGCGTCGACCAGGCGCTGGAGCTGGCGCACCCCAAGATGCCGCAGGAGAACGCGGTCGACGCGTGGCGGGACTACGCCGAGGCGCTGGTCCGGGCCGGGCGGGTGGACGACGCGATCGGCGTACTCGGCCCGCACCTGCGCGGCGGGCGCGTGCTGGGGGCCCTGGTGGAGATGACCGAGGGCCAGGGATGCGACGAGCGGGTGTTGGAGCTGCTGGCCCCGATCGCCGAGGAGTTCCGGCGCGACCCGGAGCAGCGCGACGACCTGTGGGGTGTCCTGCCTGCACAGGCCCGGGTCTTGGAGCGGTCCGGCCAGGCGGACCAGGCAATCCGGCTGCTCGGCGCGGACGTGGCCGCACGCCGGTACGGGCCGCAGAACAACGTCGAGTTCTATGCCGAGCTGCTGGCCCGACACGGTCGGGTCGAGGAACTTCGCGACCTTGCCGACACCCAGAGGTACGCCGCCGTACGCCCGTACGTGACGGCCCTGGAGAACCTGGGCCGAGCCGGGGAAGCGGAGGCGTACCTGCGCGACCTCATCGCCGCCAAGCATCCGGGCTGGTACGAGAGCGCACTGATGGGGCTGCTCATCCGTCAGGGCCGGGTAGACGACGCGATCGAGGCGGTGGAGCACACGTTCGACGACCTCTACGACGGGAACCTTCTCCAGGCGACCCTGACCGTGCTCGCCGACCGGGGCCTGCACGACAGGGCCCTTGGACTCACGGAAGGGCGCAGCCCCGAATTCCTGGCGGAGAACGATGAGTTCTGGCTCCGGCCCAACCGGTGGTGGCTGATGGGAGAGTCGGGACGCGCCAGGGAGGCAATCGCGGAGATCCAGGCGTTGCCGGCCGACAGGGTCGAGGACCGCGAGCTGACCATCGCCTGGCTGCTTGCCCAGGACGGCCGCGTCGAGGAGGCCATCGCCCTCCTACGCCCGTTGCCCGGCGAACGGGCCGCGACCGACCTGGCCGAACTGCTGATCCGGCAGGGCCGCCTCACCGAGGCCATTGCCGTCATCCCCGACGTGGCCGCCCAACGGGAGGAGAAACGACGCCTCCGGGCAGAGCGGTAGAAGGCCGATTCGTCCGACGCCGGCTATGGGTGCGACGACTCATGGACAGGCCCGAATTCCGCGCACTTGGAATGACGCTCCCCGCCAGCACCCTGTCACGATCAAACCTGGTCAACCTTTCGGAAGTCACGAGATGGATGGACGTCCACCACGACCTGATGGGCTTGACAGCAGGCGCGATGTCGCTGGCGCTCGGACTCAAACCCACCGCGACGGAGGATCCGTGGGCTGGGCCATTGGCGATGGTTCTTTTCACCATTGCTCTGGGGCTCGTCGTGCTCGGTCTGGTGCTTCAGGCCCGGGGCCAGGGCGGCGTCGTTCAACAGCTCTGTCCGGTTTGATCACGTGATGCCGGCTGGCACATGGCCGGTGGCGTTGCGCGCGTGATGGCAGCGGCCAGCGGGCGTGCTGATGTGTCCGGGTGAGGGCGGTGGCAGCACCAGTACGGGGGGCGCTAGCGGGGCCGCCGGCTCCGCTGTGCCCTGTGCGGCCACGAACGGGGGGCCAGGGAGCGGGTTCTCCGGTGACGCGATCGGTACCGGTGGCACCGGGGGCAGCATCGGCGGCGGTTGCGCCCTCACTTTGACCGGTGCCGGTGGGGGCGGATACTTCGCCGGCGGGGGCGGCGGCAGCGCCAGCGTCAACAACAGGGGCACCTCGGCGGGTGGAGGTGGGGGTGGTGGGGGCAGCAGCTTCGCCACCCCGTCCGGTACCGGCACAAGCTACAGCGCCTCCACCATCGGGACAGCGAACCACAACGGCCAGGTGATCATCTCCTACACCCTGCCCGCACCCACCCTGGCCATCACCAAAACCCACACCGGAAACTTCACCCAAGGCCAGCTAGGCACCTACACCATCACCGTCAGCAACACCGGATCTGGCCCTACCGACGGCACCGCCGTCACCGTGCAAGACACCCTCCCGCCAGGACTCACCGCCCGCAGCATCACCGGCACCGGATGGAACTGCACCCGGACCACCCGCACCTGCACCCGCACCGACGTCCTGGCACCAGGCGGCAGCTACCCGCCCATCACCCTCAAGGTCAAAGTCTCCTGCGGCTGCGACACACGTCACCAGATCAGGAACACCTCCACCGTCACCGGAGGCGGCGACACCACCACCCGCACGGCTATCGACCCGACCACCATCAAACGAAACAAACACTGTCACCACGACGAGCACGACCGCAGGTAAGCGATCGGTCGCGGCTGGTACAGCAGCGAAGCTCAGCAACCGCCGCGGCCGCAGCCGACCGCAACCAGCCCAAGGCGACCGGCTGACGGGCTTGGCAGCCTTCAACGGCCGTCGCGCCCATAGTTCGCACCGAGGGGTCTCATCGTGCCCGCTGCGTGCCCGTTCCGAGGGGACGCAGCGGGGAGAGCACCCGTCGAGTGAGTCCAGGCGGCCTCCCCCCACCCCCTCAGCGCGTCACCGGCAATCCCGAAGTGAACCGTGGCCCGTCCCCCCGGTGCTGGACCGGGAAAGTGACCTTCAGGCCCCGCTCCTGGCCGGCCAGGGTGAGGTAGGTGACGTACTGCAGGCCCAGGAACGCCTTCTTCGAGCCGCCCGCGGAGACGTACGGGCGCGGGAGGTTGATGACCAGCTTGCCGGGCTTTCCGCCGCGGTTTCCGTCGAAGAAGAGCAGGCGCTGGTTGGTCAGGACTATGTACAGCGGCCGGGGCGTGACCGTGGCCATCACCGTGCCCGCGCTGAGGACGCCGACCAGGGCCGCGGTGAGCGCCTGCCTGCGGACGGAGACCGAGCCGACGCCCGCCAAGGTGGTGAGCTCCACCTGCTCGCCCTGGAGCAGCAAGGGGGCTGCACCCTCCAGCAGTTGCCTGGTGCGGCGGGCGTTGAGGGCCATGGAGGACTCCGGGTCAGAGCAGGAACGGTGGAGTGTGCGCGCGGGTCGGCCCAGTGATGTGCCGGAACGGCCGATTGACGAGGCGTCAGTGGACAGCCGCGACCAGTTGGGCGCGCCGATGGAGACGGGCGGACGTTATGGAGGCTCGGTGAACGCGAGTTGGCCGGTAGGTAGGGAGATGGTCAAGCCGCGGTCGTCTTTTTGTCGTGCCGGGCTCAGCGCTCCCCGGAGAATCGCGTTGTCACAGGCCTCGCCTAATATCCGCCGCATGTCGCTCGCTTCCGCCTCCGCCTTGCCGCCTCCCGACTTCGAGGTTGCCTCCGCCTTCCCCGAGGCCGCCTGGCTGCGGCAGGCCGCCGCAGCGTGGGACTGGGCGTCCATCCGGCGGTACGTCGACGGGTTGCCGGCGGAGACGCCTCGCAGTTTCGCCGTCGGTGTGCTGTCCGAGGCGAAGGGAGTCGAGGAGTGGATGCGCGAACTCCTCACCGCCGCGCCTGACGACGTGCTCGCGCTCACCGTCCTCGGAACCCGCGAGGTGAACATCGGCTGGGAGATCAGGACCGCGGCGCGCGCCGAGCACGTCAGCCGCGAACAGTTCGCCGGGCTGCACGCGCACCTTCGGCAGGCCGAGCAGGTGCTGATACGGGCCACCGCGCTCGATCCGTCGTTCGACGCGGCCTGGGCCAGGCGCATCACCACCGCCAAGGGCCTGCAGCTCGGGCAGAACGAGGCGCGGCGCCGATACGACCGGTTGGCCGCCTACCACCCGCACCATTTCAGCGGCCAGGGCGGACTGCTCCAGCAGTTGTGCCCCAAGTGGAGCGGGAGCTGGGAGGCTGCCCACGCCTTCTCCCGAGAGTGCCTGCTGAATGCGCCCGAGGGTGCGCTGAACGGCGGGATCGTGGCCGAGGTGCACATGGAGCACTGGCTGGCGCTGCGGGGGACGGAACGCGAGGAGTACCTGCGGCAGGGTCATGTGCAGGCCGAAGTCGTCGAGGCCGCCGAGCGGTCCGCGCTCCATCCGCAGTTCCAGCGGGGCTACGGATGGGTCACCGTTCAGGGTCATTTCGCCGCCCTGTTCTCCCTCATGGGGGACCTGGCACGGGCCGCCGCCTGCTTCCGCGCGCTCGGCAACCTCGCCTCCGAGTACCCCTGGGCCTACTTCGGTGGCGACGCCGCGGCGGCCTACGTCAAACACCGCGACGCCGCCCTCGCCCGAGGCTGACCGACCATGCCCACGAACACGCCGAACAGAGGCCGAAGATGAACCCCCAGGCAGCCATCCACCTCACTGAGGTCGACGGCATACCCACCCTCTTCGCGTACGCCACCGGGCCGGTGCGCGCCGGGCTCGTCTTCCGTGTCGGCGTCGCGGACGAGACGCTCGGCCGGGCCGGTGTCACGCACCTTGTCGAGCACCTCGCCCTGCACCGTCAGGGTCTGGCCGACTACCACTTCAACGGGGCGACCAAGGGGGCCTTCACCCACTTCCACGTGGAGGGCGCCGAGTACGAGGTCGTCGCCTATCTCCAGGGTGTCTGCGCCTCCCTCACCGACCTGCCCATGGAGCGACTGGAGACCGAGAGGGAGATCCTGCGTACCGAGGAGTCCCGGCGCGATGTCGGCCAACTCCCGTTGTGGCGCTACGGGGCCCAGGGCTACGGCCTGGTCAGCTACCCGGAGTGGGGCGTGCGGAACCTGCGCCCGGACGACATACGGTACTGGGCGCAGACCTGGTTCACTCAGGGCAACGCCGCGCTGTGGATCGCCGGTGAACGCCTGCCGGCCGGGCTCACGCTCAAACTGCCCGCCGGTCCGCGTCGCCCCATGCCCGCCGTCACCTCCGCCCTGCCCGTCACGCCCGCCTACTTCTCCGACGGCAAGGGCGGTGTCCTCCTCGATGCTGTCGTCGCCGACACGACCGCTGCCCGGCTGTACGCGGGCGTCCTGGAGCGCGAACTCACCCGCGCCCTGCGCCAGGAGGGCGGCTACTCCTATACGGCGGCCACCGACTACGCCTCCCGCCGTGACGGCTTCGCTCTGGTGACGGCCTTCGCGGACGCCCTGCCCGCCAAGCAGGACGCGGTGCTCGGTGGCTTCATCGACGTCCTCGCCGGGATGCAGGTGGGCCGGATCGGGCAGGCCGGCCTCGAGGCAGTGCGCACACGAGCCGACGGGGCGTTGACCGCAGCCGACGCGGCCGCACGACGGTTGCCCGCAGCGGCGGAGGACCTGCTCGCCGGGCGGCCGCCGCGCAGCCTGGACGAACTGCGGTCAGAATTGTGGGCGGTGACGCCGGGCCATCTCCACGCGGTGGCACTGGAGGCCGCCGGGACGGCCCTGATGCAGGTGCCTGGGGGGCACAGTGCGGACTGGGCGGGGTACACGGAAGCCCCTACGAGTTCGCCGTACGCGGTGACCGGGCGGCGGTTCGACTCGGTGCGCAAAGACGGCCCGGCGCTGGTGGTGGGGGACGAGGGCGTGAGCCTGACGGTCCGGGTCAAGGACGGTTCGGAGAGCGCGGCGACCGTTCTGTACAGTGCCTGCGCCGCGATGCTGAGCTGGCCCGACGGCGGGCGGCGGCTCGTCGGGACCGACGGCATTGTCGTCGATGTGGAGCCGGGCCTGCACGGCGTCGACGCGCACACGATGGCGGCCATCGACGCGGCCGTGCCGCAGACCGCTGTGGTATGGCTGCCGCCCCGGCAGCAGCCGCCGCAACCGGAAGCGGTCGTCACGCCCGGAGAGAACGGCGGGACCGGCACCGGGACGTCCGCCCGCCCCGCCCCCACCCGGCGGACGGGACGGCAGACTGCGGCACTCGTCGTCTTCGGCGTCCTCGGCGGCCTCTGCGCCTTTCTGGCCCTTGCGTTCACGGTGTTCGGCGCCGGCGATCCGGAGACGAGCACCGGCGAGTGGGTCGCCATCGCGGGCTTCCTGTGGGGCGTCACCGCACTGCTGGTCTGGCCCGCCGTACGGATCCTGCGGCGCACTCGCCGGATGTGAGCCGCGCTGGGACGGGCACGGAGCGGTGGCCTCTACCGCAGGTATGGATTCCCGTGCAGGGGCTGAGGCCCTTGTGGCACCCCGTACGCCAGCGGGCCCTTGGGCGTCCGCTTGTCGAACAGGGCGAACAGCAGCATCCCCGTCGCCGTCAGCAGGGTCAGCACCACCGCCGCGCCCAGGACGGGATCGCCCGCACCCTCGCTCCGGGTGCCCGCCCACGGCAGGGTCACCACCTCGTAGAGCACGAACGACGCGAAGGCGCCCCAGTCCGACCGCCGCCCGCGGCGGATCGCCACGTACAGGAACGGCACCCACACCAGCAGGCCCAGCGTTCCCCAGACGAGGACCGACCAGGCGATCCGCTGGAACCAGCCGGCCTCCGCACGCTTCTCCCTCTGCATCCCCAACCCCCCACGGCCACGACGCCCGCCCATGTGCCGCCGAGGAGGCGGAGAGAGCGCAGGGGGCAAGGCTAGAGCAAGTGGCGCCCGCCCGCGGGAGGCGGACGGGCGCAAGGGGGGCCGGGGTGTGCGGCCGGATCAGGAAGCCCAGGCGGCTCAGGCCGTCTTCTGCAAGACCTCCACGATCTGCTGCGTCAGCTTCTTCGCCGTCGCCGCACCGTTGTCGTGCCCGTCCGTCGACATCACGGTCACGACGTTCGTGCCGACGCGGGCCGCGATGAGCGTGGTGCCGTTCGTCCAGGCGCTGTCGGTGAGCGTGACGGTGTAGGCGGCGTCACCGAGGCCGGACGCCGTCTGACCGGTCACCTTCACCTTCGAGTGGGTCTGGTCGTCGGTGAACGCCGCGCAGGCGGAGGCCACTTGCTCCAGGTCCTTCAGGACCGTCGCCGCGGTCGTCCCGCGGAACGTGTCGACCTCCTGCGCGATGTCCTCGGAGGTGTTCTTGTCGACATAGTCGTTCTGCGCGAAGGACACGCCCGAGAGGCCGGTGACGGCGATCCAGCTGGTGCCGTTCAGTTTGGTGCAGTCCGGCTTCGACGACGCGGGTGCGGACGACGGCTCCACGTACGTGCTGCCGGAGTCCCGGGCGCCGCTCGGGTCCACGGCGAAGCCCGTGGCGAAGAACGACGCCGGTGCCAGGGCCTTCTTGAGCTGCGTGCCCGTCAGCAGACCCGCGTTGGGGTCCTTGCTCGCCATCTGCTTCGGCTTCGCCGCATCCGCGGAGGAGTCGGACGAGCCGGAGGCGCAGGCTGTCAGGGCCAGGGCCAAGGGGAGTGCGGTGAGAACGAGTGCCTTGACGGCACGCGACGGGGTGCGCATGGAGTCCTTCTGGAGAGCTGGAGAGCTGGAGAGCCGAAGCAGCCCGGTCTGATGATGATCGCCGGGCCTGACGGACCCTATGGGGCTCGATCGGTGCGCAGGTCATGTACACGTCTACGGAAGATCAAGCGTTCGCCAAGTCCGGGCTGTGGAGGTGGTTCGCGGGGGCATCGTTCCCCGGGGCGGAAGTTTTTGCCGTGCCGTGAGGGATTCTTGTGGTGATCAAGGGGCGCCGTTTTCCGATTGCAAGGGTGCCGTCGGTTAGGGTGCCATCCACTTCGGGCGCTCAAGTCCCGTGCGTACGCGTACGCTTCCGCTGTCTCCGGACTTTCGTGCGGGCGTCGCCGTACCGGGCCCGCACCGCTCCCGGGGATCTCAGGACTTTTCTTCCGGCGGACGCCGTGTGCGTGCCGCCTGTCTGAATTGGGGTGGGGATGGCCGGCCATCGGCAGTCGAAGAAGTTCAGGTACATCTCGTGGGCCGTGGCCGGTACCGCAGTGGTCGCGGGCGCCGGGATCGCGGCGCAGTCGTCGATGGCCGCCACGACCTGGCCCGCCCAGAAGACGTACACGGGCCGCGCATTCGACACCTGCACCGCGCCCTCGCTCTCCGCGATGAAGGCCTGGAAGGGCGGCCTGTACGGAGCGGCCGCCGTGTACGTCGGCGGCAAGAACCGCGGCTGCAGCCAGCCCAACCTCACCGCTTCCTGGGTGAAGTCGGTCAGCTCGCTCGGCTGGAAGCTCATCCCGATCTACGTCGGGGCCCAGCCGTCCTGCCAGACCGGCACCAACCCCGAGAAGATGACCGCCTCCAACGCCGCCTCCCTCGGCACGAGCGACGCCTCGGACGCGGTCGCCAAGGCGTCGGCGCTCGGCATGAAGGCCGGCAGCGCGATCTACCTCGACATGGAGCCGTACGACACCACCAACAAGTCGTGCAACGACGCGGTGCTGACGTACGTGCGCGCCTTCGACAAGCAGCTGCACGCCAAGACGTACCGCGCCGGCTTCTACGGCTTCACCAGCTCCAGCGCCAAGGCCATCGCCACCGCGACGAACAAGACCGACCTGCCGGGCAACCTCTGGTACGCCCTGTGGGACAAGCAGAACACCACCACCACGGACTGGCCCTGGGCTTCGTCCCAGTTCACCAACCACAGCCGCGCCCACCAGTACATGGTCAACAGCAAGGAGACGCGGAACGGCTACACGATCACCGTGGACCGTGACGCCTGGGACGCGCCCGTCGCCATCACGGGCTGACGGGCAGGGCCGGCAAGAACGACGGGACGGGACACGAGCGTCGCCCCGATGCCCGGGAGGGCGGTGAGGCTGCTCCGGCCGTGCGCGGTGCGGGGCGGCGTAACGGCCCTTCCCTGGATGGTCCGGGGCCGTTGTGTCGCGTCCCGTCGTTCTTGCCGGCCCCGCTGTGGGCCGGCGAGCGGACAGGCGGCCCTGGTGGGTGGTCGACCGCCCACGGGCCGCTGTCCCGCTGATCTTGCTCGTCCCGCCGTCGGTGGCCCGCAGGGTGGTGTAAGCGCGGACTGTGTGACCCGGCGGCTTGGTCGTCGCTGAGGCGCGCGGGCGGCGACCGCGCAGAAAAGCAGAAGAGTAGGGAATCGGTGGTCAAACAGGTCAGGCAGGTGTCCCAGGCGCGGCCTGCGAAGGCGCCGCAGGAGGGGCGGCTCACCGCCATGGGCCGTGCGGCCGCGACCTGGCTGGGTTCGCTGCGCCGGCGCACCATCGCGCTGGCGGCGGGGTCCGTGGCCGTCGTCGTCGCGGTCGCCGTGGCCGTCGCGCTCCTGTCCGGGCAGGACGACCGGCCACCGGTCCCGGACACCCGGGCCCGTCACTACAACGACGTCGACGCCTGCCTGCTCACCGACAAGAAGGGCATCACGGGGGAGACGGCCGCCACGGTCTGGCAGGGCATGCAGGACGCATCGCTCAAGACCCACGCGCGCGTCAGCTACACGTCGGTGGCCGGTGAACAGAGTGCGGCGAACGCGCGTCCCTACCTCAACGGTCTCCTCCAGGGTTCCTGCGACGTCCTTCTCGCCGTAGGCGGCCCCGAGGTCACGGTTGCCGCGCAGACGGCCCCGCAGTACCGGAAGGTCGGGTTCGTGCTCGTCGGCACCGGGGACGGTGAGAAGCCGGCGGCCAATGTGACCGGGATCGGGACCGGCGACACCCTGCGCGCCGATGTCGCCGGAGCGGTCGAGCGGGCGGTGGACGGGCTGTCCTGACCGGCCGGAGCGCGGACGCACTCGCCCGGTCGGAGCGGTGACTCACGCGCCCGGCCCGGAGGGGTGCCGCACTCGCCCGGGGCGGATGTGGGGACGTACCCGCCGTGCCACGGTGCCCGAAGTCAGTTGGAATCGTTGGTTCGAATGGGTTGGCCAGAGCCTGGCCACTGCCTACCATCGATCATCGCAAGACTTTGTGCACCGCCGCACAATCTCCTCAGGAGGCCACCTTGCACCGCCGTCGCACCGCGATCGCCCTCACCGCCGCCCTGGCCGCGGCTCCCCTTCTCAGCGCGTGCGGCGGACCGGCCCACGCGGGTTCCGCGGCCGTCGTCGGAGGGCAGCGGATCACGGTCTCCCAGCTGGAGAGCCGGGTGAACGAGGTGCGTGCGGCCCAGCGCGCCGCCGCCACGGACGACGCCCAGTACCAGCAGGCGGTCGCCCAGACGAGCAGTCTGACCCGCGACACAGTCCACAGTCTCGTTCTCGACCGGGTCCTGGACCGCGCGGCCAGGAACGCCGGCGTGAGCGTCAGCCGTAGCGAGGTCGAGCAGATGCGCTCGAGCCTGGAGCAGCAGGCGGGCGGCGCGAAGGGGTTGCAGTCGGCGTGGCTGCAGCAGTACGGGGTGGCACCCCGGCGTCTCGACGACAGCCTTCGTACGGAGGTCGAGGCGCAGAAGCTGGCCGCCGCGCTCGGCGCCGACATGAGCACGGCCGAGGGCAAGACCGTGTTCTGGAAGGCCATGACCGAGGCGTCGAAGGAGCTCCACGTCGGCCTCAATCCGCGCTACGGCGCCTGGGATGTGCAGAAGAGCAGCCGGGTGGACGTGCCGACCCCCTGGGTCAAGGAGGTCACCGCGGCGGCGACGCAGCGGACGGCGTAGCGCGGGTGCGGTTCGGGGGCGTCGGGTGCCGTGCCGAGGCCGTCGGACGGCCTGTGGACAAAGCCCGGGGACGTCAGTGGCGTGCGTTACGTTCGAAGGGTGAACGCAACCAGCCCTCGCGACGACGGTCCGCACGCGACCGATGCCCCTGACGCGGCCGTCGGCCGAATCGTCCTGCTCACCACCAGCCACCGGGTCGCGCCCGGGCTGTTGTCCTGGCCCGCCTGGCAGGCGCTGCGCGACGCCGACCGGGTGCTGTGTGCGGACGGCGCGCACCCCCAGCTGCCCTATCTGCGTGAGGCGGGCATAGCGGTCGAGGAGGCCGCCCCGACCGCGCAGGAGTTGGTCGACGCCTGCGCCGGCGGGCACACGGTGGCCGTCGTGGCGACCGGCGAAGGCGAGCCGCAGCTCACCGACGGCCTGGCCCGGCTTGCGGGTTCGGGCCGGGTGCGGATGCCCGAGCTGGAGCTGCTCCCCGCGTCGTACGACCTGCCCGGCGCTCGTCTTCTCGACCTCGTCCAGGTCATGGACCGCATCCGCGCCGAGTGCCCCTGGTCCTCGCAGCAGACCCACGAGGGACTGGCCAAGTACGGCATCGAGGAAGCCTACGAACTGGTCGAGGCGATCGAGGCGGGCGACCGCGACGAGTTGCGTGAGGAGCTGGGCGACGTCCTGCTCCAGGTCGTCTTCCACTCCCGGATAGCCGAGGAGGACCAGGACGCGCCGTTCTCCATCGACGATGTGGCGGGCGGCATCGTGGCCAAGCTGATCCACCGCCACCCGCACGTCTTCGGCGACGAGACCGCGACGACGCCGGAGGAGGTCAAGGAGCACTGGCTGCGCACCAAGGCGATCGAAAAGCGGCGCACATCGGTGACGGAGGGCGTTCCGCTCGGCCAGCCGGGTCTGGCCCTGGCGGCCAAGCTGTCCTCCCGCGCCCGCACAGCGGGCCTCGACGTCCCGCTTCCGCAGGGCGAGGGCATCGGCTACGAACTCCTCGCGATGGCGACGCGAGCGGAGTCGGAGGGCGTGGACCCGGAGGCAGCACTACGGGCGGCGGCCCGCGCGTACCGGGATGCGATCCGGGGAGCGGAGAGCGACGACTGAGGGGTCGCGACGCGGGTCCGGGGCGGAGGCGGCTAAGGGACCGGGGGCTCTCCGGTACGCGGTTCTTGGGGGTGTGCCTGTGCCGGGTCCATGTTGATACCGGCACGGGGCTGTGCTGCTGCCAGGTGTGCGGATTACGGAGCGGGCGTGTGCCGGGTCCATGGCGGCATGACGGCGGTGGTGCTGCCCGGTGTGCGGTTCCCGGGGCGGGCCTCTGCGCTGGTCCGTGGTCGGTGACGGCATCGGGCGGTGGTGCTGCCCGGTGTGCGGTTCCCGGGGCGGGCCTCTGCGCCGGTCCGTGGTCGGTGACGGCATCGGGCGGTGGTGCTGCCCGGTGTGCG
>NZ_JBEYXD010000031.1:0-9668 GCF_040644975.1 Streptomyces sp. NPDC046900 | reverse complement strand
CGGTTCCCGGGGCGGGCCTCTGCGCCGGTCCGTGGTCGGTGACGGCATCGGGCGGTGGTGCTGGCAGGTTCGCGGATCCGGGGCGCGGCCCGGCGTCGGGCCCGCGCCCGGATCGGTCAAAGCCGCAGCATGGCGACGCCGGCAGCCGATTCGGGTGCAAGCCCGTCGGGAAGGGCCCCGACGCGTGGCTCGGTCTGCCGGATACCGTCGAAGTGTGACCAGCCCGTCCCATCCCCAGCCCCCGGCGCCCGAACTCTTCACCTGGGAGTTCGCCGCCGACCCCTATCCCGCCTACGCCTGGCTCCGCGAGCACGCCCCCGTGCACCGGACGAAACTGCCGAGCGGGGTGGAGGCCTGGCTGGTCACCCGGTACGCCGATGCCAAGCAGGCCCTCGCCGACCAGCGGCTCAGCAAGAACCCGGCGCACCACGACGAACCCGCGCACGCCAAGGGCAAGACCGGCATCCCCGGCGAGCGCAAGGCCGAGCTGATGACACACCTGCTCAACATCGATCCTCCGGACCACACGCGGCTGCGGCGGCTCGTCTCCAAGGCCTTCACCCCCCGCCGCGTCGCCGAGTTCGCCCCCCGCGTGCAGGAGCTGACCGACCAGCTCATCGACCGCTTCGCGGACCGCGGCTCCGCCGATCTCATCCATGAGTTCGCCTTCCCGCTCCCCATCTATGCCATCTGCGACATGCTCGGCGTCCCCCGCGAGGACCAGGACGACTTCCGGGACTGGGCGGGGATGATGATCCGGCACGGCGGGGGACCCCGGGGCGGGGTCGCCCGGTCCGTCAAGAAGATGCGCGGCTATCTCGCCGACCTCATCCACCGCAAGCGCCAAGCCCTGCCCGATGCGCCCGGCCCCGGTGAGGACCTCATCTCCGGGCTCATCCGCGCTTCCGACCACGGCGAGCACCTCACCGAGAACGAGGCCGCCGCCATGGCCTTCATCCTGCTCTTCGCCGGGTTCGAGACAACGGTCAATCTGATCGGCAACGGGGCGTACGCCCTCCTCACCCACCCCGAGCAGCGGGCCAGGCTGCAGGCCTCCCTCGCCCGCGGGGAACGCGGGCTGCTCGAGACGGGGGTCGAGGAACTCCTCCGCTACGACGGCCCGGTCGAGCTGGCCACCTGGCGGTTCGCCACCCAGCCGCTCACCGTCGGGGGCCAGGACATCGCCCCCGGCGATCCGGTGCTCGTCGTGCTGGCGGCCGCCGACCGGGACCCGGAGCGGTTCGCCGATCCCGATGTGCTCGACCTCTCCCGCCGCGACAACCAGCATCTGGGATACGGCCACGGCATCCACTACTGCCTCGGCGCCCCCCTCGCCCGCCTCGAGGGGCAGACCGCTCTCGCCACGCTCCTCACCCGGCTGCCCGACCTGGAACTCGGGGCGGACCCGGTCGACTTGCGCTGGCGCGGCGGGCTCATCATGCGGGGATTGCGTACTTTGCCGGTAAAGTTCGCGACGGATCGTGACGTGCGGCAGCGGTCCGGCGCCGATTCCGGGGGATGACGCGGCGGTCCCGCGGGCGGTCGGGGAAAGGTGACACGTGCTCAACTCTGTGATCTTCACGTGATCTGCGCTGCATTAACTTGTGACAAGTGATCGCCTGGCGCTACCTTCACGCAGCAGCGCGACGATTCGCCTCAACCGTCGCGCCGGTCCCTGCTGTCGTGTGAAAGGCAAGCGCATGCTCTCCGGGAACGGCCGTCACCGTCGCCCCCGCCAGGCTCCGGCTCTCCTTGTCGCGGCAGGGGTGACCGGTTCAGCGATCGTGATTCCACTGCTGGGCGCCACCGGTGCGAGCGCGGCCTCCGGTACCACCTGGGACCGGGTCGCGGAGTGCGCGAGCGGAGGCTCCTGGAGCGCGGACACCGGCAACGGCCGCTACGGCGGGCTCCAGTTGACGCAGCAGGACTGGGACGAGTACGGCGGCCTCGACTACGCCCCCAGGGCCGACCAGGCGAGCCGCTCCCAGCAGATCGCCGTCGCCGAGAGGATCCTCGACGACCAGGGCGTCTCCGCCTGGTCCGCCTGCGGTCTGGTCGCCGGCCTGAGTGAGGACTCGGCCTCCGCGCACGTCGACACCGGCCTCGCGGGCGAATCCTCCGACGGCGGCTCCTCCTCCGGCTACGGCATGGACTCCGGACTGTCCGAGTCGTCCGGATCGACCACTTCGGGGCACTCATCGCCTTCTTCGTCCGCCTCCTCCTCTTCGTCACCTTCCTCCGGAGGGAGTGAGGAGTCCTTCAAGGGTGCTTCCCGATCGGCGGGGTCTCAGGGTGACGGCGACGCGTCCACTGAACCGACGAAGAGCGACGAGTCGGACAAGTCCGGGCAGAGCGACACCTCTTCGAGGGCCGGTCGTCATCGCGGGAGCAGCGCCGACGAGAGTGCGGCGGGTGACCGTGCGGGCGACTCGGCCGCCCGGCATGCTTCGCGCGGCTCCAGCGCCGGGCGCGACGCCGCCGACGACTCGTACACCGTCCGGCCCGGGGACAATCTGACGGCCATCGCCGACTCTCTTGACCTGAAGGGCGGATGGGCCACGTTGTACGACGCGAACAAGAAGACGGTCGGCGCCGACCCGGACCTCATTCTCCCCGGTCAGAACCTTGAGATCGGTACCGAGCCCGACGCCGGGCAGCAGTGAACTGCCTTGCCGTTCCAGGGGACTTCATGCCCTGGTTCGTGGCGAATGTCTGGTTTGGCGAGAGTGAGATATGAGTCTCATAAGCCCTGATCGTCTTTGAAATTCCGCGGATCGACTGCTTACGGTCGTGTCCGCTCGCCACAGCGGGCCCCCACGGTCGCAACGCCGAATCCTGCCAGCGGCCGTGTGGGAACAGTCGACGCGTCAAGCGCCGTAGGCAGGAGCGGGGGACCCAAGGTAAGCGCCGCGCCCGGACATTGACCGGGACGGCTCGGGGTGAAGCCGCGCACCACGTCGTGCGCGGCCGGGCAACTCAACCGGCCCGAACCCGACAGCTCACCTCGCAGGCGTCGGTGAGGGGATCGAACCATGCTGTGTTCCGGCAAGGGCAAGCACCGCCGCCCGTCCAAGGCCACTCGCGCCGTCACGCTCGCCGGTGTCACCGGCGCCGCCATAGCCGCTCCGCTGCTCGCGGCCGGCAACGCCTCGGCCGCCACCTCGGCCGAGTGGGACGCCGTCGCCCAGTGCGAGTCCGGCGGCAACTGGGCCATCAACACCGGCAACGGTTTCTACGGTGGCCTGCAGTTCACGAACTCCACCTGGGCCGCCTACGGTGGCACCGCCTACGCCGCGCGTGCGGACCTGGCCGGCAAGGCTCAGCAGATCGCCGTCGCCGAGAAGGTCCTCGCAGGCCAGGGCAAGGGCGCCTGGCCGGTGTGCGGCAAGGGCCTGTCGAGCGCCCCCTACAACGGCGCCGCGGCCTCCACGAACAAGTCCGCGAAGAGCACCCCGACCACTCGCTCGACCGGCGAGCAGACGGCCAACCGCTCCGCGCAGCGCCCGGCTCCCCAGAAGACGGTCACCACCCCGACCGGCCAGAAGGTCAAGAAGGGCGACGGCGAGTACAAGGTCGTCAAGGGTGACAGCCTCAGCTTGATCGCCGCGAAGCACCACGTCCAGGGCGGCTGGAAGAAGCTGTTCCAGCTGAACAAGGACATCGTCAAGGACGCCGACCTCATCTACCCGGGTCAGCAGCTGCACCTGAAGTGACAGCTGCCGGGCAGCCGGCTCACAGGGTCCCCCCAGACGTGACCTCCATCGTGGGGGTCACGTGAGATCCACCCCCGTCCCCACGGGCTCCCCGCTCCGGTGCGTGTTCCCCCGTACGCACCGGAGCGGGGCCTTTTTGCCTGCGCGCCGTGCGATTTTCACCGGGCTTTCCTCTCCTTCTTTGTTCCGAGTAGGAACAATGTGTACCGTCACCCTGTCCTGGACGGTCGGTCGGCTGGCCGCCCACCCGGGACGGATAGGCTCTAGTCGCAAGGTGCCCCGCACTCTCAGCGTCACATCCATGAAGGAGATGCTCGTGCCGTCCATCGACGTCGTCGTAGCCCGGGAAATCCTGGACTCCCGCGGCAACCCCACGGTCGAGGTCGAGGTTGGCCTCGACGACGGCAGCACGGGTCGTGCCGCCGTCCCGTCCGGCGCCTCCACCGGCGCCTTCGAGGCCATCGAGCTCCGCGACGGTGACCCCAACCGCTACCAGGGCAAGGGCGTCGAGAAGGCCGTCCTCGCCGTCATCGAGCAGATCGGCCCGGAGCTCGTCGGCTACGACGCCACCGAGCAGCGCCTGATCGACCAGGCGATGTTCGACCTGGACGCCACCGACAACAAGGGCTCGCTCGGCGCCAACGCCATCCTCGGCGTCTCCCTCGCCGTCGCCCACGCCGCCTCCGAGGCGAGCGACCTCCCGCTCTTCCGCTACCTGGGCGGCCCGAACGCGCACCTGCTGCCGGTGCCGATGATGAACATCCTGAACGGCGGCTCGCACGCCGACTCCAACGTGGACATCCAGGAGTTCATGATCGCCCCGATCGGCGCGGAGTCCTTCTCGGAGGCCCTGCGCTGGGGTGCCGAGGTCTACCACACCCTCAAGAAGGTGCTGAAGACCAAGGGCCTGTCCACCGGTCTCGGTGACGAGGGCGGCTTCGCCCCGAACCTCGGCTCCAACCGCGAGGCCCTCGACCTCATCCTCGAGGCCGTCAAGCAGGCCGGGTACGTCCCCGGCGAGCAGATCGCCCTGGCTCTCGACGTCGCCGCCTCCGAGTTCTACAAGGACGGCAAGTACCTCTTCGAGGGCAAGGAGCGCTCCGCCGCCGAGATGACGGAGTACTACGAGGAGCTCGTCGCGGCCTACCCGCTCGTCTCCATCGAGGACCCGCTGTTCGAGGACGACTGGGCCGGCTGGAAGGTCATCACCGACAAGCTCGGCGACAAGGTCCAGCTGGTCGGCGACGACCTGTTCGTCACCAACCCCGAACGCCTCGCCCGCGGCATCGAGGAGGGCACCGCCAACGCCCTGCTCGTGAAGGTGAACCAGATCGGCTCGCTGACCGAGACCCTGGACGCCGTCGAGCTGGCCCAGCGCAGCGGCTTCAAGTGCATGATGTCGCACCGCTCCGGCGAGACCGAGGACGTCACCATCGCCGACCTGGCCGTCGCCACCAACTGCGGCCAGATCAAGACCGGCGCCCCGGCCCGCTCCGAGCGCGTCGCCAAGTACAACCAGCTGCTGCGCATCGAGGAGATCCTGGACGACGCCGCGGTGTACGCCGGCCGCAGCGCCTTCCCGCGCTTCAAGGGCTGAGTGCGCTGACAACGCCTTAGCCGGTCGTCCGTACGTCCCCGTACCCGGTCCCGTACCGTGTGCGGGGACGTACGCACGTATGAAGGGGAGGCGGGAGACATGGCCGGGAAGGACGGCGACCGGTTCTCCACCGCGACCAGGCTGCGGCTGCTCGGGGAGCAGACGGCGGCCCGGGTCTACCGCTCCCAGACCAAGCGGCAGGCGCGGCGCTCCCGGCTCACCGGCCGGGCCGCGTTGCTCGCCCTCGTACTGTGCTCACTGGTCCTGGCGCTGGCCTACCCGATAAGGCAGTACGTCTCCCAGCGCGCCGAGATCGCCGACCTGGAGCGGCAGCAGGCGCAGGCCCGGGAGCGGGTCGAGCAGCTGCGCGACCTCAAGGCCCGCTGGCAGGACGACGCCTACGCGGAGCAGCAGATCCGGCTGCGGCTGCACTATGTGATGCCCGGGGAGACCGGTTACATCGTGATCGACCCGGACGCCGCCAAGCGGGCACGCGCGGACCGTGCGATGGCGGCGCGCCCCTGGTACGTGAACATCTGGGACGGGGTCGACAAGGCCGACAAGCCGTGAACGGCGGCGCCGCGCCGAACCCTCCGGCGGGAGAACCGCCGATGCGCCCTGCACGGCTGAGCCACCCTCCTCGACTTGGCATCCTGGACGGCAGAGCGGACGCGAACCGATGCACCGTCGTGAACCGATGGACAAGTGAAGCGCCGTCCCGACCCGCGCCGGAGAGCGACCGCGACCGACGAGCCGACCATGAACCCGAGAGCCGCTGCGCCCGTTGACCCAGTGACCGGACGAACCAGCGCACCGATGAGAAAGACAGTCTGAAAGACAGCCATGGACATGCCCCCGCCGCCCACCCCGCGCACCGAGCCCACGGACGCGGACGTCGAGGCCATCAAGCAGCAGCTCGGGCGCTCCCCACGCGGGCTGCGCGCGATCGCGCACCGGTGCCCGTGCGGACAGCCCGACGTCGTGGAGACGGCGCCGCGCCTCCCCGACGGCACACCCTTCCCGACGACGTACTACCTGACGTGCCCGCGCGCCGCCTCCGCGATCGGCACGCTGGAGGCGAACGGCGTCATGAAGGAGATGACGGAGCGCCTGGCCACCGATCCCGAACTGGCCGCCGCGTACCGCGCCGCACACGAGGACTACATCGCCCGCCGTGACGCCATCGAGGTCCTGGAGGGCTTCCCGAGCGCCGGCGGCATGCCGGACCGGGTGAAGTGCCTGCACGTGCTCGTGGCGCACTCCCTGGTCGCGGGACCGGGCGTCAATCCGCTGGGCGACGAGGCGATCGCGATGCTGCCCGAGTGGTGGCGCAAGGGCTCGTGCGTGACGCCGGCGGACGCGCCGTCCGATGACGAGGGGGACGTGGAGACGTCGGGCACCGGCTGGTTCGCCGCCAAGCCCGTCGAAGATGAGGAGGACGAGAAGTGACACGCGTCGCCGCCGTCGACTGCGGTACGAACTCCATCCGGCTCCTGGTCGCGGACGCGGACCCGGCCACCGGCGAACTCCGCGAACTGGACCGGCGGATGACCATCGTCCGGCTCGGGCAGGGCGTGGACCGGACCGGACGGCTCGCACCCGAGGCCCTCGAGCGCACGTTCGCCGCCTGCCGGGAGTACGCCGAGGTCATCAAGGAGTACGGCGCCGAGCGCGTCCGTTTCGTGGCCACGTCCGCTTCCCGGGACGCCGAGAACCGGGACGAGTTCGTCCAGGGCGTGCTGGGGATCCTCGGTGTCGAGCCCGAGGTGATCTCCGGCGACCAGGAGGCGGACTTCTCCTTCACCGGCGCGACCAAGGAACTCGTGGGACGTGAGGACCTGGCCAAGCCCTTCCTGGTGGTGGACATCGGCGGCGGTTCCACGGAGTTCGTCGTCGGCGAGGAGCATGCGCGTGCCGCGCGGTCCGTCGACATCGGCTGCGTGCGGATGACGGAGCGTCACCTCGTGCGGGACGGCGCCGTCACCGACCCCCCGACGGAGGATCAGATCGCCGCCATACGGTCCGACATCGAGGCCGCGCTGGACCTGGTGGAGAAGACGGTGCCGCTCGTCGAGACACGGACACTCGTCGGACTCGCCGGTTCGGTCACCACCGTCGCGGCGATCGCCCTCGACCTGACGGAGTACGACTCCACGAGGATCCACCACTCCCGGATCTCCCATGACCAGGTCCGGGAGATCACCGAGCGGCTGCTGAGGTCCACGCATGCCGAGCGCGCGGCGATCCCCTCCATGCACCCGGGCCGCGTGGATGTGATCGGCGCCGGCGCCCTCGTACTGCTCGCGATCATGGAGCGGATCGGAGCCGCCGAGGTCGTGGTCAGCGAGCACGACATCCTCGATGGAATCGCCTGGTCCCTCGCATGACCGCGAGCGCCCCGCCGTGCGGGGCGAAGCAGGCGGCCGACGGGTTCTGACGTGTGCTCAGGAGGGGTGCGCGGCGACCTTCCCTACTCGTCGGTAGCCTCTCCTGAGCGAGTTCGATAACGTATGAGCGCACCCGAGAGGGCTTCCGGGGCCCCTCGGCGAAATGCGGGCCAGAAACTTCGTGAAGTTCTTCACAAGGAAATCACCCCTGCTGGGCCGCGTTTTGGGTCCATGGGGCCATACGGGGGACCAATGGGCCCTTGCGGAGTGGTTTCGCGGGTGTCCCCGGGGGTGCGCGGAGGCCCGGTGACGGACCCCCGCAGAGACCCGTCGAAGGCCTTGACGGGCAGCTCACGCAGCCTTGACAACGGTCGGCCCTACACCGTGGTTCCGGGGTGGCGCCATGACCTCCGTCACGCGAGCGGCGGAGTGTAGCAGACACCTCGCATAAGCTTGTGAAGGGGCGCACGAGCGACCCCCTGGGGGCGGGTGGATACTCGATGCCATGAGCACCACGGAGCGTCCCAGGATCCTCGTAGTAGGCGGTGGGTACGTAGGCCTGTACGCAGCTCGTCGCATTCTCAAGAAGATGCGCTACGGCGAGGCGACCGTCACGGTCGTCGACCCGCGCTCGTACATGACCTACCAGCCCTTCCTCCCCGAAGCCGCCGCCGGCAGCATCTCCCCCCGGCATGTCGTCGTCCCGCTGCGACGCGTGCTGCCGAAGGCGGAGGTCCTCACCGGCCGGGTCACCACCATCGACCAGGACCGCAAGGTCGCCACGATCGCCCCGCTCGTCGGCGAGGCGTACGAGCTGCCCTTCGACTACCTCGTCATCGCGCTCGGCGCGGTCTCCCGCACCTTCCCGATCCCCGGCCTCGCCGAGCAGGGCATCGGCATGAAGGGCATCGAGGAGTCCATCGGCCTGCGCAACCACGTCCTCGAGCAGCTCGACAAGGCCGACTCCACGACCGACGAGGAGATCCGCCGCAAGGCGCTCACCTTCGTCTTCATCGGCGGCGGCTTCGCCGGCGCCGAGACCATCGGTGAGGTCGAGGACATGGCCCGCGACGCGGCCAAGTACTACCGGAACGTGTCCCGTGAGGACATGCGCTTCATCCTGGTCGACGCCGCCGACAAGATCCTGCCCGAGGTCGGTCCCAAGCTCGGCCAGTACGGCAAGCAGCACCTCGAGGGCCGCGGCGTGGAGGTCTACCTCTCCACCTCCATGGAGTCCTGCGTCGACGGCCACGTGGTGCTGAAGAACGGCCTCGAGGTCGACTCCAACACCATCGTGTGGACCGCGGGCGTCAAGCCGAACCCGGCGCTCGCCCGCTTCGGTCTGCCGCTCGGCCCGCGCGGTCACGTGGACACCGCGGCCACGCTCCAGGTGCAGGGCACGGACTACATCTGGGCTGCCGGCGACAACGCGCAGGTGCCCGACCTCGTCGGCCGCAAGGCGGGCAACGAGAACGCCTGGTGCCCGCCGAACGCGCAGCACGCGCTGCGTCAGGCCAAGGTGCTCGGCGACAACGTGGTCTCCGGTATGCGGGGCTTCCCGCAGAAGGACTACAGCCACGCGAACAAGGGCGCGGTGGCGGGCCTCGGCCTCCACAAGGGCGTCGCGATGATCGTCATGGGCAAGATGAAGATCAAGCTCAAGGGCCGTCTCGCCTGGTACATGCACCGCGGCTACCACGGTCTGGCGATGCCGACCTGGAACCGGAAGATCCGGATCTTCGCGGACTGGACGCTCGGCATGTTCCTCAAGCGCGAGGTCGTCTCGCTCGGTGCGATCGAGTCGCCGCGCGAGGAGTTCTACGAGGCCGCCAAGCCGGCGCCGGTCGCCGCGGCGAGCAAGCCCGAGGAGAAGGCCAAGGCCTCCTGACCCCGGGTCACACGGCAACACCCGAAGGGGCCGCCCGCCATCCGTGGTGCGGGCGGCCCCTTCGGGTGTTGCCGGAGCAGCCC
>NZ_JBEYXD010000030.1:0-100105 GCF_040644975.1 Streptomyces sp. NPDC046900 | reverse complement strand
GATCGCCCTGGCGATGCTCAGCCTCGGCGGACACCGCCCGCAGCTACCAGGCCGTCAACTCGCATAACCCCACCCACGGAAGCGACAGGAGAGCCAAAAAAATCTGACGGCGATGTCGAGAACCCGTGACCGGCTCCGTCCCAGCGGTGAACGTGACCACAATGGGTCGCACCAGTACCGAGGAGAAACCCCATGGCCAAGTACTTGCTGCTCAAGCACTACCGCGGCGCCCCGGCTCCGGTGAACGACGTGCGCATGGACCAGTGGACGCCGGAGGAGATCTCGGCGCACGTGCAGTACATGCACGACTTCGCGGCCCGGCTGGAGAAGACCGGCGAGTTCGTCGACGCTCAGGGACTCGCCCCCGAGGGGGCGTGGGTCCGGTACGACGGCGAGGGGCGTCCCCCGGTCACCGACGGCCCGTTCGCCGAGACCAAGGACCTCATCGCCGGCTGGATGATCATCGACGTCGACAGCTATGACCGCGCCGTCGAGCTGGCCGGGGAACTGTCGGCCGCCCCCGGGGCAGGCGGGAAGCCGATCCACGAGTGGCTCGAAGTACGCCCCATCATGGCCGCGCCGCCCACCATCACGGAGTGACCTCACCGATGAACGAGGCCCTGCTCCGGAGCCTCACCCCGAGCGTGCTCGGAATCCTCGTCCGCCGCGGAGCCGACTTCGCGGCGGCCGAGGACGCCGTGCAGGACGCGCTGATCGAGGCGTTCCGCGTGTGGCCGGCCGACCCGCCGCGGGACCCGAAGGGCTGGCTGGTCACCGTGGCCTGGCGCCGGTTCCTCGACGCGACCCGGGCGGACGCCGCCCGCCGCCGGCGTGAGGACCTCCTCGACGAGGAGCCGGCGCCCGGGCCCGCGCCCGCGGTGGACGACACGCTCCAGCTCTACTTCCTGTGCGCCCACCCGTCGCTGACACCGTCGTCCGCGGTCGCGCTCACGCTGCGCGCCGTCGGCGGGCTGACCACCCGCCAGATCGCCCAGGCCTACCTGGTGCCCGAGGCGACCATGGCGCAGCGCATCAGCCGGGCCAAGCGCACCGTCTCCGGCGTGCGGTTCGACCAGCCCGGCGACGTCGCCACCGTGCTGCGCGTCCTCTACCTGGTCTTCAACGAGGGCTACTCCGGCGACGTCGACCTCGCCGCCGAGGCCATCCGGCTCACCCGGCAGCTCGCGGCCGCGATCGACCACCCCGAGGTGGCGGGACTGCTCGCCCTCATGCTGCTCCACCACGCCCGGCGGGCCTCACGGACCGCACCCGACGGCAGCCTGGTACCGCTCGCCGAGCAGGACCGCGGCCGCTGGGACACCAAGTCGATCGCCGAGGGCGTCGAGATCCTGCAGACGGCCCTGGCCCGCGACCGGCTCGGCGAGTTCCAGGCCCAGGCCGCCATCGCTGCACTCCACGCCGACGCGCCCACCGCCGAGGAGACCGACTGGGTGCAGATCGTCGAGTGGTACGACGAGCTCACACGCCTGACCGACAGCCCCGTCGTCCGGCTCAACCGCGCTGTCGCCGTCGGCGAGGCCGACGGACCGCGCGCCGGGCTGGCGGCGCTCGCGGCACTGAACGACTCGCTGCCTCGCCACGCCGCGGTGGCCGCGTACCTCCACGAGCGCGACGGCGAGCTGGAGACGGCGGCACGGCTGTACGTCGATGCGGCCCAAAAGGCACCCAACCTCGCCGAGCGCGACCACCTGACACGCCAGGCCGCCCGGCTGAACGCCCGTCGGCGTAGCTGAGAACCGTGCCCGGACTTTCCCGCAGCACCTGGCGCTGAAGTGCCGGGTGAAGGTGACCCACTTGCGGGAGGGTTCGGCCGCCCGAAGCACGGTTCGCCCAGGTTCGCGCACGAAGAGCCCGACTCCATAGGGCTGGATCAGGGCTGGACCGTGTCGACTTGCCGACGGCCGGAACCTGCCCATCAACTTCCCGAAGGCCGGAACCTGTCGACGGACCTAGGGGAACACCAGGCCGACCCCGTGGGCGAGTTGGGCCACCGCGTGCCGGAAGAACGCGCCCCGGTCCTCCACCACGTTGTGGAACTGCCCGAACAACTCGAACCCGACCAGCCCGTACAGCTGCGCCCAGGCGGCCACCATGGCCGTGACGACCTCCGGCGGGAGGCCGGGCGCCAGCTCGGCGGTCATACGGCGGGCCTCGGGCTCGAGTTCGGCGGGCACCCGCGGGCGGGCCACACCACGCTGCCGATACGCGTCGCGCACGATGCCGAGGAGCAGGAGGCCGACCCGGGAGGCGGGCGGGATGGTCGTCTCGGGCGCGGCGTAACCGGGCACGGGCGAGCCGTAGATGAGCGCGTACTCATGCGGATGCGCGAGCGCCCAGCCCCGCACCGCCTCGCACACGGTGACCCAGCGCTGCGCGGGGGCGACATCGCCGGCCTTGGCGTCGGCGGCCTCCGCGGTCTCCCCCAGGGAGTCGTAGGCGTCGATGATGAGGGCGGTGAGCAGGTCGTCGCGACTCGGGAAGTAGCGGTAGAGCGCGGAGGAGACCATGCCGAGCTCGCGGGCGACCGCGCGCAGCGACAGTCTGGAGGCGCCTTCCGAGGCGAGCTGTCGGCGCGCCTCTTCTTTGATGGCGGCGGTGACTTCGATCCGGGCACGGGCGCGAGCCCCTTGTGCAGTGCTCATACAGGCAGTGTTGCACGGATACGGAGCAGTGCACACAAACGAGAGCGGTGCTCTACGACGATCCGGACATCATGCGTTGCGCTTCGACTACAGCGCCGCCCGCAGGAAACTCGCCGCCACACCCACCACAGATCCGCCGCACAGGCAGCCGCCACACCCACCACAGATCCGCCAGGCACACACCAACGCCACCCCCCGGGAACGCCCCGCCAGACAGAGCACCGCTCTCCAAGTAAAGCGACGCCCAAGAACAAGAGCACCGCACACTAACGAGAGCGCTGCTCTTGCATTGAAGCGCCGATCACACCCATACTCATCCAAGCGAGAGCACTGCTCACACTTTTCCGTCCAGGAGGATGCGGCCATGTCCACGCACGTGCAGAAGCCCGGCTGGTTCACCGTCAACGTCTTCAACAATGCGGTGGCCTGGCTGACCCGCCGCGGCATCAGCATCTGGGGGTCACGCGTCCTCGCGGTCCGCGGGCGCAAGAGCGGTGAGTGGCGCACCACTCCCGTGAACCTGCTGACCGTGGACGGCCGGCAGTACCTGCTCGCTCCCCGCGGTCACGTCCAGTGGACCCACAACATGCGCGCGGCCGGGGGCGGCGAACTGCACCTCGGGAAGAACGTGGAGGTGTTCACCGCGACCGAAGTCGCCGACGACGACAAGGTTCCGCTCCTGCGCGCCTACCTCAAGCGCTGGAAGGCCGAGGTCGGCGTCTTCTTCAAGGGCGTAGGGCCCGACTCCCCGGACGCGGACCTGCGCCGCATCGCCCCGGACCACCCCGTCTTCCACATCACGGTCAAGAGCTGACCCGCACCGGGGTCAGGAGCCGGCGCTCTCGCCCGCGGGCCGAGGGTCCAGCACGGTCAGCGCGCGCTGGGCGATCGGGCGGCTGCGGACGATCTCGGCCAGGGACGTGGCCCCCTGAGTGATGTCCTTGAACGCATTCCAGGCGGGACGGAACCCGGTCAGAGCCGCGTGGAACAGACCGGGACGACGCTCGAACGCGGCCAGCAGCCGCTTGCCGACGCTCATCTCGACGCCCAGTCCCGCCTTGATCGCGAACGCGTAGTTCAGAGCCTGCCGGCGCGTGTCCACCCCGTCGTGGGCCTCCGCGATGCGCACCGCCCACTCCCCCGCGAGCCGCCCCGACCGCAACGCGAACGAGATGCCCTCACGGGTCCACGGCTCCAGCAGCCCCGCCGCGTCTCCGCACACCAGCACCCGCCCGCGCGACAGCGGCGAGTCGTCGGCGCGGCAGCGGGTCAAGTGCCCGGAGGAAATGCTCGGTTCGAAGCCGGCTAGCCCGAGCCGGGCGATGAAGTCCTCCAAGTACCGCTTGGTCGCGGCGCCTTCACCACGAGCGGAGATCACGCCGACCGTCAGCGTGTCGCCCTTCGGGAAGACCCAGCCGTAGCTTCCGGGCATCGGGCCCCAGTCGAGGAGCACCCGGCCCTTCCAGTCCTCGGCCACGGTCTCCGGTACCGGGATCTCCGCCTCCAGGCCCAGATCCACCTGGTCCAGCTTGACTCCGACGTGGGCCCCTATACGGCTGGCGCTGCCGTCCGCACCCACGACGGCGCGCGCCAGCACCGTCTCGCCGCCCTGCAGGACAACGGCGACCGTGCGCCGGTCGGGCACCGCCGAGCCGTGCTGCTCGACCCGTGAAACGGTCACGCCCGTCCGCAGTTCGGCGCCCGCCTTCATCGCGTGCTCGACGAGCTGCTGGTCGAACTCGGGGCGGTTGATCAGCCCGAACAGCATGTTCTTGGAGCGGCGAGTGCGGGTGAAACGTCCGTTGTTGGAGAAGGTGATCGCATGCACGCGGTCGCGCAGCGGCAGCTCGAACCCGGGCGGCAGGGCGTCGCGGGAGGGCCCGATGATGCCGCCCCCGCACGTCTTGTAGCGCGGCAGCTCCGACTTCTCCAGCATCAGCACGCCGCGCCCCGCGACGGCCGCCGCGTAGGCGGCCGAGGCACCCGCGGGTCCCGCGCCCACCACGACGACGTCCCACACCCGCTGTACGCCGTCCGCTGAAGAGTTCTCGCCGCTCACGATGGTCCACTGCCTCCGATCCAAAGGACTGCCGCACCTGCCTCCCGCATCCTACGGCGGCGTCGCCACAGGCCACTGTGGGAGGATCGGCAGCGTATGCGCACTGCACACCAGTACGCGCCTACGCATACCCATACAGGACGTACTCATCGGTACAACGTCGCACCTACAAGGAGCGTGCCCATGTCGTCGAATCCGGTCGCCGAGGCCGTTGCCTCGCTGATGCCCAAGGCGAAGGAAGAGCTCACCGAACTGGTGGCCTTCAAGTCGGTGGCGGACTTCGACCAGTTCCCGAAGAGCGAGAGCGAGGGCGCCGCCCGGTGGATCGCCGACGCGCTGCGCACCGAGGGCTTCGAGGACGTGGCGCTGCTCGACACCCCGGACGGCACGCAGTCGGTGTACGGCTACCTGCCCGGCCCCGAGGGCGCGAAGACGGTGCTGCTGTACGCGCACTACGACGTGCAGCCGCCGCTCGACCCGGCCGGCTGGACCACTCCGCCCTTCGAGCTGACGGAGCGCGACGGCCGCTGGTACGGCCGCGGCACCGCCGACTGCAAGGGCGGTCTCATCATGCATCTGCTCGCGCTGCGCGCCCTGAAGGCGAACGGCGGCGTGCCCGTGCACGTCAAGGTGATCGCCGAGGGTTCCGAGGAGCAGGGCACCGGCGGTCTGGAGCGGTACGCCGAGGAGCACCCGGACCTGCTCACCGCCGACACCATCGTCATCGGCGACACGGGCAACTTCCGCGTCGGCCTGCCGACGGTGACCTCCACGCTGCGTGGCATGACCCTGGTCCGGGTCCAGGTGGACACCCTCGAAGGGAATCTGCACTCGGGCCAGTTCGGTGGCGCCGCTCCTGACGCGCTGGCCGCCCTGATCCGCGTCCTGGACTCGCTGCGGGCCGAGGACGGGTCGACGACGGTCGAGGGGCTGGCGTCGGATTCCGGCTGGTCCGGCGTCGAGTACGCCGAGGAGCAGTTCCGCACGGACGCGAAGGTGCTCGAGGGAGTCGGGTTGATCGGCTCGGGGTCGGTCGCCGACCGTATCTGGGCGCGTCCGGCCGTCACCGTCCTCGGCATCGACTGCCCGCCGGTGGTGGGCGCGACCCCGTCGGTCCAGGCAAGCGCCCGGGCGCTGATCAGCCTGCGGGTGCCGCCGGGGGTGGACGCGGTCGAGGCGACGAAGCTGCTCCAGGCCCATGTGGAGGCGCGCACCCCGTGGGGCGCACGGGTGCGGACCGAGCAGATCGGGCAGGGGCAGCCGTTCCGCGCGGACACCTCCAGCCCGGCCTACACGGCCATGGCAGAGGCGATGGCGGTCGCCTACCCGGGCCAGGAGATGCAGTACGCCGGCCAGGGCGGCTCCATCCCGCTGTGCAACACCCTCGCGTCGCTGTACCCGAAGGCGGAGATCCTCCTCATCGGTCTGAGCGAGCCGGAGGCGCAGATCCACGCGGTCAACGAGAGCGTCTCTCCGCAGGAGTTGGAGCGTCTGTCGGTCACCGAGGCGCTGTTCCTGCAGAACTACGCGGCGAGCTGACCGGCTCCGGTCCACGCGGCGAACTCCATGACTCCGGCCCGCGGCGAAGGAACTTCGCTCCGGGCCGGAGGTCCGTCCACTCCCGTCCCACGGATGTCGGCGCACCCCTTTCGCGTCTCCGCCCCCGCTTCGCCGTGGGCAGTCCCGCCTCCGGGCAGAGGGCAGTCGAGCCGACCCGGGACGTCGCCGTCGGCAGGCAGCGCGCGGTTCAGTCGACCGGGACGCCGGCCTCCAAGTAGAGTGCCGCGCCGCGTTCGCGTGCGCGCAGCGCCCAGCGCAGCCGCTCGTAGCGCACCGGCGGAAGCAGATCCCCCGCCTCGGTCTCGGTGACGAACCGCCAGTCGCGCAGCTCAGGGCCGGGCAGCAGGAGACGGCCGGCTTCGGTGCTGTCGAGTCGGCCCCCGTCGAAGAGGAGGCGCAGTCCGCCGTAGCCGGGCGGCGTGGGGGGTTCCCAGTCGACGACCAGCAGCCGCGGGACCTCGTCCAGCGTGATGCCGGTCTCCTCGGCGACCTCGCGGATGCCGGCGCGGGCGGGGGCCTCACCGGGTTCGACGACGCCGCCCGGGAACTCCCAGCCGGCTTTGTAGGTGGGGTCGACGAGCAGCACACGGTCCTGCTCGTCGAACAACAGCACGCCCGCGGCGACGGTTTCGGCGGTCGGCTCGGGCGTCTGCACGATGTCGCACACGGACGCGGAGCCGGAACGGACGGCCTCGGCGATCCGCACGGCGGTCTCGTGCGGGGAGAGGGCGCCGGTGTCGACGGGGTACGCGTCGGCGGTGAGCCAGGCGCCGAGCGCGGCGCGATAGGACTCGATGTGGTCGTACGCCCACTGCCGGACCCGCATGTCGCCGTCGGGCAGGTCCGGCGGGACCTCCCGACCGGCTATTCGCTCCCGCAGTATCGTTTCAGCCGGAGCGAGGAGAATATGGCGCACGGGGATGCGGCGGGCGGCGAGCCCACCGAAGATCTCGTCGCGGTACTCCTGGCGGAGAAGGGTCATCGGAACCACGAGCACACCGCCGAGTTCCGCGAGCATCGCGGCCGCCGTGTCGATCACCAGCCGCCGCCAGATCGGCAGGTCCTGGAAGTCGCCGACGTCGGCGAGGTGCTTCGCCGGCAGCAGGTGCGTGAGCGCCCCGCCGATGACCTCAGGGTCGAAGAGCGCGCTGTTCGGGATCAGTTCGATCAGTTCCCGTGCGGTGGTCGTCTTCCCCGCACCGAACGCACCGTTGATCCAGACGATCACGGTTCCCCCTCTTCTGTTGGCCCCCTGTGGCTTGCCCGCTCCACCCTGCCACGGAAACCCGGCGCTGATGAGGGCGCATCCGGCGACGGCGTGCCGCGACGCCGGTACCCCTGCCGTCCACAGGCACCGGCGCCGCGTCGCGGGTCTCGTCAGCTGTTCTCGCCCAGGGTGCCCTCGTCCACGGCCAGGCTGTCGTGGCCGATGGTGTGGTCGACGGTGGTGAACGTGTCCTTCACGTTGAGGTCGCCGAGCCCGTCGTGGTCGGCGGCGGGCGAGGGAGTGATGGCGGCCACGACGAATCCGGTGGCGAGGGAGGCGATGGCGAGCATGCTGCGCTTCTTCATGCCCTGTTCAACTGCGGAGCCGGGGCAGGGGTCACGCACGAGCTGACGCCTCGTCGGGAGTCGAGTGTCCGGCCCGGCCCGGGACTTCGCCGGTGGCACCCCATTCGATGGCGACGGCGTCGGCCCCGACGGCGCACCATGCAACGCTGAGGGCGGCCTACCGGTCGCCGACGGGCGCCCGGGTCGACAGCGTGGTGCCGGCGACGGCGACCGTGGTCGTGCCACCGCGCTCGGGGGTCTCGTATCTGAGCGATCTGCCGTGGTTGTCGGCGACCAACGGGTACGGGCCGGTGGAACGCGACACCAGCAACGGGGAGAGTGCCGCGGGTGACGGCCATCCGCTCACCATCGGCGGGGTCGGGTACGCCAAGGGGCTCGGCGCACACGCCGCGAGCGACATCGCCTACTGCACCGGCGGGGCGTGCGAGACGGTGACTGCCGAGGTCGGCGTGGACGACGAGAAGGGCAGCAAGGGCACGGTCGCCTTCGAGATCACGGCGGACGGCACCACGGTCGCCTCGACGGGGGTGCTGACCAACGCGGCGACCGCCCAGCCGCTCACCGCGAAGGTGACGGGCGCACGGGTCGTCCACCTCGTCGTCACCGATGGCGGCGACGGGATCGACTCGGATCATGCGGACTGGGCGGACGCGAAGCTGAGTTGCTGAGCTCGAGTCGCTGAGGCGCGCGTGGGCGCCCCCGATGAACCAGCGACGGGGGCGCCTTCCCGGTTCGCGCGGGAGGGGCCCGGAGCCGGCCATCGACGGCAGGACGAGCCCTACCGGCCCCTCGCGCACATGCGGCGCCCCCTGCCGGGACGCTCGGCCACTCACCTCAGCAGCCGCAGCGGCACCGGCCCCCGCACTGCGTCGCCGCCGCGGGAAGCGCAGACGGCACCGTCCACCGGGCGCAGCCGTACACGCCGCCCCGGTACCCGTACTCCTCGCCCGGCTCCCCGCGATGCCGCGCGCCGGTCGTCTCCGTCCGCGATCAGATCGGGAGGCCCACCGTCGCCGCGTTCTCCCTGCCGCGAAGCGCCGCGGCTGCCGCGCCCACGAGACCCGCGTCCGTGCCCATCTGGGCGGGCGTCACGGTCAGACGCTGCACGAACGAGAGGGTCGCGTAATCGGTCAGGGCCTTGCGCAGGGGTGCGAAGAGGACGTCGCCCGCCTTGCCCACTCCCCCGCCGATCACCGCGATGTCGATCTCCACGAGGGTCGCGGTGGCGGCGATCCCCGCGGCCAGCGCCTGAGCGGCCCGCTCGAAGGAGGCCAGGGCCACCGGGTCGCCCGCACGCGCCGCGGCCGCCACCGCGGCCGCCGAGGCGTCACCGTCCGGACCCGGCTGCCAGCCGCCCTCCAGGGCGCGGCGGGCGATGTTCGGCCCGCTCGCGATGCGCTCCACACAGCCCCGCGATCCGCACGGGCACGGATCGCCGTCGAGGTCGACGCTGATGTGCCCGATGTGGCCCGCGTTCCCGGTCGGACCGGGGTGCAGGCGCCCGTTCAGGACCAGGCCTCCGCCGACGCCCGTCGACACCACCATGCACAGCGCGTTGTCGTGGCCGCGGGCCGCGCCCTGCCAGTGCTCGGCGGCCGTGATCGCCACGCCGTCGCCGATCAGCTCGACGGGCAGTCCGCCCGTCGCGGCCCGGACCCGCTCCACCAGCGGATACCCGCGCCATCCCGGAACGTTGACCGGACTGACCGTTCCTGCGGACGCGTCCACCGGACCCGCGCTGCCGATGCCGACGGCCTGCGCCCTGCTCCACAACGGCGAGACCGCCAGTTCCGCCACGACCTCCTCCACGGCCCCCATGACGGTGTCGCCGTGCTCCTGGGCGGGCGTCGCACGCTGCGCACGCAGCAGGATCCGGCCATGGCCGTCCACCAGCGCTCCGGCGATCTTGGTGCCGCCGATGTCGAGTGCGGCCACGAGGTCGGTGTGCATCCTGGTCAGATCTCCCCATGCTTCAGTCGTACCGGCCCGGCGGACGGCGGGCCGCCGCCATGGGTCCGGTTCCCCCGGCCGGGCACTGGCAGGAGGCGCCTATGAGGGAAGGCGCAGGCCGGAGATTGCGGTGGACAGTGTCTCCTGGATCTGACAACGTTGTCCAGGCTCTATGCTCGACGCCACATCCTCATACCACCCATGGGACCGCCTCATCCCCGTGGACGACAGGACAGGACAGCGCATCGTGCCCGACACCGCCCGACGACCCGAGAACCGCTACGGCAATCGTCCGACCATGAAGGACGTGGCCGCACGAGCCGGAGTCGGCCTGAAGACGGTCTCGCGCGTGGTCAACGGCGAGCCCGGGGTCACCCCCGACACCGAACGCCGCGTCCAGGAGGCCATCGAGGCACTGGGCTTCCGCCGCAACGACAGTGCGCGGGTGCTCCGCAAGGGCCGCACCGCGAGCATCGGCCTGGTCCTCGAGGACCTCGCGGACCCGTTCTACGGTCCGCTGAGCCGCGCGGTCGAGGAAGTCGCCCGCGCCCATGGCGCCCTGCTGATCAACGGTTCCAGCGCGGAGGACCCGGACCGCGAGCAGGAGCTGGCGCTCGCGCTGTGCGCGCGTCGCGTGGACGGACTGGTCGTCATCCCGGCCGGCGACGACCACCGCTACCTGGAGCCGGAAATGAAGGCCGGCGTCGCCACGGTGTTCGTGGACCGCCCCGCCGGCCGGATCGACGCCGACGTGGTGCTGTCCGACAGCTTCGGCGGCGCCCGGAACGGGGTCGCCCACCTCATCGCCCACGGCCACCGCCGCATCGGTTTCATCGGTGACATGCCGCGCATCCACACCGCGGCCGAGCGACTGCGCGGCTACCGCGCCGCCATGGAGGACGCGGACATATCCGTGGAGGACTCCTGGATGTCCCTCGGCGTCACCGATCCGGATCGGGTGCGCACCGCCGCGGATGAGATGCTGTCGGGTCCCTCCCCCGTGACCGCAATCTTCGCGGGCAACAACCGTGTGACGGTCACCGTCGTCCGTGTCCTCGCCGAGCACGACCGCCCGGTCGCCCTCGTCGGCTTCGACGACTTCGAGCTGGCCGATCTCCTCAAGCCCGGCGTCACGGTCGTCGCCCAGGACGCCGCCGCCCTCGGCCGCACCGCCGCCGAGCGGCTGTTCCGCCAGCTCGACGGCACTCTGATCGCCCCTGAGCGCATCGAACTCCCGACCCGGCTGATCACCCGCGGCTCCGGCGAACTCCCGCCCGCGGACTGAGGGATGACGCTCCGCCGGGTTCCCGGGCGCCCGGGAACCCTGTGAGGCCGCACGTGACCGAAGGCTCCGGGCGGAGCACCCGGGCGCACTGCCGCCGTAGGTGAAGTGCGGGCCGTCCACCGCCGGCCGCATCCGTGCCGCGGCCCTTCCCGGATTCAGGGCCGGGCGCTCGGACCCCGTGCCGCCGCGCAGGCCGTGGGTGCCGGCACCCGCCTGGGAGCCCTGCCTCGAACGCAGGCCGCTCAGGTCCCCGAGATCGTGAGATCGCCTCGCCCGGGCGCAGCGAAGCCTTCCAGGTCCGCCCGGGTCAGGCCGGTGGCCTTCGCCACCTCCTCGACGTCCAGCGCGCCGCAGTCCAGCCCCCGCAGCAGATAGCCGCTGAGCGCCTTGGCGGTCGCGGGCTCGTCCATGACATCGCCGGCGGTGCGATGGACATAGCGGGCGATCCGTGCAGCGGCCTGCTCGAAGCCCTCCCGGTAGAAGGCGAACACGGCGGCGTACCGGGTCGGCAGGTGTCCGGGGTGCATGTCCCAGCCCTGGTAGTAGGCGCGGGCCAGCGCCCGCCGGGTGAGCCGGTAGTGCAGCCGCCAGGCTTCGTGGACCTTCTCCGTCGGGCCGACCGGCAGGACGTTCGTGGAGCCGTCGCAGACGCGTACGCCGGTGCCGGCGGCCGCCACCTGCATGACCGCCTTGGCGTGGTCGGCGGCCGGGTGGTCGCTCGCCTGGTAGGCCGCGGACACCCCGAGGCAGGCGCTGTAGTCGAAGGTGCCGTAGTGCAGTCCGGTGGCGCGGCCCCCGGCGGCGTGGATCATCCGGGCGACCGTCGCGGTGCCGTCGGCGGCGAGGATGGACTGGCTGGTCTCGATCTGGATCTCGAACCCGAGCCGTCCGGGCAGGAGGCCGCGCGCCTTCTCGAACGCCTCCAGCAGCCGCACCATGGCGGTGACCTGCTCGGCGTAGGTGACCTTGGGCAGCGTCAGCACCAGCCCGTCGGGCAGACCGCCGGCCTCCACAAGGCCCGTCAGGAAGATGTCCAGCGTGCGGATCCCGCGCTCCCGTACCGCCGCCTCCATGCACTTCATCCGGATGCCCATGTAGGGCGCGGCCGTACCGTTCGCATACGCCCCGGCGATCAGCCGGGCCGCGCGGGCCGCTGCCTCGTCCTCCTCGGCGTCCGGGCGGTGGCCGTAGCCGTCCTCGAAGTCCACCCTCAGGTCTTCCACCGGCTCGCGCCGCAGTTTCGCGCGCACACGGTCGTGGACGGGCCCGGCCAACTCGTCGGCGAGCCCCAGGACGGCGGCCAACGACTCGGCGTCTGGGGCGTGTTCGTCCAGGGAGGCGAGGGCCTGGTCACCCCAGGAGCGGATGGTTCCGGCCGTGAAGGCGTCCGCGGGGACGTAGACCGTGTGGACGGGCTGGCGCGTGCCGCGGTCACCGGGATAGCGGAGCTCCAGCTCTCGGTCGACCGGTGCGAGAGACGCGCTGATCTCCTCGCCGACGGCGCCCGCAAGGCTCGTCGCCACCCGCTCCTGCTGGCCTTCGCCCATCCCACACCCTCCCGTTTTCCGCTCCACGGAATCAACAATCCGTAGAACGAAGCTATCCACGGCTCTCGACGCCGGTCAACACCCTCTTGCGTGCCGGGCCTTCCTCGCCATCCATGGGAGACACGCCCACCTTTGCCATGTTCACGCCCGTCTGATACGGCTCTGTCACACTACGGTGCGCCCGGCTCGTCCGGCACCCGCCTCGCAAGGAGCCCCTCGTGCCCCACCTCAGCCGAGTCACGCGCCGCCTGGGCCTCAAGGGCCTCGCGGCGGCCGCGGTCACCCTCCCGCTGTCGAGTACGGCTCTGTCCCTTCAGCACGCCTCGGCCACCGATCCGCAGGACAGCCGTCTGGAGGTCATGTCGTTCAACCTGCGCTTCGCGAGCACCACCGAACCCAACAGCTGGGCCGTCCGACGACCGGTGATGCGCGAACTGCTGCACAGAGAGCGGCCGCACGTCCTCGGAACCCAGGAGGGCCTCTACCAACAGGTCCGTGACATCGCGGCCGACCTCGGGGCGGGCCACGCATGGATCGGCACGGGCCGCGCGGGCGGCAGCCGTGACGAGTTCGTGGCCGTCTTCTACGACACCCTGCGGCTCACTCCGGTGGAGTACGACCACTTCTGGCTCTCCGACACCCCAGAGGTGATCGGCTCCAACACCTGGGGCGGTGCCTGCATCCGCATGGTCACCTGGGTCCGCTTCCGCGACGTGCGCCAGGGCGGACGGGAGTTCTACCTCCTCAACACCCACCTGGACAACGCCAGTCAGTACGCGCGCTCGCGCGCCGCATCCCTGATCACCGACCGCATCGCCGGACTCGACCGCTCGCTGCCGGTCGTGGTGACGGGTGACTTCAACGCGGCGGCCCACAGGAATCCCGTCTACGACACGCTTCTGGGCGCCGGACTCGTCGACACCTGGGATGCGGCAGAGGAGCGCTCCGCGCTGTACGGCACCTTCCACGGCTACCGGCCGCTGAAGCCGAACGGCGACCGCATCGACTGGATCCTGGCCACACCCGGCGTTTCGGCGCACCGGGCCTCGGTGAACACCTTCTCCCACAACGGCCAGTTCGCCAGCGACCACCTGCCCGTGCAGGCGTCGCTCACCCTGGGATGACGCGAGGCCCCCGCGACCGCCGGCTCGGTCGCGGGGGCCTCGCGCCCGCGGAGTCGCTCAGCCCTTGCGGGTGTTGATCTCCTCGGTCAGCTGCGGGACGACCTCGAAGAGGTCACCCACCACGCCGTAGTCGACCAGGTCGAAGATCGGCGCCTCGGAGTCCTTGTTGATCGCGACGATCGTCTTCGAGGTCTGCATACCGGCACGGTGCTGGATCGCACCGGAGATACCGGAGGCGATGTACAGCTGCGGGGACACGCTCTTACCGGTCTGGCCGACCTGGTTGCTGTGCGGGTACCAGCCCGCGTCCACCGCGGCACGCGAGGCGCCGACGGCCGCACCGAGGGAGTCGGCGAGCGCCTCGATGACCGCGAAGTTCTCCGCGCCGCCCACACCGCGGCCACCGGAGACCACGATCGCGGCCTCGGTCAGCTCCGGACGGCCCGTCGACTCACGCGGCGTACGGGCGGTGACCTTGGTGCCGGTGGCCTTCTCGGAGAAGGACACGGTCAGCGCCTCGACCGCACCGGCGGCCGGGGCGGCCTGAACCGCGGCCGAGTTCGGCTTGACGGTGATGACCGGGGCACCCTTGCTGACACGGGAGGTGGTGGTGAAGGAGGCGGCGAACACCGACTGGGTGGCCACCGGACCCTCCTCGCCGGCCTCCAGGTCGACGGCGTCGGTAATGATCCCGGAGCCGATACGCAGGGCCAGACGAGCGGCGATCTCCTTGCCCTCCGCGGAGGACGGCACCAGGACCGCGGCCGGCGAGACGGCCTCGTAGGCGGCCTGCAGCCCGTCCACCTTCGGCACGACCAGGTAGTCGGCGTACTCCGGGGCGTCGTTCGTGAGGACCCGCGCGGCACCGTGCTCGGCGAGCGCGGCAGCGGTGTTCTCCGCGCCCGCACCAAGGGCGACGGCGACCGGCTCGCCGATACGGCGGGCCAGCGTGAGCAGCTCCAGGGTGGGCTTGCGGACCACGCCGTCCACGTGGTCGACGTAGACGAGAACTTCAGCCATGGGAATGGATCTCCTAGCGGATTGCGAAGTCTGAGAGACGGTCAGGCTGGGAAGCCTTAGATGAACTTCTGGCTCGCGAGGAACTCAGCGAGCTGCTTGCCGCCCTCGCCCTCGTCCTTGACGATGGTGCCCGCGCTACGCGCCGGGCGCTCGGCCGCGGCCTCGACCTTCGTCCAGGCACCCTCGAGACCGACCTGATCGGCCTCGATCTCCAGGTCCGAGAGGTCCCAGGACTGAACCGGCTTCTTCTTGGCCGCCATGATGCCCTTGAAGGAGGGGTAACGCGCCTCACCCGACTGGTCGGTGACCGAGACGACGGCCGGCAGCTGCGCCTCGAGCTGCTCGGAGGCCGTGTCGCCGTCGCGGCGGCCCTTCACAGTGCCGTCCTCCACGGACACCTCGGACAGCAGCGTGACCTGCGGCACGCCCAGACGCTCGGCCAGCAGCGCCGGGACCACACCGGCGGTGCCGTCGGTGGACGCCATGCCCGAGATCACCAGGTCGTACCCGGCCTTCTCGATCGCCTTGGCCAGCACCAGCGAGGTGCCGATGATGTCCGTGCCGTGCAGATCGTCGTCCTCGACATGGATCGCCTTGTCGGCACCCATCGACAGCGCCTTGCGCAGCGCGTCCTTGGCGTCCTCGGGTCCGACGGTCAACACGGTGACCTCGGCGTCGTCCGCATCCTCGGCGATCTGGAGGGCCTGCTCGACCGCGTATTCGTCGAGCTCGGAGAGCAGACCGTCCACGTCGTCCCGGTCGACGGTCAGGTCATCGGCGAAGTGCCGGTCGCCAGTGGCGTCGGGCACGTACTTAACAGTGACAACGATCCTCAAGCTCACGCCGGCTCTCCTACTGCATCGTCATTTCTGGGCTGCCTTCTTCCAGGCAGCATAGGCGCCTGAAGCGGCCGATCCCGGTCGGGGCGACCCCGCGCTCCGAACGAAATATTACTCACCAGTACATCCAGTGGATGCCCGCTAAGCAAGCGCTTTGAACTGTGACCTTGACAACGCTGCGTAACCAGCGGACGACCGGCCCCCAAGCCGGCGGGGCGGGCTGCGGCTTGCTCCGGCGGCACGCGCCCGGACCGACAGGCGGTCGAGGCGCCCCCGTCCCGGGCGGTGGGTGCTCAGTCCCTCAGGCCGTTGAAGCGTCCCTGGTGATAGAGCAGCGGGCGCCCGGCTCCCGAGGGGTCGCCCAGGACGACCTCGGCGAGCACGATGCGATGGTCCCCCGCGGGGACGCGCGCGACGACACGGCACACGAGCCAGGCGAGCACGTGGTCCAGCACGGGAACCCCCTCGGGCCCCTGGCGCCACCGTGTGGGCGCGCCGAAACGGTCGGCGCCGCTCTTGGCGAACGTATGGGCCAGGGCTTCCTGGTGTTCGCCGAGTATGTGCACGCCGACGTGGTCGGCCTCGGAGATGACGGCCCAGCTGGAGGAGCCGGCCCGGATGCCGAACGAGATGAGCGGGGGCTCGGCGGAGACGGAGGTGAGGGAGGTGGCGGTGAAGCCGACTGGCCTGCCGCCCCCTTGGGCGGTGATCACGGCCACTCCGGCCGCGTGCCGCCGGAAAACGGAGCGCAGCAAGTCGGGCGAGGCGAGCTGAGGGGTACCGAGGCCGGGCGTGGCCGTCATGGAACTGTCCTTCTGCGACGGTGACGTGGAGGGCTCCCCGCTCATGGGACCCCCGCTCGAGCAGAGCCGAGAGTGGGGGAAGGGCCGCCGGCGGGGGATGATCCGTGGCTGCTCAGCAGTCCGGACAGCGCGCACTCGCGGTGCGGGCCAGGTCCACGTGGACCCGTTCGAAAAGATGGAGTTCCGGGGGCATGTGGTCAGGCTGACGATAGATGGTGGGTGCAGTCAAGTCGGTTCCGGTATCTGGGAGATACGTCATCCGCTGCCTCACAGTCACCTCACATGCTTCGGGGAGGGCCTGGCCGTGCGGCCGAGGAGGTGTCAGACCGCCTCGCCGAGCGCGGCGATCACATCCGCCTTGCGCGGCTGCCCCGTGGCCCGTCGAACGATCCGCCCGTCCGCGTCCAGGACGAGCACGGCGGGCGTCTTGAGGATGTCGAGCGCTCGGACGAGTTCGAGCCGCTGCTCGGCGTCGATCTCCACATGGGCGACGCCGGGCACCATGGTGGCCACCTCGGCGAGGACCCGCCGGGTCGCCCGGCAAGGAGCGCAGAAGGCACTGGAGAACTGGACGAGCGTCGCCCGCTCGCCGAGCCCCTGGCCCAACTCGGCGGCACCGAGCCGCTTTCCGCCGTCCCGCACGCGCACTCTCACTCTCCCGCTCCGCCACCGGTGCAGCACTCCGAACGCACTCGCCAGCACGAGCACGGTCACACACACCACGAGTCCGCCCATCATCAGCTCCAGCATTCACAAGACTGCAAAGATTCCCGGCTCCAGGAATCGTTGCCGCTGCGGAATGCTTGATTCATGGACATCGATGCGAGGGGGCCGCGTTTCGGGGCGGCCGTGACGACCGTGGTACTGGCCGTCGTCCTGGTCACCGGTAGCGCCTGGCTACTGGCCTGGCAGCTCCTGGTGTTCGCCCTGGGCGCGGCCGGGGGTGTGACGCGAGCTCCCTACGGGTGGCTGTTCCGGAGGTTCGTACGGCCCCGGATCGGGCCGCCGACGGAGTTCGAGGCCCCGCAACCACCTCAGTTCGCACAGGCGGTCGGCCTCGTCTTCGCCGCCCTCGGGCTCGTGGGCCATGCCGCCGGGTGGCAGTGGCTCGCATTCGCGGCGACCGGGGCCGCACTCGCCGCCGCCTTCCTCAATGCCGCGTTCGGGTACTGCCTGGGGTGCGAGTTGTATCTGCTCGTACGCCGGGCGGTGATGCGTGCGGAGTAGCCGGACGGCGGCAGGGCGTCGCGCAGGCGCGCCGACACGTGCTGCGGACGGGTGACGTGACGAGGATCTCGCCGCGCACCGGCACCAGAACTGGCCCCGCGTCCGTTCTTCGGGCACGATCTGCGAGATGCCGCAAACCTACGGCAGCGTAACTTCCGCCGGGAGTCCCTTCCCAGGCAGAGAGAAGGGTCTGTCCCGTCCATGGCTGAGCTCGTCTACCGTCCCGTCATCGGTCTCGCCCTCACGATGTTCAAGGCATGGGACCTCAAGATCGACTGCAAGGGGTCGGAGAACATCCCCCGGTCGGGCGGCGCGGTGCTGGTGAGCAATCACATCAGCTATCTGGACTTCATCTTCAACGGCCTCGCGGCACTCCCCCAGAAGCGCCTGGTGCGCTTCATGGCCAAGGAGTCCGTCTTCCGGCACAAGGTCTCCGGCCCGCTGATGCGCGCGATGAAGCACATCCCGGTGGACCGCAAGCAGGGTGAGGCGGCGTACGAGCACGCGCTGGGCTCGCTCAAGGCGGGCGAGGTCGTCGGAGTCTTCCCGGAGGCCACGATCTCGCAGTCCTTCACACTGAAGAGCTTCAAGTCGGGCGCCGTGCGGCTGGCCCAGGAGGCGGGTGTCCCGCTGATCCCGATGGCCGTGTGGGGTACGCAGCGGCTGTGGACCAAGGGGCACCCGCGCAACTTCCGGCGCAGCCACACCCCGATCACGATCCGGGTCGGCGAGGCAGTCGAAGCATCGCGCGACACCTACGCGGGTGCGCTCACGCGCCAGCTGCGCGAGCGCGTCCAGGAACTGCTGGAGGCCGCGCAGCGCGCCTACCCCGTGCGCCCGAAGAGCCTGGACGACACCTGGTGGATGCCCGCCCACCTCGGCGGCACGGCACCCACCCCCGAGCAGCTGCGCGCCGCCGAGGCGCACTGACCCGGGTCAGGCAGGGGCGTGGACGGTGATCCGCGCCCCTGGGCTGAACTTCTCGATCAGTTCGGCGAGTTCGGCTCCGGCCTGCTCCATCTCGGACACCGGCATGGGAGCCAGGCCCTCCAGCAGGAAGAGTGCCGAGGTCGAATTCTCGGTGAGCCGGGTGCGCGGTCCCTGGCGCCAGTTCCAGCGGCGGCAGGTCACGCCCCTCTCGTCGCGCCAGACCACCTCGCCGGCGTCCGGGTGCTCGACCGTTTCCTCGCCCTCCGCCACGGTCACGAACTCCTCCTCGCCCGTGGCCCGTACGAGATGCATGGAACCCTCGATGAGGTCGAGGTCCTCTCCGCCGACCGGGATCAGATGGGCGACGCTGATCGCGTTGTAGATGTCGACGAGCACATTGATCCGGGGCAGGCCGGCGTCGGACAGAGCGCGCTTCGCCAGCGCCTCGGCCGAGTTACGGGTCCGCGAAGGCTTGGCGCCGAAGGCCGTGTACGTCGCACGCCAGGCCGCCATGTGGGGATCCTCATGCGGTGCGCGGCCGTCCAGGCGTACCGCCAGCCGACGGGCCGCGTCGTCGAGCAGGGCCGAAGTGCCTTCGGTGCTCGGCCCGTTGACGAGGGCGTGGGCCTCGATCGCGATGTGCGTGAAGCCGGGCGCCAGGGTGCGCACCGCGTCGGACACGGTCAGGTTGGGAGTCATCGCCTGCCTCAGAGTGCGGTGGGGAGCGTCTTCCAGAGGGCCTCTCGGTCGGGCGCGGCCTGGAGGGCGTTCAGCACGACCGGATGAGGTACAGCATACAGGACTGGATAGTCCGCTTCATTGCACTCCTTCTCGGGCACCCAGGCCAGCCGCTCCCCGTCGAGGGAGAACCGGGCGTCGACGCCCGGTTTGTTGCCGCGAGGGTCCTGCCGGTGCCAGGCGCCGCCGAACCGCACGGCGACCAGCCCATGGGCGATGTGACCGTCGCCGTCGTCGCACCGAAGCCGCTGGTAGCAGAGCGCGGTCGGGATGTCCTCGGCGCGCAGCAGGGCGGCCAGCGCGTGCGCCTTGGCATGGCAGATGCCGGTGCGCTGCTCGAGCACGTCGGAGGCGCGCCAGGTGACACGCGGATCGCCGCTGTCGCCGGAGTGCGGAATGGAGTCGCGTACGAACTCGTACGCTGCCTGCGCATAGGTATACGAGTCCACTACACGGCTCGCGAGGCGTGCGGCGGTGCTGCGAACCACCGGATGATGATGGTCGATGACCTCGTCGGCGGCCAGGTAGGCGGAAAGGTCAGGGGTCTGCTGGATCAGCTCCATACCCGCAGAGCATAGGAATGCGGCCGATCATCGAGCAATTGATTTTCGATCGGCCGCATAGCTATGCAGAATCTGATCCCTGCGGGCGTTACCGCGCCATCTCCTCCTTGAGGGCCGCCACGAACCGGTCCACGTCCTCTTCGGTCGTGTCGAAGGCGCACATCCAGCGCACGACGCCCGCGGCCTCGTCCCAGAAGTAGAAGCGGAAGCGCTTCTGCAACCGCTCGCTCACATCGTGCGGCAGACGGGCGAAGACGCCATTGGCCTGCACCGGGTAGAGGATCTCCACGCCGTGGACCGCACGCACGCCCTCGGCCAGTCGCTGCGCCATCTCATTGGAGTGACGGGCATTGCGCAGCCACAGGTCCTTGGCGAGCAGAGCCTCCAACTGCACCGACACGAAGCGCATCTTTGAGGCGAGCTGCATGGACAGCTTGCGCAGGTGCTTCATGTGGCGGACGGCGTCCTGGTTGATGACGACGATCGCCTCGCCGAACAGCGCGCCGTTCTTCGTGCCGCCGAGGGAGAGGATGTCGACGCCCACGGCGTTGGTGAAGGTCCGCATCGGCACGTTCAGGGAAGCGGCCGCGTTGGCTATCCGCGAGCCGTCCAGGTGCACCCTCATCCCGTGCGCATGGGCGTGCTCGCAGATCGCGCGGATCTCCTCCGGGGTGTAGAGGGTGCCGAGCTCGGTGCTCTGGGTGATCGAGACGACCTGCGGCATGGCGCGGTGCTCGTCGTCCCAGCCGTACGCCTGCCGGTCGATGAGCTCGGGCGTGAGCTTGCCGTCCGGTGTGGGCACGGTGAGCAGCTTCAGCCCGCCCATGCGCTCGGGGGCGCCGCCCTCGTCGACGTTGATGTGCGCGCTCTCCGCGCAGATGACCGCGCCCCAGCGGTCGGTGACCGCCTGGAGGGCGACGACGTTCGCACCGGTGCCGTTGAAGACCGGGAAGGCCTCGGCCGTCGCCCCGAAGTGACCGCGGACGATCCCCTGCAGGTTCTCGGTGTACGCGTCCTCGCCGTAGGCGACCTGGTGGCCGCCGTTGGCCACGGCCAGGGCGGCGAGCACCTCCGGGTGCGCCCCGGCGTAGTTGTCGCTTGCGAAACCGCGGACCTGCGGGTCGTGGTGGCGACGCGCGTCGGTCTTGGGAGGGTTCACGGCTTCTCGGTCAGCCACAGACGGTTTCCGTTCACTTCGGCTGCGGGCTTCTCCCAGACCCCGGCGATGGCCTCGGCCAGGTCCTTCACGTCGGTGAAGCCCGCGAACTTCGCGTTGGGACGCTCGGCGCGCATCGCGTCGTGCACCAACGCCTTCACCACCAGGATCGTAGCCGCCGCACGCGGCCCCTCGGCGCCTCCGGCCTTGCGGAAGAAGTCGGCCATGGCCAGCGTCCACGCCTCGGCGGCGGCCTTGGCGGCCGCATAGGCGGCGTTGCCCGCGGAGGGGTTGCTGGCGCCCGCGGCACTGATCAGGACGTACCGGCCGCGGTCGCTGCGCTGCAGCGCCTCATGGAAGGCGAGCGTGGTGTGCTGCACGGTGCGGATGAGCAGCAGCTCCAGGAAGTCCCAGTCGTCGAGGCTGGTCTTGGTGAAGGTCTCGCTGCCCCGCCAGCCGCCGACGAGGTGCACGACGCCGTCGACGCGGCCGAAGTCCTTCTCGATGTGGGTGGCCCAGGCGTGGGTGGACTGCAGGTTCAGGAGGTCCACGGTGTCCCCGACGACCGTGGCGCCACCGTGGGCGTAGCGAGCCGCGTCCACGGCCTCCGAGAGCCGCTCGGGGTCGTTGTCCGCCGCGACGACCGTCGCTCCCGCATCGGCCAGGCGCAGCAGTGTCGCCCGGCCGGCGGGTCCGCCCGCGCCGGCCACCGCGATCACCGCACCGCTCAGTGGCCCGTTCCCGTTCCCCATCTTCGCCTCCTGCTGAGCAGTGTTGGTGCGGTCGCTCACGCGGCGATCCGCTCGGCGCCGTCCGCCGTGATGCCCTTGGTGGAGGCGATCACATTCTTCAGCTTCTTGGACAGTGCCTCGTAGAACATGCTCAGCGGAAACTCGTCCGGAAGCACGTCATCGACGAGCTTGCGCGGCGGCAGGGACAGGTCGAGGGCGTCGGGACCCTTGGCCCACGTGGAGCCCGGGTGCGGGGCGAGATAGGTGGAGACCAGCTCGTAGGCCTTGAACCAGTGGACGAGCTTCGGGCGGTCGATGCCCTCCCGGTACAGCGTCTCGATCTCCGCGCACAGCTGGTTGGTGATCTGCGGGGCGCGCTGCCAGTCGATGGACAGCTTGTTGTCCGTCCAGCGGACCACGTCGTGCTTGTGCAGGTAGGCGAAGAGCAGCTGGCCGCCGAGACCGTCGTAGTTACGCACGCGCTCGCCCGTCACCGGGAACCGGAACATACGGTCGAAGAGCACCGCGTACTGCACGTCACGACCCTGCGGGAAGCCGTCGGCATCCAGCTTCACGGCCTCCTTGAAGGCGGTGAGGTCGCACCGCAGCTCCTCCAGGCCGTACATCCAGAACGGCTGGCGCTGCTTGATCATGAAAGGGTCGAACGGCAGGTCACCGTGGCTGTGGGTGCGGTCGTGGACCATGTCCCACAGCACGAAGGCCTGCTGGCAGCGCTCCTGGTCGTGGACCATGGCGGCGATGTCCTCGGGCAGCTCCAGGCCCAGGAGGTCGACGGCGGCCGCGGTGACACGGCGGAAGCGGGCCGCCTCGCGGTCGCAGAAGATGCCGCCCCAGGAGAACCGCTCCGGGGCCTCGCGCACGGCGATGGTCTCCGGGAAGAGGACGGCCGAGTTGGTGTCGTAACCGGCGGTGAAGTCCTCGAAGGTGATGCCGCAGAACAGCGGGTTGTCGTAGCGGGTGGCCTCCAGCTCGGCGAGCCAGTCGGGCCAGACCATGCGCAGGACGACCGCTTCGAGGTTGCGGTCGGGGTTCCCGTTCTGCGTGTACATCGGGAAGACGACCAGGTGCTGGAGCCCGTCCCTGCGGTCCGCGGCGGGCTGGAAGGCCAGCAGCGAGTCAAGGAAGTCCGGCACCTTGAAGCCGTCGTCGGCCCAGCGGTGCAGGTCCTTCACCAGCGCCTCGTGGTAGGCGTTGTCGTGCGGCAGCAGCAGGGAGAGCTCCGCGACGGCGTCCGCCACACGGCGCACCGCGAGGACCGCGTCCGCCGGGGCCGGCGCGCCCTCGGCGTCGAAGTCGATGGAGCCGTCCTTGGACTGCCATGGCCGGATCTGTTCCACGGCACTCTTGAGCACGGGCCAAGCCGGATGGTCCACCACCCTGCCCTGCGGAGGAACCTGCCCCTCCGGACCCAGCTGCACAAGAATTTCCGTCATGACCCAACCTCCACGGGAGAACCTCGCGTAAGGACACCGTATGCATACGAGGTTTCTTCCAGCAAGAGGGCCCTCGGGAAAATATCCTGCCCTCCCCCGGCTTCACCGCTCTTTTTCCTGTCGGACGCCGACAGGTCGATGAGTTCCTCGAACCGTCACCCGACTGCGCGAAGGCCGCCGGGGAGCCGGGCCGGGCCTCGGGAACACCCGTCCCCGGGTGACGCTCAGAGCGGACGGCGGCCGCGGGACGTCTGAGACGAGAGGGGCGAAGTCCGGCCGGACGGGCGGACACGGCATAAGTCAACGCCCAAGCGACACGCCCACCATAGAGCGACACACAGTCGGCGGCACCGTCCGGATTCACGCCGCGCCGCGTACCCATTGGCCGTGTACGAGCGGGTTCAGCGGAGAGCCGGGCCATTAGGCTGCGGCCTTGCCGTGCCGGTGTCGGGACGCCGCGCGGCAGCCGAGCCGCCGTCGACGGAAGCGAGTTGAACCTTGAACTTCCTCACCATCGGTCACCGCGGAGTCATGGGTGTCGAGCCCGAGAACACCCTCCGGTCCTTCGTCGCCGCCGAGCACGCGGGCCTGGACCTGATCGAACTCGATCTGCATCTGAGCAAGGACGGCGCCCTCGTGATCATGCACGACGCCGACGTGGACCGTACGACCGACGGCACCGGACCGATCTCGGAGAAGACCCTCGCCGAGCTGCGGACCCTGGACGCCGGCCGTGGTGAGCGCGTGCCGGTCTTCGAGGAGGTCCTGGACGCGGTGCGGACGCCGATCCAGGCGGAGATCAAGGACGTGGCGGCCGCTCGGGCGCTGGCCGAGGTCATGCACCGCCGGGACCTGGTGGGCCGGGTGGAGGTGTCGTCGTTCCACGACGAGGCTGTCGCCGAGATCGCCCGACTGGTACCGGGCGTGCGCACCGCCCTGATCGCCGGCCGCTACGGACCCGATGTGGTGGAGCGCGCCGTCGAGGCCGGTGCCGGAACGGTCTGCCTCAACATCCGCCGGCTCACCCTCGAGGTCGTCGAGCACGCCCGCGAGGCGGACCTGAGGATCATCGCCTGGGTCGTCAACACCCTGGACCACCTGCGGCTGGTCCGCGCCCTGGAACTGGACGGCGCGACCACCGACTACCCGGAGATCAAGCGAACCGGCCGGTACACCGCGTGAACGTCACTCCGGGCTGAGCGTCGCTCGGGGCGCCGCGCCCGGAGTCAGACCAGCGGCTTGACCAGCAGCTCGAACTGCAGGTCGGCGCGCTGCGGGATGCCGAAGCGCTCGTCGCCGTACGGAAAGGGGGTCATCCGTCCCGTACGGCGGTAGCCGCGCCGCCCGTACCAGGCGATGAGGTCCTCGCGGACGGAGATCACGGTCATATGCATCTGTGAGACGCCCCAGTCCTCGAGGGCCGTACGCTCCGCCTCGGCGATGACGACCTTGCCGAGGCCCGCGCCCTGAAGCGCCGGGCTGACCGCGAACATGCCGAAGTAGGCGTGGTCGTAGCGGCGCTCGAGCTGGCAGCAGGCGACAAGCGCCCCGTCCCGCTCGACCATGAGCAGCCGGCTGTCCGCCGCGCCGATGACCTGGAGCACGCCCTCGGGGTCGGTGCGCTGCCCCTGCAGGATGTCCGCCTCGGTCGTCCAGCCGGCCCGGCTGGAGTCGCCGCGGTAGGCCGACTCGATCAGCGCGACCAGCGCGTCGACGTCGGCGTCGGTGGCGTCGCGGAAGATCAGGCCGGTCGTGGCGGCGGTGGCTGCTGTGGCGGCGGAGTCCATGGACTGCTTCTCCGTTTCGGTGGCGCGGCGCGGGCACGGACGAGAGTAGTCCTCGCACTAGGCTCCGGACGCATGGTCCACGTACTGAGCAGCCGCATCCTCTTGCGCCCCTCCGACCCGGAGCGCTCCCGGGCCTTCTACGGCGGGAAACTCGGGCTCCCGGTCTACCGGGAGTTCGGCACGGGGCCGGAGCGCGGAGTGGTGTACTTCCTCGGCGGCGGCTTCCTGGAAGTGGCGGGCCGCGACGAGGCGCCGCCTTCCCCCGCACTGAAGCTCTGGCTGCAGGTGCCGGATGTAGCGGTCGCACACCGGGAACTGGCCGAGGCAGGGGTCGAGATCGTGCGGCCGCCCGTGAAGGAGCCCTGGGGCCTGATCGAGATGTGGATCGAGGACCCGGACGGCACACAGATCGTGCTCGTGGAGATCCCGGCCGACCACCCCCTGCGGTACCGCCCGGGAATCTGATGCCTCCGGCCGGCTGCGGGACTAGCCTCTGAAGGGGACGCGAGCGGTGGGAGGCACGTCATGAGGCTCGAGAAACCGGTGCCCGGAGGACCCTGCTGGACCGAGCTCGGTACCAGCGACATGGAGGCGGCCAAGCGGTTCTACGCCGACCTGTTCGGCTGGCGGCCGGAGACGGATCCCCGTCAGGAGGCGGGCGGGTACACGGTCGCGCATCTCGGTGACGCGGCGGTCGCGGCCCTCTCGCCGCTGTACCAGGAGTCACAGCCGGTCGCCTGGAACGTGTCGTTCGCGGTGACCGACGCGGAGGCGGCGGCGGAAGCGGTGCGGGCGGCCGGCGGCACGGTGATCCTCGGGCCGATGGACGTGTTCGACGCGGGCCGCTTCACGGTTGCGCGCGACCCGGGCGGCGCTGCCTTCCAGATGTGGCAGCAGCGGACCTTTCCCGGTGCGGGGCTGTTCAACGCGCCCGGCTCGCTCGGCTGGGTGGAGCTGCTGACCCGGGAACCCGACAGGGTCACCGACTTCTACACCACGGTCTTCGGCTGGAGCGTGAACGCCTCCGAGGAATACACGCAGTGGGGGATCGACGACGCCGACTTCGGCGGCATGCTGACGATGGACGACCGGTTCGCCGCCGAGGTGCCGCCGCACTGGCTGCCCTACTTCGCGGTGGAGGACGTGGACACCACGGTGTCCGCGGCGGCGCGGGCGGGTGCGAGCGTCCAGACGAAACCGATATCGGTCCCCGACGGTCCCCGCATCGCCGTCCTGAAGGACCCGCAGGGCGCGGTGTTCGGCGTGTACACCGAGGGCCCGGAGGCCGAGGACTAGGCGCTGTCGGGCGCCCCCGTGGCGGTGCGCGGTCAGCCGCGCGGAGCGCCGAGCCGGCCCTCCAGCTGGACGAGCAACTCACTCAGCAGTGCGGCCAGTTCGCGCTGCCCGTCGGCGTCGAGACCGGACAGCGCGGCTCTCTCGTAGGAGAGCTGCTCGGGCAGGATGCCGTCGACGAGGTCGCGGCCCGCGTCGGTGAGGTGGACACGGGCCACCCGGCGGTCCCGGGTGTCGCCGCGCCGCTCGACCAGGCCGCGTTCGGTCAGCTGCTTGAGGCGTTTGGTGACGGCGGCACCGGAGGAGAAGGTCTCGCGGGCGATCTCACCGGGCGTCAGCTCGTGGCCGGTGCGCCGCAGGGTGCCGAGTACGTCGAACTCGGGCCGGGTCAGCCCCACCCGGCGCAGCGGCGCGTCCTCCGCCTGCTGGAGCAGGGCGGCACAGCGGTTGACGCGGCCGATGATCTCCATGGGCCCGGTGTCGACGTCGGGCCGGACCGCGTGCCACTGGCGCACCACGGCCGCGACGATGTCGTCCGCTGGGGCACGCCCGGGCGGCTGCCCGACGGCCCCGGCGTCCGCGTGCCGCGGTCCGTCCGCGCCGTCGCCCGTGTCCTTCCGCCCGGCGGCTCCGGTCCCCGGCCCTCCGTTTCCTGCCGTCATGCCCGTACGCCTTCCGAGGTGTGCAGTCCCTGCCGTCGTACCGTCGCGGCGAGCGTACGGTGCCCGTCCTGCTCGGCGCGCAGCACCCGCTCCTCCGGCAGGGCGCGCTGCCACCATTCGCCGGAGGCGGCGTCGACCGCGGCGCGCAGGTCCACGACGGCGGCGGCCAGGGCGCGGCGCGCCCCCTCCAGGTCCGCCGGCTCGGGGCGGTCCGCCACAAGCACGCGGGCGGCGCGCTCACGGGTCCGCTCCACTGCGGCGAGGGCGTCTTCGATACGGTCACCGGCGCGCCGGTTGGTGACGGCGATCGCGGCGGCGAAGCCGACCAGCGCCCCGATGAGGGTGTCCACGACCCGGTCGGTCATCAGCGCGCCCGGCTCCTGGTGGTGGCCGAACTCGGTGATGAGCAGGGCCATCGGCGTCACGCAGACGCTGCCGATCCAGTAGTTCCGGCTGATCAGCGCCTCGGCGCCGAAGTTGAAGGCGAGACCGCACAGCACCAGGGCCAGCTGGCTCAGATGGGCGACCGGGGCGACGGCGGCGAACAGCAGGACCCCGACGAGGTTGCCGACGACCCGCTGGATGCCGCGGCGCCAGGTGAGGGTGACGTTGGCCTGGTAGATCGAGGCGGCGGTGACCAGCGCCCAGTACGGGCGGCCGATGCCGAGTGCGAGCGAGACGTATCCGGCGAGGGCACAGCCGAGCGCCGTGCGCAGGACGAGGGGGGCGAGCGGGGCGAGCCTGTGGTGCAGCGGGCGCGGCGGGCTGTCGAGTTCGAGTTCCACGCCGAGGAGTTCGTCGGCAGCCTCGCCGAGGTCGTCCGGCCGCGGAACGGGCCCGGTGCCCCGCAGTGCGCGGGCCCAGGCGCGCAGTCGCTCGGAGTCGGTGTCCGCGGGCGCCGCGAGCGCCACCTCGGCCCGGACGAGGAGCCGTTCCAGGGCACGCCGGGGCGCGGAGCGGGCGCCGGTGGACAGCAGTGACTGCCAGGCGGTGTGCACGGCGGCCGCGGCACCGGCCCGGGCGGCGGTTTCACCGGTCGCCGCGAACGCGGCGGCGGCGCTCAGGGCGTGGGCGGTGGCCCGGCGCTCGGGGCCGTGGGGCCGCAGCAGACCGGGGGCCATGCCCACGATCCAGGACCATGCGCCAGCCGCTGCGGCGAGGGCGACATGGCCGGGCACCTGGCCGAGGGACTGCGGCACGAACAGGGCCGCCGAGGTGACGAAGGTGAAGATCACATTGCCCGGGGGGCCGAGACGGGTCGCGTCGCACAGCGCTTTGTGGACCGCCGCGAGCAGGGCGCCGACGGTGACCAGCACCACCGGGTTCGTGGTCAGCGACGCCGCGACCAGGGAGACGGCCAGGCCGCTCACCATGGCGAGGACGACCCGGATGAGGATCCCCGCCCGGGCCGAGTACGGGCGGTTGTGTGCGTAGAGGGCGCAGAGCGAGCCCGCCATCGTGTACGCCGCGAGATCGAGGCGGCCCAGGGCGAGCAGGGTGAGGTTCGGCGGTGCGACCCCGGCGACCACGCTCAGCGCGGGCTTGAACCAGATGTCGGAGGGCCTGCCGAGGCGCAGGAGACCGGACAGGGGAAGCGGACGCACTCGGGAGGATCGGCGGTTCGCACTGCTCATGACGACAAGTTTAGCAGGTGTTTTACTCATAAATGATTTCTGGGACCGCGGCCCCGGCCTGCGGCTCGAGCCTCCCGCGCTCCCCCTGTACCCCTGTGCGCTTGCTTGCGCACCATCCGTGACGGGAATGCCTCCAGCGACTGTCCGAGACCGTCGAACGGGGGAGGTGCGCGGTGCACGGACCGTCGTCACCCGGCTGGCTGCTCGTCGCGCTGTGCACGGCGACCGGGGCCTACTGTCTGATGCGCATGCGCAGCGCCGTCGAGGAACAGCGCAGGGCCGCGGGCGGCGAGGCGCTGATGGGGTTCGGCATGGCCGCGATGGCCGTGCCCGCGACGGTGGCCGCGCCGCCCCGCTGCGCCCTGATCGCCTACGTCGTGGTCTTCGGCGGCGCGGCCGTGCGCACCCTGTGGGCCGCGCGTAGCGGCGGCCACCACCTGCACCACCTGGTGGGAGCGTTCGCCATGGCGTACATGGCGGCGGCGATGGTCTCCTCTCCTGGGCACCACGGCCACAGCGGCATCGCCCCGGTCACCGGGGCTCTCCTCCTCTACTTCGCGATGTACGTGCTGTGGTCCGGAGCGCGGTTGGTGCCGGTCGCGGCGACGGCCGGGGCCGGGGGCACACGCCTCGTCGGCTGGGGCGACCGACCGGAACTGGCACGCGCCTGCCGGCTGTCGATGGCCATCGCGATGCTGGCGATGCTCCTCACGCTCTGACCAGGGCGCATCGCGCTCTGACGGCGCCACACGCGAAGAGGACCCGCCCTTCCCCGGCGCCGTGGCGGACTGCCGGCCGGTGCCGTGGCGAACTGCCTCCGGCGCCCGGGCGAACGGCCTCTGGTGCCGTGGTGAACTCCCCCCGGTCCCGTCGCCGACGGTGGCGTACGTCACTTTGCCGCGACAGTACGTACCCCATGACGACACCCGGCTCATAGGCTTCGGCTCATGATGGTCCCCGCGGCACTGCTGCTGCTCGGCGCCCTGACCGCCGTTCTCGCTCCGCGGCTGCTCGCCCGGGCGGACTGGCCGGACCGAGAACCGGTGGTCGCCCTGTGGGTGTGGCAGTGCGTGGTGGCGGCGGTTCTGGTGTGCTGCGCGCTGTCGATGACGCTGAGCGCGGCCGCCGCCTGGGCGGCCGTGAGGGGCCATGTGTTCGCCCCCGCGCCGGACTCGGTCGTGGACGCCTACGCGCTGGATTCCGGGAGCACGTGGGCCGCTGCCACCGCCGTGGCACTGGCGTGCGGCGGGGCGTGGAGCGCGGCGATGCTGGTCCGTGAGGTCGCCAGGGCGCGGGCCCGGCGTCGGCAGAGCAGGGCCGAACTGCTCGTACGGGCCCCGCTGTTGCCCGGCGAGGAGACCCGCAGGGACCGGCTGGTGGTCCTGGAGGGAGAGCGTGCCGAGGCCTGGTGGCTGTCGGGCGCCACGCCCCAACTGGTCGTCACCACGGAGGCGTTGCGCCGACTGAAGGGCAAGCAGCTGGACGCGGTGCTCGCCCATGAGCAGGGGCACGCGCGGGCCCGCCACGACTGGCTGCTGCACTCCTCGGCCGCGCTGGCCAACGGATTTCCCCAGGTGCCGGTCTTCGCAGCGTTCCGCGACGAGATGCACCGGCTGGTCGAACTGGCCGCCGACGACATGGCCTCGCGCCGCCACGGCCGCCTCACCACGGCTCTCGCCCTGGTCGAACTCAACGAGGACCGGGGCGTCTTCGGGCCCTGTCCCACCCCGCAGGCCCATGTTCCGCATCGTGTCCACCGTCTCCTCACGCCTCCGGACCGGCTGCCGGCGGCACAGCGGTTGCGACTGACGGCGACCGCGGCACTGGTTCCGGTGATCCCCGTGCTGGTGGCGTTCGTACCGGGGCTGCGGGCACTGAGGTGAACCGGGCGCCCGGGTCACACGGGCGCCGTGTCCGTTGACCGGAAAGGCCGCACAGGGGCGAGGATCAGGGTATGCAGCCCCTGCCCGTCGACTCACCGATCCGGCGCCCGGCCCCGCGAGGTGCGGAAGTCGCCGCCACGGCCCTGGGCTGCGCGTCGCTGCTGCTTCTGGTGCTGGTGACCATCCCCTGGCACCCGCTCGTGGCGCTGGACGCGGACATCGCGCGCACGGTGCACGGCTGGGCGCTCGACAACCCGGGCCTCACACGCACGGCCCGCTTCCTCACGGACTGGGTATGGGACCCGGCGACCATGCGCGTCCTGTGCGCGGTCGCGGTGTTCTGGCTCCTGTGGCGGCAGCGGGACCGCCGGCTCGCCCTGTGGGTGGCGGCCACCTGCGCGCTGGGCGCGGTCGCGCAGAACGTCGCCAAGGCGGCCATCGGCCGAGCACGCCCCGAGTGGCCCGACCCACTCGACGTGGTGCACAACGGGGCCTTCCCCTCCGGGCACGCGATGACGGCGGCTCTCGTGTGCGGGCTGCTGCTGTGGGTTCTTCGCCGGTACGGCGCCAGGGGCGTCCTGTGGTGCACCGCGCTGACCGTGGCGGTGGTCTCCGTCATCGGGGTCGGCCTGACCCGGGTCTGGCTGGGCGTGCACTGGCCGTCGGACGTGCTGGGCGGCTGGCTGTTCGGGGCGCTGCTGGTCGTGCTCGCCGTGGCGTCCTATGAGCGGTGGGGCGGAACGGAGAAGAACACGACCAGGCGGGCGGGGCGTTCTTGACGCGTGCACAACGGGTCGCGAAACATCGTCCCCATGGCGATCAAAGGTGTGCTCTTCGACTTCTCCGGAACGTTGTTCCGCATCGAGTCGGCCGAATCCTGGCTGCGCGCGGCACTGGCGGAAGCCGGTGTCACGCTGCCCGAGGCCGAGTTGGTGCGCACGGCCGAGCTGCTGGAGTCGGCGGGCGCACTGGCCGGTGGTTCCTTCCCCGAAGGGCCGCTGCCGGAGGACCTCGCCGCGCTGTGGGCCGACCGGGACCGCAGCGCCGAGGCGCACCGGGCCGCGTACACCGGCCTGTCCCGTCGGGTGCCGTTGCCGGACCCGCGACTCCATGACGTGCTGTACGACCGCCATATGAGACCTGCCGCCTGGCGGCTCTACCCTGACGCCGCCGAGGTGCTCGGCGCCCTGCACGGACGAGGAGTGGCCGTCGGCGTGGTCAGCAACATCGGCTGGGACCTGCGGCCGGTCTTCCGGGAGCACGGCGTCGACCCGTACGTCCACACATACGTGCTGTCGTACGAGCACGGCATCCAGAAGCCCGACCCCCGGCTGTTCGCCCTGGCGTGCGACGCGCTCGGTGTCGCCCCGCAGGACACGCTCATGGTCGGCGACAACCGACGGGCGGACGGCGGGGCCGCGGCGCTCGGCTGTGCGGTGCACTTCGTCGACCATCGCCCGGTGACCGAGCGGCCGGACGGACTCCGCCCCGTGCTGGGCCTGATCGGCTGACCCCGCCCCCGTCTCAGCCCTGGTAGCCCTCGACCTCGGACGCCGGGCGGACACGCGCCTCGTCCGGGTTCTCGCCGAACTCGGCCTTCGCGCGGCGCTGGCGCAGCAGGTCCCAGCACTGGTCCAACGCTTGTTCCAGCTCGACGAGCCGTGCGTGCTCGGTGGAGCTGTCGATCCGGCCGGACGACACCGCCTCACGCAGGCCGCGTTCCTCGTCCACCATCGCCGTGATCCTTGCCAGGATCTGGTCCTCACCCATGTGCGTCATGCCTCCTTGGGACTCGTGCCCACTCTAGGGACGGTCCGGCTCCTCTGCGACAGCTGTGCCGCAGGCCTCGTCCTGCGCCGGTGGCCGCTCAGGGCGGCGCGCAGGGGCGGACCCAGGATCCGTCGTACATCCGCTGCGTCCAGTGCCTGCACCGGGCCGAGCGGGTTCAGATAGCGGGTGAAGATCAGGCCGCCGAGCACGGCGACGGCTGCCGTGGCGCGGTCCGTGGCGTCCCGGCCGCCGAGATGGCTCGCGATCCGGCCGAGGATCTCGCGCTCCAGGAACTCGCGGAACACCCGCATCACGTCCTCGTCCCGCAGCGCCGTGCCGTCCATCGCCGCGAATCCGCTGCCGGACGGGTCCTCCCACAGGGCGGTGACGGCGTCCAGGAGGCGGTCGGCGAGCCCCGCCTGATCACCGTCCAGGGCGCTCAGGATCGCGTTCGACTGTCCGCAGCGCAAATTCATCGACTCGCCGAACAGACCCTGCTTCGAACCGAAGTGGTAGCCGATGAGCGCCACGTCCACCTCGGCCTCGGCGGCGATCGCGCGCAGCGTCGTGCCCTGGTAGCCCCGCTCCAGGAAGAGGGTGCGGGCGACCCCGGTGATACGGGCTCTGGTGGCGGGGCGGCCCGGTGGCCGACCGCGGGATTTATTCATCAGCGTTGAATATCCCGGCCCTCGAGCGCCACTGTCAAGGCACGAACCGACCATCGAGAGGAAACACGTCATGCGCATCGTCGTCTTCGGAGCGGGCGGACCCACCGGCCGTCAACTGGTCGCCCAGGCACTGGCGGACGGGAACGAGGTCACGGCGGTGACCCGCCGGCCGCATCCGATGGCCGGGCGCGCGGGGCTGACCATGGCCGATGCCGACGCCACCGACGCGGGTGCGGTCGACGCGGTGATCGAGGGCGCCGACGTCGTACTGTCCGCGCTGGGGGTGCGGCCCGGGCGGGCACCGGTCACCCTCTATTCGACGGCGGCCCGGAACATCGCCGACGCGATGGGGCGGCACGGTGTGAAGCGGCTGGTCGCGGTGAGCTCCAGCGTCCTCGACCCGGCCTGGCGGCCCAGCGGGGCCTTCTTCTTCAACCAGGTGCTGGACCCGTATGTGAACCGGGTCATCGCCCGCACCGCGCACGAGGACATGCGCCGCATGGAGGGGGTGCTGCGTGACACCCCGCTGGACTGGACCGTCGCACGCCCGTCCGGCCTCTTCGACCATCCCGAGCCCACCCGCTACGTGGTCGCGGAGGGCAGTGCGGACGGCGTGTTCACGGCCCGGGCCGATCTCGCGGCGGCCATGCTGCGGGAACTGGTGGACGGGCGGTATGTGCGCAGGGCGATGGGCGTGGTCACACGGGATGTGAAGCCCAGCATTCCGCGGCTGATCTGGCGTGAGGCGGTGCGCGGGCGATAGTTCCGGCGTCCGCCCTGGACCATCCCCCGTGTGGCCCAGGGCAGACGCCACCCCGGAACCGACCCGAGGGCAACGGGACCGGGATGCGCTGAGTATAGTTGGCTGACAGCCAGTCAACGCAGGAGTCCAGGATGTCGCCGCGCAGCGCCTCGGTCAATGAAGAATTGCGGCGGCGTTCCCGCGAACGGCTCCTGCACGCCGCGATCGAACTGGTCGGCGAGCGCGGATACGACTCGACGACACTCGCCGACATCGCGGACCGCGCCGGCTCCGCGCGGGGCCTGGTCTCGTATTACTTCCCGGGCAAACGGCAACTCCTCCAGTCGGCCGTGCACCGGTTGATGCACCGCACCCTCGAAGAAGCCCTGGAGCGCGAGCCGCGTACCGAGGACGGCCGGGAGCGGATGGCGCGGGCCGTCGACGCCGTCCTGGGCCTCACCGTCCACCACACCGTGCTGATGCGTCAGCACATGGCGGGCATCCTGCAGGCCGAGGGATTCGTGCAGTGCCCCGAGCAGCAGCGACTGGCGGAGCTGCTGCGGGACACGGTGACGCGGCGCGGCTCGACGGACACGGACGCCGACTACCCGATGCTGCGCGCCCTGTTGATGGGCGCGGTCTACGCGGCCCTGGTGCCGGGTGCGCCGATGCCGCTGCCGGTGCTGCGGGCCGAGCTGTTCCAGCGGTACGGCCTCGACTGGGAGATGGGCAGCCCGCCGGAACCCGAAGGCGTGGGCAGGGCCTACGACACCGATCTGTCGCGGTTCTTCGCGACGGAGAACCGTCAGCCGGAGACGAACAGGGTGTCGAAATAGCCGCAGATGTCCGGGCGTTGCTCCGCGCTCATGCTCAACCGACCGGATCAGGAGCGGGCGTGACGTGGCGCCAGGAGTTCCGCGTCGCGCGCCTCGGCGATCAGCTTCAGCGCTCTGCGGCGGCTGCGCCCCGTCGCACGCATCACCGCGAACACCGGATCGGTATCCGCGTGCTGGGCCGCGAGGTACTCCTCGGCGACCAGGCGCCACCCTTCGACGCCGCGCGGCCAGGCCGGCCCCTCACCGCACGTCGGCGGTCCGGTGGGCACGGGGGAACGGTCCGGCTCCATGCCGCATGCCTCGAGCAGCGGTTCCTCGATCCAGTCGGCGAGAGCCGACAGGTCGTCCAGTGTGAGGCCGGGCTGGGCCCGCACCTCTTCGATCGCCACACATCCGCCGGCCACCACCGCGAGGACGTCGACACAACCCCCGTCCGGCAGGTCGAGCCGGACGGCGAACCAGGTCATGGTGTTCTCGCGCTCCCGCACTTCCCACGCGGGCCGCACGGACACCGCCCCATCCGATCCGAAGTGATCGGAAAAATCCTGAAGGGACACTTCGGGCATAAACGCAACGTAAGCGGCTGATCGCATACCATGCCAAAGCCACGCACGGCAGGGGTGCGCACCGCACCCCGTCGGCCCAGCGCCGCATCCGCCAGCCCTCTCCCGTCCTGCCGTGCGCGGTGCAATGCTGGAGCCACCAGCGATCTCCTCAACGAGGGAGTTCCGCCGTGCTGCATGTCGCCGTCGTCGGCTCCGGGCCGAGTGGGGTGTACGCCGCCCAGAGCCTTGTCCAGCGGGATCCAGAGGTGCGCGTCGACGTCCTCGACCGGCTGCCCTGCCCGTACGGCCTGGTGCGGTACGGGGTGGCACCCGACCACGAGAAGATCAAGTCGCTGCAGAACAATCTCCGCGCGGTCATGGAGGACGAGCGGATCCGGTTCCTCGGCGGTGTCCAGGTCGGCGCGGACGGAGTACGGCCGGAACGGCTGCGCGAGCTGTACCACGCGGTGGTCTACTGTGTGGGCGCCGCGACCGACCGTCATCTCGGCATCCCGGGCGAAGAGCTGCCCGGCAGCTGGTCGGCGACCGAGTTCGTGTCCTGGTACAGCGCACACCCGGACTGCGTCGCCGACGGTTTCGTGCTCGGCGCGCGCACCGCGGTGGTGATCGGTGTGGGGAACGTCGCGGTCGACGTGACCCGGATCCTCGCTCGCGGGGTGAACGAGCTGATCCCCACCGACATGCCGCAGGCGGCGCTGGCCGCGCTGGCCGAGAGCAAGGTCACCGAGATCCACATGGTGGGGCGGCGCGGACCCTCGCAGGCGCGGTTCACCACCAAGGAACTGCGCGAACTGGGCGCACTGCCCGACACCGAGGTGGTCGTCGACGAGGCGGAACTGGCGCTCGACCCGGCCTACACCGATCCCTCAGGGCTGCCCGCCGCCCTGCGCCGCAACATCGAGGTGCTGCGCGGCTGGGCCGCGGCACCGCCACAGGGCGCCCCGCGCCGGATCCGGCTGCGCTTCTTCCTTCGTCCGGTCGAACTCCTCGCCGACGGAGGCCGGGTGGGCGCCGTACGCTTCGAGCGGACGATCCCCGACGGATCCGGCCGGGTGACGGGCAGCGGGCGGTACGAGGACATCGAGGCACAACTGGTGCTGCGCTCGGTCGGCTATCGCGGAGTCCCGCTTCAGGGGCTGCCGTTCGACGCGGTGACCGGCACCGTGCCGCATCTGGCGGGACGGGTCCTGCGCGAAGGGGAGGTCTCTCCGGGGGAGTACGTGGCCGGGTGGATCAAGCGCGGCCCCACGGGTGTCATCGGCACGAACCGGCCGTGCGCCAAGGAGACGGTGACCTCACTGCTGGAGGACGCGCCCGGCCTCGCGGGGCGTGAGGTCCCCGAGGACGCGCTGCCGGCCCTTCGGGCGGACGGACTCGCCCCGGTCGAGTGGGCGGGGTGGCTGGCGATCGAGCGGGCGGAGGCGGAGCTCGGCGCGTCGCTGGGGCGGGGAGTCGTCAAGCTCCCGGACTGGGCGTCCCTGATGGCCGCCGCCGGCTCCACCGCTCTCGAAGGACACGGCACAGGGCGCTGAGCGTCGGACCCGGACGTCCGTCTGTCACGACACAGAGCGGCAACCGGTCGGCAATCAGCAACCTGTTCAAGGGGCTTACGTTCTCCCCCCATGGCAACCACCCCCGTCCACTCCGTCGACGCGGTACCGCCTGTACGCCAACTCGCGGGCCTGGCCCTCCAGCACGTCCTCGCGATGTACGCCGGCGCCGTGGCCGTCCCCCTGATCGTGGGCGGCGCCATGAAGCTGTCGGCCGCCGACCTGGCGTATCTGATCACCGCCGATCTGCTCGTGTGCGGAATCGCGACACTCATCCAGTGCGTCGGCTTCTGGCGCTTCGGCGCACGGCTGCCGATCATGCAGGGCTGCACCTTCGCCGCCGTCTCCCCGATGGTGCTGATCGGGACGACGGGTGGTGGACTGCCCGCCGTCTACGGCTCGGTGATCGTGGCGGGAATCGCCATCATGCTGCTCGCGCCGGTCTTCGGCAGGCTGCTGCGCTTCTTCCCGCCGCTCGTCACCGGCACCGTGATCCTGGTCATCGGCATCTCGCTGCTGCCGGTGGCGGGCAACTGGGCCGCGGGCGGGCAGGGCTCGAAGGACTTCGGGGAGCCTAAGAACCTGGCACTCGCGGCCTTCGTGCTGGCCGTGGTGATCGGGGTGCAGCGTTTCGCGCCCCCGTTCCTGAGCCGGATCGCGGTGCTGATCGGCATCGTGGTGGGACTCGCGGTCGCGGTGCCTTTCGGTTTCACCGACTTCGGCGGCATCGGGGACGCCGACTGGATCGGGATCAGCACCCCCTTCCACTTCGGCACGCCCGCCTTCCGCGCCTCCGCCGTCGTGTCGATGCTCGTGGTGGCGCTGGTGACGATGACCGAGACGACCGGCGACCTCATCGCGGTCGGCGAGTTGACCGGGCGGAAGGCCGACCCGCGATCGCTCGCGGACGGTCTGCGGGCCGACGGCCTCTCCACGGTCGTCGGCGGGGTGTTCAACACCTTCCCGTACACGGCGTACGCGCAGAACGTCGGCCTGGTGGGAATGACCCGGGTGCGCAGCCGCTGGGTGGTCGCGGCGGCCGGCGGCCTGCTCGTGCTGCTTGGCCTGCTGCCCAAGCTGGGTGCTGTGGTCGCGGCCGTACCGGAGCCGGTCCTTGGCGGCGCGGGTCTGGTGATGTTCGGCACGGTCGCCGCGAGCGGGCTGCGCACGCTGGCCACGGTGGACTTCAAGGGCAACCACAACCTGACGGTGGTGGCCGTCTCGTTGGCGGTCGGCATGCTGCCGGTCGGCGTGCCGACGGTGTACGAGAAGTTCCCGGACTGGTTTCAGACGGTGATGAACAGCGGGATCAGCGCGGGCTGCGTGACGGCGGTCGTGCTGAACCTGCTCTTCAACCACGGGCCCTCGAAGGCCGGTTCAGGTGTCCCCGAGGCGGGCGGCCGAACGGGCGGTGGTGGCGAGGAGGGCGCGGGCAAGCCCGGGGACGAAACTATTTAGACCGTCCCTGCGCAGGTCCTCGCACCGGGCCCGGTTCGCTTCGAACCGGGCCACCTGGGTTGCCCTTTGGAGGCGGCCGCCCCGGGACGTCGTAGGCCACCCGTGCGTGCCTCAGGGGCCGGCGGGCCAAGTACGAGCGCTCCGGGCTCGGTCGGCCGGGTCAGCCGGTCATCCGTCCCCAGGTCGACCCGAACCGCGCCCAGGCTTCGTCCCACTGCGCCATGCGGCGCCGTTCGAGACGTTCCCGGGCCATGCGCCCGCCCACGAACGGGACCGTGGCCACACCCGCCCCCGCCAGCACACCGACCATGGCCGCCCGTACATGGGCCTGCGACGCGGTGGCGGGTTCGGTCACCAGGGAGCCGTCACGGTCCGTCCAGACGGTGACCGCGGTACCCGTCGTACTGCCCGCGGCCACGCGCACCCGGCCGGCGTGGGAGGAGCCGTCCGTCCCCGTCCAGCGCACCTTGGCCCACACCCGTTCCGCGCCGGCCGCGCTCGCGGCGGCCGACTTCGGCGCGTCCTGGGTCAGCAGCGCCATGACAGGGCGCCATTCGGCCCGCTCCCTGTCCATGCCGCGCTCCACCGAGTGCGCCGCCGCAAGTCCCGCCAGCACTCCCCCGATCACGGTCACGGACCAGACCGCCAGCACGATCCAGGCCTCCAGCGCATCGCTGCGACGCCGCAGCGGATTGCGGCGCCACCGCCACAGCCACACCCCGGGACCGCGGAACGCCGTCATCGATGGCAGCCACCTCATCGATGGCATCCTCCTCACGCACACACGGACACCCCCCGACCGCACTCCCATACGGGCCGGGGCGCTCCGGTGCTCAGTCGGGGCTTCCGCCGGCGCGTGGCCGTCCGGCGGCCGGCTCTGCTGCCGGGAGCCCGGTCCGCCGGCTCCGCGTCGCGGCCAACTGTCCCTGCGCTCCTCGGCAACACGGCGGTTGACCTGCATGGACGATCGTCCCGGGGGTGGCTGTCAGTGCCGGGGTGCAGACTGGCCCCTGTCTGGAACACCGGCGTTTCGGAGGTGGTCGCATGACCGACGTACTGCTCACCGTAGGCACGCGAAAAGGACTGTTCATCGGACGGCGGCGAGGAGGTGCCTGGGAGTTCGACGAGAGTCCGTACTTCAACGCACAGGCCGTGTACTCGGTCGCCATCGACACCCGCGGCGACATCCCGCGCCTGCTGGCCGGAGGGGACAGCTCGCACTGGGGACCGTCCGTCTTCCACTCGGACGACTTGGGCCGCACCTGGACCGAGCCGAAGCAACCCGCAGTCAAGTTCCCGAAGGACACGGGCGCTTCGCTGGAGCGCGTATGGCAGTTGCACCCGGCGGCCGCCGAACCGGACGTGGTCTACGCGGGCACGGAACCGGCCGCGCTGTACCGATCCGAGGACCGGGGCGAGAGCTTCGACCTCGTGCGTCCGCTGTGGGAGCACCCGACGCGCGACAAGTGGGTGCCCGGCGGTGGCGGCGAGGGCCTGCACACCGTGATCACCGACAAGCGGGACCCGAAGGCGGTGACGGTCGCCGTGTCGACGGCCGGAGTCTTCCGGACCCGCGACGGCGGCGTGAGCTGGGAGCCGTCCAACTCCGGTGTCTCGGCGGTGTTCCTGCCCGACCCCAACCCGGAGTTCGGCCAGTGCGTGCACAAGATCGCGCAGGACGCGGCGGTCCCGGACCGGCTCTATCTGCAGAACCACTGGGGGGTCTACCGAAGCGACGACGCGGGCGCCCACTGGACCGACATCGGCGAAGGTCTGCCCTCGACGTTCGGGTTCGCCACGGCCGCCCATCCGCACCGCGGGGACACGGCCTACGTCTTCCCGATCAATGCGGACGCGGACCGCGTCCCGGCCGACCGCCGCTGTCGCGTCTTCCGTACGGCGGACGCGGGCAGAAGCTGGGAGCCGCTCACCAGGGGGCTGCCCGGCGAGGACCACTACGGCACGGTGCTGCGCGACGCCCTGTGCACGGACGACGGCGACCCGGCGGGCGTCTACTTCGGCAACCGCAACGGCGAGGTGTACGCGTCGGCGGACGACGGCGACAGCTGGCAGCAGTTGGCGTCGCATCTGCCGGACGTGCTGTGTGTCCGGGCGGCGGTGATCGCTTGATCCGGTGATCCGTCACCCTCCCACGCCCAACCTTCCCGGGACGGACGCGATCTCGTCGCCAAAGGGCGACAGCACGCGGTCAAGGCCGCCCAGACCGGGCGCTGTTCGTCAACCGTGCGATCATTCCCGGTCGCCGTCGGGCCACCGGTTGATCGCCGGTGTGTGCCCGGCAGTAGGGTGACGCCTGTGGCACCACGACCGTTGCATGAGATCGTCGAACCGGGCTGGGCGAAAGCACTGGAGCCCGTCGCCGGGCGGATCGCCGAGATGGGGGACTTCCTACGCTCCGAGATCGCCGCGGGACGTACCTACCTCCCGGCGGGCCCGCATGTGCTGCGGGCCTTTCAGCAGCCCTTCGACGAGGTCCGCGTCCTGATCGTCGGCCAGGACCCGTACCCCACACCGGGGCACGCGGTGGGGCTGTCCTTCTCGGTGGCTCCTGAGGTACGGCCGCTCCCGGGCAGCCTGATCAACATCTTCCGGGAGCTCAACACCGATCTGGGCCTGCCCCAGCCGTCCAGCGGCGATCTCACTCCATGGACCCGACAGGGCGTGCTGTTGCTCAACAGAGCTCTCACGACGGCCCCGCGCCGCCCGGCGGCACACCGGGGCAAGGGCTGGGAGGAGGTCACGGAGCAGGCCATCAGGGCCCTCGCCGGGCGCGGAAAGCCGCTGGTGTCTGTCCTGTGGGGCCGTGACGCCCGCAATCTGCGGCCGTTGCTGGGGGAACTGCCGTCGGTCGAGTCGGCGCACCCGTCCCCGATGTCGGCGGACCGGGGCTTCTTCGGCTCTCGCCCGTTCAGCCGGGCCAATGACCTCCTGATCAGGCAGGGCGGACAACCGGTGGACTGGCGCCTGCCGTGACACCGCCGGGTCCCGCGGACGGCCCGGCGGCAGGCGAGACCGCGGCCGTTCTCGCGGTGGACTCCGGAGGTTCCGGCCCGTGGGTCGTCCTCGTCCCGCACGGTGGTCGGGCCTCGACGGCGCCAGGCCCGGCTCGTCTCACGGGAGCCGGTCCGTACCGGTCTCCTAGGGCAGGACGCCGGGCATCCTCCGGACCAACTGCTGCTGCGGACACGGCAGGTGCAGGTTGCCGCAGGAGGCACTGAGGTGCGCACCGCCGCGAACGGGGCCGCCGGTCCGGCCGGTCTGGGCGACGTCCTGAGTCCGCAGGCCTGCCCCGGAACCCGGGCGTCCGCAGAGTTGTCCGGGCCGAGGACGCCTTCACCGCCTACGCGGGCGCGCTCGGCGCACGGCCGGAGGCCGTGATCGCGCCCGTCACCGGTGTGAACGTGCTCGCCACGGACCTGAAGGTCCGTCGCCGGGCGGAGAGTTGGGGCGTCTGCCGGGCGACGCCGGCGGCGGCGCACGGATCGGCCGGGCCGGGCTCGAGACGGTCCTGCGGGGCCACGACAAGCCGCCCGGGCACCTCGGCGTGCCTGCCGACACGGCCTGAGGCGGCGTTCGGCCGGGTCACCGGGCTGCCTGACGTGCTCCACCCCCGTACCGACCGGCCGGCGGTCCTGGCTTCGTTCGCGCCCGACGTCGCCGTCCGTGCCGCCGACGACCCGGTGGCAGCGGGCAGCCGGCGCGGCGGGGCCCGGGCACCTGAGCGCAACCGCCGTGAGTCCCTCCGCGGACGGGCCCGAAGTCACCCTGGCCGGAGGCCTCCTCCGGCTGGGCGAGCCGCCTCTCGTGCCGATGCGCGTGGAGTTGGCGCGGCACCTGCCTCCGGCGCGCCCGGCCCCCGCGACAGGCAACCCCGTGGACACAGCCGTACGCATCGCACTCGCACCCCCGGACACCACACTCGAACTGGCGCGTGACGAACACCCGCTGCGTTTCGCGACCGAAAAGGCCGACTGATTCCCCTTGCCAGGAGAGGGAAGTTGTTCCTGGTGTGCGGTGAAAAAAGTCAGACCGTATCGTTCGTTTCTCATCCGTACGTAACTCATCAGACAAAACCGGACGGAAACCGCTCACCTGCACCCTCCCCGAACAGGGGAGCCCACAAAGTGAGTAGCATGCGGCGCCATGAGCTCCCCCACTGGCCCCGCATCCGGCCTGCCTGTACGAATGCCGCGACCCCGCCAGCCCGGCCGGCACCGCCGTCCGGAACCGCTGGCAGCTCCCGAGGGCGCGCCCGCGCTCGTCCTCGCGGTGCCCGGCACGCCCAGCGCCGCCACGCGCAGCCTCGCCGAGGAGGTCGTGAGCATCGCGCGTTCCGAGCTGCCCGGTCTTGACGCCCGGATCGGCTACCTGGACGGGGACGACTCCGAGTTCCCCACGCTGCAGTCCGTCCTCGCCCGCACGGCCGAGGAGCGCACCGCTCGCTACGAGCAGGCCCTCGCGGCCGGTGCGGAGGCCAAGGAGCCCGACGGCCCCGTGGCCGTGGTGGTGCCCCTGCTGGCCGGTCCGGACAGCGCGCTGCTGCGCCGGGTCCGCCAGGCGGTCATGGACAGCCGTGTCGCGGCCGATCTCACCGACGCCCTCGGCCCGCACCCGCTGCTTGCCGAGGCGCTGCACGTGCGCCTGTCCGAGGCCGGCCTGGCCCGCGCCGACCGTGCCCGGCTGTTCACCGTGGCGACCGCGGCGGACGGCATCATCCTCGCCTCCGTGGGCGGCGAGGAGGCCGTGCAGGCGGCCGGGATCACGGGCATGCTGCTCGCCGCGCGGCTCGCCGTGCCGGTGATGGCGGCGGCCCTGGACCAGGAGGGCTCGATCACGGCCGTGGCCGAGCAGCTGCGGTCCTCGGGCTCTCAGCAGCTGGCGCTCGCCCCGTACCTGATCGGCCCGGAGCTCGAGGCCGGGCTGCTGGACGCGGCCGCCAAGGAAGCGGGCTGCCCCGCCGCAGAGGCGCTCGGCCCGTACCCGGCCATCGGCAAGCTGGCGCTGGCCAAGTACACGACGGCACTGGGCATCGCGCCGCAGCAGGCGCAGGGCGCTCCGGTCCGCTGAGCCCCGCCGGGCGCGCATCCGGACGACGAAGGGCCCCGCTTCCATGATGGAGGGGGCCCTTCGCGCTGCCGGGCGCGGTGAGCCGGGGCGCCGTGACAGCCGGTCGGAGAGGGCGGCTCTCGTCGCGCGGACCGCTCGCGGACGGCGTTGCCGCCCGGTTCAGCCGAAGACGACGCAGGACGCGGCAGGCGCCTCGACCGAGCCGGACCGCCGCGGCAGTCCCGTGGTGGGATCCACGGCGAACCAGGTCACGTCCCCGGACCGTTCGTTGGCGACGTACAAGAACCCCTGCCACAGGGCGAGCGCGCGCGGCCAGGCACCCCCGCACGGCACCGTGGTCAGCAGCCTCAGTCCGTTCTCCTCCACGGCGAACACGGACAGCACGTCCTGTCCGCGCGTCGCGGTCCACACGAAGCGCCCGTCGGGCGAGGCGACGATCCCCGACGGGTAGGCGTCGCCGACGGGCTCGTCCGGCAGCACGAAGGTCTCGGCGATCGGCTCCAGCATTCCGGCTCCGGCGTCCCAGCGGCACACGGTGACGGTCGGCGCCAGCTCATTGAGGACGTAGGCGCGCGTCCCGTCCGGGTGGAAGGCCAGGTGGCGTGGCCCGGACCCGGGGCGCAGCAGGATCTCGCGGTGCAGCGTGACCGTGCCCGGCTCCAGGGCGCACACGCGCGCGGAGTCCGTGCCGAGGTCGACGCTGACGACCCACCGGCCGCTCGGGTCGGGCTGCACCTGGTGGGCGTGCGCGGAGAGCTGCCGCTGCGGGACCGGCCCCGACCCCTCGTGCCGGAAAACGGTGACGGCGCCGTCGTCCGGGGTTCCGTCATCGCGCAGCGGGACGGCGGTCACGCTGCCGGAGTCATAGTTGGCGGTCAGGACGTGACCGGCGTGCAGACTCAGATGCGTGGGGCCGCTGCCGCCGACGGGGACCGGAGGACCGGTGAGTTCGGGCCTGCCGCCGTCCAGTCGGTACGCGGCGACCGCACCGTCGGCCGCCTCGCTGACGGCGTACAGCATGTCGCCGGACACCGCGAGGTAGGACGGGTCGGTCACCTCGCCCATGGCGCTCAGGACGCTCAGCGCGCCGCTGTCCGGATCCACGGCCGCCGCGAGGATGCCGCGCCCTCCCCCTGTCGTGAACGAGCCGATGTAGGCCCGTCGCCGCCCGCCGCCGTCCACCACTGCCGTCCCCTCTCGCCGACGTCCTGCGGGACGACGGTAGCAGTAGGTCTAGACCAAACTCCGGAGCCTCGGCGCGACGACGAACGTCACGCCTGGGCCGGCGACGAGCCAGAGAGCGGTGCGGCCAGGGCCACGAGGGCGCGTTCCAGGCCGTGCAGATGGCCGAGCGCCTGTTCGGCACCCGGATGGTGGCCGGGGACGCCCGCATGGGTCGCCAGGGCGCTTTCGGGGACCGCGCCGAGCAGCGCCTCCACCGCGGCCTCGACGCGTCGGCACGCGGCCGTCAGACGGGCGTCGTGGGAGGCGTAAGGGTCGGCGGCGACAGCGACAAGACCGCTCGTGCGCCGGGCGCACTCCTCAAGCAGCGCGAGCACCTGAAGGGCCCGCGCCTTACGCGCCCGCAGGGGATTGAGCGGGTGCACCAGGGGCGCAAGGGAAAAACGCACGCGCCCCAGCAGCGCTTCGAGCTCCGCCACGCGGGATGCGAGGTCTGTCTGCGCGTCGCCCGCGAGCCGCCGTGCCGCCGCCGCGGTGCAGTCGTGCACGGCGTGCAGAGCGCGGCGCACCCACCGGTCGGTGACCGTGTGGGTGGTGATCGGCAGGACGAGGGCGACGGCCAGTGCGGCACCGAGCGCGCCGGCACCGGTCTCCGCAAGGCGCAGGCCGAGCAGCCCGGGGTGCAGGACGCCGAGCAGGCCGTAGAGCAGGCCCGCCATGACGGTGACGAAGAACATCATCCAGCTGTACGACGGCGCCGCCGTGTAGAAGATGCCGAACACGCAGACGGCGATGAGCACGGCCGTGGGCACGGGGGCACCATGCAGCGGAACCGCGGCCACCAGTCCCGCGACGATGCCGGCCACCGTGCCGACGACGCGCCGGAAGCCGCGCACCAGCGTCTCGCCGCGCGAGGCGGTGTTCACGAAGATCCACCAGGCCGTGCCGACGGCCCAGTACCAGCGCTCGTGCGACAGCACCTGGCCCACGGCGACCGCGAAGGCACAGGCGGCCGTGGCCTGGAACGCCAGGCGGGTCGTGGGCCGGTCCAGGCCCAGCCCGTCGAGCGGGGCGGGCGCGGCGGGCAGCGGCGTACGGCGCTCGACGCACCACACGCCGAACCGCACCACCGACGCGGTGACGAGCGACAGCGCCACCGCCGCGTACAGCTCCGGGATCCGGCCCGGGACCGCGTGCAGGAACTGGGCCGTGAAGAACGCCATGAAGGCGAAGGTGCCCAGCGACTGGCCCCGCGGTCCCCAGCGGCGGGCGTACACACCGGCGAAGACCACCGCGAGCCACACCGCGTCCCGCACCGCCGGCATCCCGTGCAGGGCGCTCGCCAGCGCGAGGACGGGGAGCCCGACGACGGGCAGCAGCGCGGTGGTGACCGTCTGGCCCCGCACGGTGGGATCGGCGACCGTGAACAGCGCGAGCAGGGCCGCGAGCCCACCGGTGATCGAGGCCGGCAGCGACAGCCCGGCCGCCTCGCAGACCGCCACGGCCAGGCCGATGCCGAGCACCGCGCGCAGCGAGATCCGCAGCCGGAACAGCCCCGGGTCCGGAGCCGTGAACATCTTCTTCACCCTTGGAGGCCCGCCCCATCCCATGTCGGCCTGCATGCCGACGCCACCGTCGGAACGTGGAAATGGCGCCGCGGGCACGGATTCCGGCTACGTCACCGGTCCTGCGCTGCGCGGCGCCATTGATAGCCACAAGAAAAGCATCAGGACGGTATTGGCTCAAGTGAGCAGTCTATTGCTGTGCCATTGGTACATTCTTTGTAGATCGACTCGTGTGACAGGGAGGCCAACGGACCATGGCCGTGGACGCGCTCGACACCCGCATCCTGCGCCTGCTGCTCGAGCAGCCGCGCACCAGCGTGCGCGAGTACGCGCGCATCCTGGGCATCGCCCGCGGCACGCTGCAGGCGCGGCTGGACCGTCTCGAACGGGACGGCGTGATCACCGGCACGACCCCTTCGCTGTCCCCGGCGGCCCTCGGCCATCCGGTGCTGGCCTTCGTGCACATCGAGGTCACCCAGGGCCACCTGGACGACGTGGGCGATGCCCTCGCGGCCGTCCCCGAGATCGTCGAGGCGTTCTCGATCACCGGGGGCGGCGATCTGATGACCAGGGTGGTGGCGCGGGACAACGAACATCTGGAGGACGTCATCCAGAAACTGATCAGCCTGCCCGGCGTCGTCCGCACACGCACGGAGGTGGCGCTGCGTGAGCGGGTTCCGCACCGGCTGCTGCCCCTGGTGGAGTCGATCGGCCGCACCGCCGCACCGTGACGGCCTGGTAGCGGGAACCCCGGCCCCGCGCAGTGGCCCGGAAGCGCGCCTTGCCATGCTGGACCCCATGAGCACTCCCGGCGGCCTCGCGGTCGTCTTCGACCTGGACGGAACCCTCGTCGACAGCGAGCCGAACTATTTCGAGGCCGCCCGGCGTCTCCTCGCCGCACGGGGTGTCACCGACTACACCTGGGCCGATCACGAGCGGTACGTCGGGATCAGCACCCGGGAGACGCTGGATCTGTTCAAGCAGCGCTACGGCTTCGGTGCCTCGCTGGACGAGCTGCTCACCGAGACGAACGACCGCTATCTGGAGCTGGCCCGCACCTCCACGCGGGTCCACCCGGAGATGCGGAAGCTCGTGGAGCTGCTGGCGGGAGACCGGGTTCCGATGGCCGTGGCCTCGGGTTCGTCACCGGAGGCCATCGCGGCCGTCCTGTCGGGCACGGGACTGGATTCCTGGTTCGGCACGGCCGTCTCGGCCGACGAGGTCGCGAACGGCAAACCGGCCCCGGACGTCTTTTTGGAGGCCGCCCGCCGCCTCGGTGCGTCACCCGGCGACTGCGTGGTCGTCGAGGACGCCGTGCCGGGCGCCGAAGCCGCGCACGCCGCCGGAATGCGGTGCGTCGCCGTCCCCTCCGTCCCCGCCCAGGCCGACGATCCGGCGTTCGCGAGGGCGGGGCTGCTGGTGCGCGGCGGACAGGCGGAGTTCACGGCACAAGCGGCGTACGACTGGCTGACGGGCTCTGCCGCGGCGTCCTCGTAGCGGCCGTCCGAGCCGTCACCGCGTACGGCCGCCAGGTACTCCGACGACGAGGATCCCTGCGGGAGACAGACCCGCGTCCGCCGAGCCGAAGAGCTACCGGAGAAGTGCCGCGGAGTGCCTCAGGAGCGGCGACGGGGCTTGCCGCCTCTGGCGCCCTTCGAGCTCTTGGCCCCGGCGCGTGGGCTCCGGCCCGTCGACTTCTTCGCCGCGGGCTTCGGCCGGGCCGCGCCCGCGTCGGACTGCTGGCGCTTCGGCTGTGCCGCCGGAGCGTTGCGGCCTCGTGTGCTGTTGACCGTCCGGCCGCGGACGATTCCGATGAAGTCCTCCACGAGATCGGTGGTCGCCTCCTCCGGCCAGGACAGGGCGACGCTCGACTGCGGGGCGTCGGCAAGCGGCCGGTAGGTGAGATCCCGGCGATGGTGCAGACGCGCCAGGGACTGCGGGACGACGAGGAGGCCGACCCCGGCGGCCACGAGCTCGACGGCGTCCTCCGTCGTGGCGGGGCGCTCGAAGGCGGGCTCGCCGGGCGGCCGGTCCCAGCCGAGGACGTCGTCGAGAGGATGGACCACCACCTCGTCGGCCAGGTCCTCGAGGGACACCTCGTCCGCCGCCGCGAAGAGGTGGTCCTTGGGGATCACGACGACGGTCGTCTCGGTGTACAGGGGGATCGCGCTGAAGACCGTACGGTCGACCGGCAGCCGCAGGAGCCCCGCATCCGCTTCGCCGGCGCGCAGCACATCGGACGCTTCGGCGGCCGGCACCTGGACCAGGGTCAACGGGACATCGGGCAGGCGCTCGTCCCAGATCCGCACCCATTTGGCGGGCGTCACCCCGGGTACGTACGCGAGCCGGAACGAAGGGGGTACTTCCGAGCCTGTCACGCCGCCAGGTTACCGGGCGTGGTCGGACGTCCCCCACACGGCGGATATTCTGGAGGCCATGAAGTCGCACCAGACCACCCAGACGATGAAGCCCGCGACCGCGGCGAAGAAGCTGGGTGTGTACCTGCCCGCCACCCCCGCCGAGTTCCAGGAGGGGGTCGTCTCGCGCGCCGAACTGGACGCGCTTCAGGCCGATCCGCCCGAGTGGCTGCGCGAGCTGCGACGCGACGGACCGCACCCGCGCCCGGTGGTCGCGGCGAAGCTGGGGGTCTCCATCTCGGGTCTCGCGCGCGGCGGGGTCACGGAACCTCTCACGACCGAGCAGATCGAGGCGCTGAAGCAGGACCGGCCCGACTGGCTCGAGAAGGAGCGCGCCACTCAGGCCGAGGTCCGCAAGGAAACGGCACGCATCAAGCAGAGGGACGCCGAACGCGCGGAGCAGGCAGACCGGCCGCATCGGACGGGTCCCTGACGACACCGAGGCCCGCCCCGGCAGTCCGGCGGCCGCGGAAGGTGTCCGCACAGTCCCGGTGGTGATCACTGGCACTCGGCCGCGCCAGGCCCCGACGCACCGCCCCGGCGTCAGCTCGCGCCGGAACCGCCGCTGCCGAAGGAGCCGCTGGAGCCCGAATTCCAGCGCGGGCGCCTCTGGTCCTCGCTGCGCTTGCCGCCGCCGGCGTGCAGTTCATGGGGGGTGAGGCGCCTGCCCTTGTCCCCGGCGCGCGGCATCTCGTCCGGCTCCCTCAGCTCGCGGGACTCCGTTACGGGCCCCGGGGCCGGCCGGGCGGGCTGCGGGGAGGTCCGCTGGGGGCCCTGTTCGCGACCGCGCACCTTGATGCCGAGCCGGATGGCCCAGACCAGGACACCGGCGATGACAAGGCCGCCGATGAAGGCGCCGGTCACTGCCCATGCCGCGTCCGAGGCCGCCATTTCCAGAGAGATCGTAACCATTTCTCCCAGGTACCCAGGCCTGGGAAACGAACACGCCGCCGCCGTCCGGGCCGGACGTCCCGCTGGGCGTGCTCGGCCCGGCCCACCACGGTGAACGCCCGCACGACGGGCGTGGCGCGGCGGTGTCCCCGGCACTCGCGGCGATAGCCTCGCGACGGGCGGGCATGATCGCAGCGGGCGGTCGAACCGCGCGGCCTGATGCCCGGGCGGCCCCGCACCAGAACCCCTTCGTCATCACGACCGGTTTCCGGCCGGTGCGACCGGGCACCCGTGGGGCGCTCACGCGCCGCCCTGACACGTCACGGGGAGTGACACGGCGGGGGCCCGTGGAGGAGGACGATGACGGAACTGTCGGAACGCACCGCCGCCACCCGACGCGGAGCCACCGCCACGTCCTCTCTCGGACGGGCGCTGCTGCGCTGGACCACGACGACCGATCACAAGGTGATCGGCAGGCTGTACATGGTCACCGCGTTCTGCTTCTTCCTCTTCGCGGGACTCCTGGCCATGGCCATGCGGGCCGAACTCGCCCGTCCGGGACTGCAGTTCATGTCCGAGGAGACATACAACCAGCTTTTCACCGTGCACGGCACGGTGATGATGCTGCTGTTCGCGACGCCCATGTTCGCCGGATTCGCCAACGCGGTCATGCCCCTGCAGATCGGCGCCCCGGACGTGGCCTTCCCGCGTCTGAACGCCCTGTCGTACTGGATGTACCTGTTCGGCGGGCTGATGGTCGTCTCCGGCTTCGTGGTGCCCGGCGGCGCCGCGTCGTTCGGGTGGTTCGCCTACGCCCCGCTCAACAGCGCCTACCGCACCCCCGGCGCCGGCGGCGACCTGTGGGTGATGGGACTCGTGGTGACGGGCGTGTCGACGACGCTCGGCGCGGTCAACTTCATCGCCACCATCATGTGTCTGCGCGCACCGGGCATGACGATGTTCCGGCTGCCGATCTTCACCTGGAACATCCTGTTCACCTCGATCCTGGTGCTGCCGGCGTTCCCCGTGCTCACCGCCGCGCTGCTGGCCCTTGAGGCCGACCGCAAGTTCGGCGCGCACATCTTCGACGCGACGAACGGCGGCGCCATCCTGTGGCAGCACCTGTTCTGGTTCTTCGGGCATCCCGAGGTCTACATCGTCGCGCTGCCCTTCTTCGGGATCGTCACGGAGATCATCCCGGTGTTCTCGCGCAAGCCGTTGTTCGGCTATGTGCCGCTGATCGGCGCGACCATCGCGATCACGATGCTCTCCGCGGTCGTATGGGCCCACCACATGTTCGCCACCGGTGCCGTGCTGCTGCCGTTCTTCTCCCTGATGTCGTTCCTGATCGCGGTCCCGACCGGGATCAAGTTCTTCGCCTGGATCGGCACGATGCACCGGGGGTCGCTGTCGTTCGAGACACCGATGCTGTGGGTGTTCGGTTTCCTGGTGTCGTTCCTGCTCGGTGGTCTGAGCGGTGTGATCATCGCGTCCCCGCCGCTCGACTTCCACGTCACCGACTCGTACTTCATCGTGGCGCACCTGCACTATGTGCTCTTCGGCACCGTGGTCTTCGCGATGTTCGCCGGGTTCTACTTCTGGTGGCCCAAGTTCACCGGACGGATGCTCGACGAACGCCTGGGCAAGCTGCACTTCTGGCTGCTGTTCCCCGGCTTCCAGCTGACCTTCCTGGTGCAGCACTGGCTCGGCGCGGAGGGCATGCCCCGCCGCTATGCCGACTATCTGCCCGCCGACGGCTTCACCCTGCTCAACACGCTGTCGTCCTCGGGGGCGTTCCTGCTCGGCATCTCCACGCTGCCGTTCCTGTACAACGTCTGGCACACCGCCCGGTACGGCGAGCAGGTCACGGAGGACGACCCCTGGGGGTACGGACGCGGGCTCGAGTGGGTGACGTCCTGCCCGCCGCCGCGGCACAACTTCGTGGCCCTGCCCCGGGTACGGTCCAACTCTCCCGCCTTCGACCTGCACCATCCCGAGATCGTCCGTCAGGCGGCGCAGGAGGAACTGCGATGAAGGTCGAGGCACTGCTGTTCGCCGGCGTCGCCGTGTTCTTCGCTGCGGCCGCCGCACTCTACGGCGCATGGTCGGGCGAACCGGCCGGCACCGCGGTGCTGATCGTCGCCTTCGGTATGGCCGCGGTGGTCTCCTTCTTCTGCGCGGTGCAGTACCGGCGCCGCGGGACCCGCCCCCAGGACCGCAAGGAGGCCGAGGTGGCGGACGCGGCGGGCCCTGTGGAGTTCTTCCCGGCCCACAGTCCGTGGCCCGTGGTCACCGCGCTCGGCTTCGCCGTCACCGCCCTGGGCGTGGTCTACGGGCTGTGGCTGTTCCTCATCGGCGTCGGGGTGCTGGCGCGGGGCGTTCTTGGTCTGGTGTTCCAGTACGCGATCCGGGAGGACTGAGCGGCCTGCGAGGCCCTCCGGGCCGGAACCGTCGCACCGGCCGGTGATCGCTCTCGTAGCCGCCCTCCACGGTCTGGCGCACCTCCCCGGTTGCCACGCCTTCGGTCAGACGCTGCTGCTCCGCCTCCAGTAGGGCGTGGCACAGCCACCGGGTGAGGAGGAAGGCGACGACGGGCCCCACCACCAGGGCGATCCGCAGGATCCACGTCAGGGCGTTCAGTGAGATCCGGAAGACGGCCGCTGAGACGTCGTTGCCGCCGGCCAGCAGCAGGACACCGTAGAAGACGATTCCCGCGAAGCCGAGCCCGGTGCGCACGGGACGCTCCCTGGGCCGGTCGCACAGGTGCTGCTCCACGTGCCACTCCCCCGTCAGGCGCTGCTCGACGAACGGGTAGAGGTACAGGACGAGGAAGAGCAGCGCGGGCAGGACGACCGCCGGCAGCAGCACGTTCCACATGATCGTGTGGCCTGCGATGTTCGTCTCCCAGGGCGGTACGAGCCGCAGCGCGCCCTCCAGGAAGCCGACGTACCAGTCGGGCTGCGAGCCCGTCGACGCCTGGTCGGGGCGGTAGGGCCCGTAGACCCACACGGGGTTGATCTGGGCGAGCCCGCCGAGCAGGGCCATGACGCCGGCGACCGTGAAGGACAGGCCCATCGAGGACGCCATGAACTGCGGGAAGAGCGGCTTGCCGACCACGTTCCGGTTGGTTCTGCCCGGTCCGCGCCACTGGGTGTGCTTCAGATAGAAGACGAGGATGAGGTGCACGGTCAGCAGAGCGATCAACGCCCCCGGCAGGAGCAGGATGTGCATGCCGTACAGCCGGGAGATGAAGTCCTCGCCGGGGAACTGGGATCCGAACACGAGCATGCTCACGTACGTCCCGACGACCGGCAGGGACAGCATGATGCCCTGAGCGATGCGCAGACCGGTACCGGAGAGCAGGTCGTCGGGGAGCGAGTAGCCCGCGAAGCCCTCGGCCAGGGCGAGGACGAGGAGTGTGACGCCGATGACCCAGTTGATCTCCCGGGGCCTGCGGAAGGCGCCGGTGAAGAAGATCCGAAACAGATGCACTCCGATCGCGGCGACGAACACCAGTGCCGCCCAGTGGTGCATCTGACGCATGAGGAGCCCGCCCCGCACGTCGAAGCTGATGTGCAGGGTCGAGTCGAAGGCCGCGGACATACGGATACCGCGCAGTGGCACATACCGGCCGTGATAGACGACCTCGCGCATCTCCGGCTTGAAGAAGAACGTCAGCCAGACGCCGGTCAGGACGAGGATCACCAGGCTGTACAGCGCGATCTCACCGAGGAGGAACGACCAGTGCTCCGGGAAGGCCTTGCGCAGCAGTCGTCCGCCCTCCAGCACGGGCAGCCGCGCATCCGCCGCGTCGGCGAGCCGTTCTCCCGGGCGGACGGCCCCGGGCGTGCCCGGCAAGGCCGGTGACCGGCGCTCGCTCTTCACGATGCTTCCGTCTCGCCGCCTGCGGGTACCTCACCGCGGTCCGGGTCCACGAACGCCTCCTTCTGCCGCCGCGCGACGGCCGCTCCCTGCCATCCCTTGCCCTCCGTCCGGCGGACAAGTACCCCCTCGCCGCGAAACACTCGCGCGCCGCGGGCGCTGCACTCGTTCGGATGGGCCCGGGGCGCGCCTGTGTGGGTGACCGGCCGTCACGTCGCCGTCGGGGGCCTGCCTCGGTACCCGTGCTCCCGGACCGGACGGCGTGCCCAGGGATCTGCACCCGGCCCTCGGACCGGGTACTCGGAACGTCGGTGGAAGGTAATTGCGTCGACAGCGGCCGGCTGCGCCCGGCAAAGTACTGGCTTGTGACGAGCAGTGAGCTGTGGACCCGTGCGACGGCCGACCGCTACGACGCCGAGGAGAACGAGATGTCCTCGGACGCCGTCCTCGGGCCGACTCTCGCCTTCCTCGCCGAACTCGCCGAAGGCGGCCGGGCGCTTGAGTTCGCCATCGGAACCGGACGAGTGGGCGTCCCGCTCAGGGAACGCGGCGTGCCCGTGGTGGGCATCGAGTTCTCCGAGCACATGGCGGCGGTCCTACGGCAGAAGATCGACGAGGACACGCTGCCGGTCACCATCGGGGACATGGCCAGGACCGTCGTGCCCGGCGAGTTCACCCTGGTCTATCTCGTCTACAACACCATCTCCAACCTGCTGACCCAGGACGAGCAGGTCGAGTGCTTCCGCAACGCCGCCCGTCACCTGAGTCCCGGCGGCCGGTTCGTCATCGAACTGGGCGTGCCGCCGCTGCGGACCCTGCCGCCCGGGCAGACCGCCGTGGCGTTCGACGTCTCCGAGCGGCACCTCGGCTTCGACACTTTCGACCTGGTCGAGCAGATCCTCGTCTCCCATCACCTCACCCGCGACGGCGATGACGGCCGCTACCGCCGCGACAGCTCCCGGCACCGGTACGCGTGGCCCGCCGAGCTCGACCTGATGGCACGGATCGCGGGGCTCGAGCTGGAGCGGCGCGTCGCGGACTGGGACGGGACGCCGTTCACCCAGGACTCCGCCAAGCACATCTCCGTGTGGCGCAAGCCGGTCTGAGAGCGCCCCGCTCCAGCCCGAGTCGCGGCGGCACCAGGGCTAAGCGAGGAACGACAAACGGACCTGACGGCTGGGATTGTCCCTGTTCGTGTCCACCAGGCAGACCGACTGCCAGGTCCCGAGTTCCAGTCGGCCGCCGATGACCGGCAGGGTCGCATGCGGCGGCACGAGTGCCGGGACGACGTGGTCCCGGCCGTGGCCTGAGCTGCCGTGACGGTGCTGCCAGCGGTCGTCGGCCGGGAGCAGGGTGTGCAGCGCTGCCAGGAGGTCGTCGTCGCTGCCGGAACCCGTTTCGATGACGGCCACGCCGGCCGTGGCGTGCGGGACGAAGACGTTCAGGAGGCCGTCCCTGCCTCGGGCCGCGTCGCGGAGGAAGGCCTCACACTCTCGGGTGAGATCGACGACCGTTTCCGAGGAACCGGAGGCGACGTTCAGGACACGGGTGCTGAAGGCATCGGACATGTCTCCATCCTGACCCATCCGAACGCGCTCACACCCGTGCCGGCCGTCCGCGCCGAGGTACGGAGGGTCCCGGCCGACGCGCCGCCCGCGTTCACCAGGGGGCGCCGACGGGCCCGCACCACGGCTCCGCGAGCGCCCACGGAACGCAGGGAAGATCCGCGGCCCCGGGACGGTTGGTGGAAACGTGAACGACACCGGGATACGCGACGTCGACGTCGTCGTCATAGGCGCTGGTCAGGCGGGACTGTCCAGCGCCTATCACCTGCGGCACACGGGTTTTGAGCCGGACCGTGACTTCGTGGTCCTCGACCACTCCCCCGCTCCCGGCGGTGCCTGGCAGTTCCGCTGGCCCTCGCTGACCTACGGCAAGGTGCACGGGATGCACGCGCTGCCCGGCATGGAGCTGACGGACGCCGACCCGGCCCGGCCGTCCTCCGAGGTCATCGGCGCGTACTTCGACACCTATGAGCACACGTTCGACCTGCGGGTGCGACGGCCGGTCGACGTCCGGGCCGTGCACGAGGGCACGAACGGGCGGCTGCTCGTCGAGACCTCGGCCGGTACCTGGTCGACACGGGCGCTGATCAACGCCACGGGCACCTGGGACCGGCCCTTCTGGCCGCGCTACCCGGGCCAGGAGACCTTCCGGGGCCGGCAGCTGCACACCGCCCAGTACCCGGGGCCCGAGGAGTTCGCCGGTCAACGGGTGATCGTCGTCGGCGGCGGCGCGTCCGGCACCCAGCATCTGATGGAGATCGCCCCGTACGCCGCCGCGACGACGTGGGTGACGCGGCGTCCGCCCGTTTTCCGCGAGGGTCCGTTCAACGAGGAGCTGGGGCGGGCGGCCGTGGCGCTCGTGGAGGAGCGGGTGCGGCAGGGGCTGCCGCCGAGGAGTGTGGTCTCGGTGACCGGTCTGCCGCTCAACGAGGCCATCCGGCAGGCGATCGCCGACGGTGTCCTGGACCGGCAGCCGATGTTCGACCGGATCGTGCCGGACGGCGTGGAGTGGGAGAACGGGCGGCACGTGGACGCCGATGTGATCCTGTGGGCGACCGGCTTCCGGGCGGCGATCGACCACCTCACGCCGCTGCGGCTGCGCGGACCGGGCGGCGGCATTCGGGTCGAGGGCACCCGGGTGGCTTCCGACGCGCGGATCCATCTCGTCGGATACGGCCCCTCGGCCAGCACCGTCGGCGCCAACCGCGCGGGGCGTGCGGCGGTGCGGGACATCAGGCGGCTTCTGGCGTTTGAGCCGGTCGGGGAGAGCGCGGCGTGACCACCGCGGCCGTCGCGGGCCGCGCTCGTATCGCCCGGGCGGCGGTTCCCCGGCTTCGTACCGTCAGTTCGACCCGGAACCCGCGGCGCGCAGACGGTTGAACTCCTCGACGTTGCGCAGGTGCTCCTCGTAGCTCGCCGAGAACCGGGTGTCGCCCGGTTTGACCGTGACGAAGAACAGCCAGTCGCCCGGCGTCGGGTTGAGCGCCGCGCGGATCGCCTCCGAGCCAGGGTTGGCGATCGGCGTCGGCGGCAGGCCCATGTGCCGGTACGAGTTGTAGGGACTGTTGATCTTCGTGTCGGCCGTGGTGGTGTTCAGCGTGAAGCGGTCCATCGCGTAGTTGAGGGTGGAGTCCATCTGCAGCGGCATGCCGCGCGCGAGGCGGTTGAAGATGACCCGGGCCACCTTTCGCATGTCCTGCGGAGTCGCGGCCTCCGACTGCACGATGCTCGCGATGGTGACGGTCCGGTAGAAGGTCATCCCGCTGCTCTGCGCACCGGCGGCGATCGTGCCGCCACTGAACCTCTTGTTCGCGGTGTCGACCATGTACTGCAGAACGGACTCGGGAGACTCGTTCCGGTGGATCGGATACGTGGCCGGAAAGAGGTACCCCTCCGGGTTGCCCTGCGCGTCGTGCGGCAGCTTGAGGTGGGCCTTGGCAAGGGACTTCCGGGTGGAGCCCGGAGGCAGCCCGAGAGCCTTGTCCACCGCCCGGAAGACCTGGCCGGCACGCCAGCCCTCCGGGATGACGAGGGAGGTGCTCCGGCTCTCCTCGTCGCTCTGCAGAATCAGCAGCGGCACCGCTACGCCGGCCGCGACGAGGACGGCCGCGCTCGCGACCAGGATGGCCAGGCGGTGGCGCTGCAGTCGGTTCGGCTTCCCTGACGGAGTGTTCGCGTCCATGCGGGCACGGTAACCCGACAGAGGCCCCAAACCCGACATATCGTCATCTTGTCGTCTCCAATTGGGCGTCTCGGCGGACCAGGGCCGCGTAGCGTCCGTCCAGCTCCAGCAGCTCCTCGTGCGTCCCCCTTTCGAGCGTGCGCCCGGTGTCGAGGACGACGATCTGGTCGGCACCCCGGACGGTGGACAGCCGGTGGGCGATGGTGATGGTCGTCCGGTCGGCCGACAGCGCGTCGATGGCCTCCTGCACCGCGTGCTCGGTACGTGTGTCCAGCGCGCTGGTCGCCTCGTCCAGGATGAGGACGGGCGGGTCCCGCAGGATGGTCCGGGCGATGGCGAGCCGCTGCTTCTCACCGCCGGAGAAGCGGTGGCCCCGTTCGCCGACGACCGTGTCGTACCCGTCGGGCAGAGCGGCGATGTGGTCGTGGATCTGGGCCGCCTTCGCTGCCGCGTACAGCTCCTCGTCGGTGGCGTCGGGCTTGGCGAAGCGCAGATTGTCGGCGACCGAGGCGTGGAAGAGGTAGGTCTCCTGGGAGACCACGCCGATCCCGCGGGCCAGCGTGTCGAAGTCCAGGTCCCGCACGTCGACTCCGTCGAGTGTGACCCGTCCGCCCGTCACGTCGTACAGCCGCGGCACCAGATAGCTGAGCGTCGACTTCCCGGAGCCGGTGGGCCCGACCACGGCGAGACTGCCGCCCGCCGGGACGGTGATGTCGATGTCCTCGAGTATCGGACCGCTCTTGTCGTCGTAGTGGAACTCGACTCCCTCGAAGCGGATCTCGCCCTTGACCCGGGCGAGACGGACGGGGTCGGCCGGTTCGTTGATGTCGATGGGCAGGTCGAGGTACTCGAAGATGCGCTGGAACAGCGCGAGCGAGGTCTGGATCTGCACGCCGGTGGACAGCAGGCTCACGGTCGGCCGGAACAGCCCCTGCTGGAGCGAGACGAACGCGACCAGCGTACCGATCGAGATGGACGGGCCGCCGAGTTGGAGTGCCATGCCCGCGGTCCAGTAGATGACGGCGGGCATCGCGGCCATGACGATGGTGATGACGGCCATACGCCACCGGCCGGCCATGCTCGACTTCACCTCGAGGTCGACGAGGCTCTCGGACTCGTCCTCGAAGGACTTGGTGAGCGAGTCGGCCCGGCCCATGGTGCGACCGAGCAGGATGCCGCTGACGGAGAGCGACTCGGTGACAGTGGCGGCCATGGCGGCCATCTGCTTCTGGCGCTGCGTGGCGATCTTCTTGCGTTCGTTGCCGACGCGGCGGCTGATCCACACGAACACCGGAAGCAGGAGCAGCGACACCACGGTGAGCCGCCAGTCGAGGGCGACCATCGCGACGATCGTGGCGACCACGCTGGTGAGGTTGGAGACCAGGGAGGTCGCGGTGGAGGTGACGGTCGCCTGCATGCCGCCGATGTCGTTGGCGATGCGGGACTGGACCTCCCCGGTGCGGGTGCGGGTGAAGAAGGCCAGCGACATGCGCTGCAGTCGCCCGTAGACGGCGGTACGCAGGTCGTGCATGACGCGCTGGCCGACCGTGGTGGAGATCAAGGTCTGCAGCACACCGAAGACGCTGGTGACGACGGCGCTCGCGATCATGCCGAGCGCGAGCAGGCTGAGCAGGCCGGTGCGGCCCTGAGGGATGGCGGTGTCGAGGATCGCCTTGAGCAGGAACGGCGTGGCGACGGAGACCAGCGACGCGGCGCCGACCAGCAGGCCGACGATCGCGAGCCTGCCTCGGTACGGTTTGAACAGCTTCAGGATGCGGCGAACCTGCCGGGGCTGATCCGGCCGGCCGCCGGGTGACGGGGTCCAGGTGGGTCGATCGGGATGCATGGGCTCCTACGGTGGTGAGGTGGCGTCCCGGGAAGCGGACGCGAGGGCTGCCGGAAAGCATGGAGGAACCGGCGACTTACGGATCCTAGCTCATTGTTACCTATGCTCATAATGAGCGGCGCCCTGATATTGTTCCCGTATGACCACCCCAGATCCCGACGGCCTCCTCGCCGAGCAACTGCTGCGGCTCACCCGCCGGGTGCACCGGATCCAGAAACGCCATCTGGAGCAGTGCGACCTGGGCATCACACCGGCCCAGTCCCGGCTTCTGCGCACCCTGGCGCACTTCGGCTCCCCGCCTCGCATGGCGGATCTCGCCGAGCGCCTCGAGGTGGTGCCCCGCGCGGTGACATCGCTGGTCGACGGGCTGGAGGCGAACGGCATGGTGCGCCGGGTGCCCGACCCCTCCAATCGACGGGTGATCCGGATCGAGGTCACGGAGACGGGCCGCCAGGCGCTGCGCGAACTACGTGGCGCGCGCAGGTCCGCCGCTCAGGAGATCCTGGCTCCACTGACCGAGGAGCAGCGTGAGGTGTTCGACGGTCTGCTCACCACCTTGATCGACGGCGGCGACGCCACGGCCGCGTCCTCTCTGAAGCCGCCCTGCTGACGAGGGGGTCACCGTCGACAGCAGGGCATTCATCTGCACCACGCCCCGCAGGGCGCCTGGACGCAGGGTTCAGCAGCCGTCGCGGTCTTCGGTGAGCGCTCCCTGAACTGTCGTCAGTCTCCGGGTGCAGCAGTCGTCCGAGCCGTACAGCCGGTAGCGCTCGCTCGCCGTACGGACCGCGTGCCCCTGATTGCGCGGACGTTGGCCATGTACGTCGCGTCCCCGGTGCAGGTGCCCTCGAGCCGCGACCACGTCGTGCGCGCGTTGACGCGGGTCTCGGCGACCGTTGCCAGGTCACCGAGCGTCAGAGGGTGCGCAGCCGGCCGTCGACGCCCAGTGTCGTGGTGCCGTTCATCGTGTACGTGCGATGGGTGCGGGCCGTCCGGGCCGGGCCGCGCCCGTCGACGCGAAGCGACTCGTCGTCCGTCCAGGCGGATGCGCGGCCGGGACCGCACCGTCGCGGTACCGGCGCTCCAGCAGGGCGCCTACGCCCGCAGGTTCGCCCTGTCCCCCATCACCACCACGGGACGCCGGTCCGGGTCGAGCGTCTGCAACAGGTACTCCATACCGGACTCGGGCAGGGTGACACAGGCCGCCGTCCCGTCGCCGTGGTCCACATGGAGCCAGATGCCACCGCCCCTGTCGGATCCGCCGGGGCGGATCGGATCGGACGGCGGGGTACCCGGGCGCCGGTTGTAGTCCATGGCGATGACGTAGTCGAAGTCGCTCCGGTGCGCCTCGCCCCAGTTCGCCGGAACCGCGTAGGACACCGAGTTCTGGTCGTACGGCAGCATTGCGCCGGGATCGTCGCGTACACCGCCGGCGTCGCTGAGGGTGAACACACCGACGGGGCTGCGCAGGTCGCCCTCATAGTGGTCCGTGGTCCACCCCTCCCTGCCGTTGTGCCCCGCCCAGCGACCGGCCTCGGACCAGGCGTCACCGTCCTTCACGTAGTACACGATCGCGGAGTCCGGCGAGTCCCTGCCGTCTCCGTAGACCACCAGCGCCTGGCGGCTGCCGTCCGGGATACGCCGGTACAGGTGGTCGCCGACTCCTGGGATACGTCCTAGGTCGACTGCGGAAGCAGGCGGTTCCGCCGTGGCGGCCGGCGGCCCCGCGGCCCTGTTCGGCAGTCGTCCGCCGTGCTGCCGGTCCCCCTCCGCACCCGAACCCCCGCACGCCGACAGGGACATCAGGAGCACACCACCGGCCGCACCCACAACTCGCGAGCGCCCGCACGGTGCACACCATCCCTTCATATAAAGAATATAGTCACACTATTTGATGCCAAATCATGTATACCTAAGGGCTGTCCCGCCCGTGTGTCGCGCCCGGGGTGGGCCGGTACTCACCCGTCGGGCCGGAAAACCGTTTGCCTCCGGCCGCAACACGGGCGACCCTTTCACGGTTTGTACGGCCATTCGCGGACGCTCGTAGGCGCTGCCCCCGCCTCCGCACCCTGGCCCGATCCATCCGTGACACGAGCCACTGGGACGTCATGCAGATTCGAGACCTTCCGTATCCCGACCCAGGTGTGCCGGACGCGCGCTCGGGTCCCCGGTTCCTGTGGTGGCTCGGCCGCAACCAACTGGGCGGACAGCTCAAGTCCCTCGCGTGGGGGCTGCTGCACTTCCTGTCCGTGTGCGGGCTGCCGTTCTGCGTCGGCCTCGCCGTTCAGGCCGTGGTCGATCGCTCGGGCGCGCGGCTCGTCCAGACCGGCGGGCTGCTGCTGTTGTGCGGGGTGGGTATCGCGGTGGGCGACCTGATGCTGCACCGCACCGCGGTCACCAACTGGATCACCGCGGCCGCACGGGTCCAGCAGCTCCTGGCCCGCAGAACGGCGGAACTCGGCTCCGCGCTGACCCGCCGCGTCGCGGCCGGCGAGGTCGTCGCGGTGTCCACCGGGGACGTCGAGAAGATCGGCTGGTTCGTCGAGGCCGTCTCGCGCTTCAGCGCCGCCGCGCTCACCGTCGTGGCGGTCTGCGTCGCGCTCGTCGTCTACCAGCCCGCACTCGGCGTGGTGGTCGCGGTGGGCGTGCCCGCGCTGGCACTGGCCGTCCTGCCGCTGCTGCCCCGGGCGACCCGGCGTGCCGACACTCAGCGGGAGAAGGCGGGACGCGCCACCGAACTGGCCTCGGACACTGTCGCGGGCCTCCGTGTACTGCGCGGCATCGGTGGCGAGGAACTCTTCCTCGACCGCTACCGGAGGGCCTCACAGGACGTGCGAACCGCAGCGGTGCGCAGCGCCCGGATGTGGTCGCTGATCGCGGCGGTCCAGGTGCTGCTGCCGGGGCTGCTGATGATCGCGGTCGTCTGGCGCGGTGTGCACCTGGCGCAGGAGGGCCGGATCGCCGTCGGCGAGCTGGTCACCGTGTACAGCGCCGTCATGCTGCTCACCTATCCCCTGCAGCACTTCCAGGAGATCGCCATGGCGTACTCCTTCTCACGGCCGTCGGCCCGGCGCGCGGCCCGGGTGCTCTCACTGGAACGCGCCATGGACTCGGCGGGCTCCCGCGAGGCGTACCAGCCGGCAGGGGATCTGTACGACCCGGCCACCGGGCTGCTCGCGCCCGCCGGGCAGCTGACCGCCGTGGTCTGCGGCGACCCGGACGCGGCGGGCGTGCTCGCCGAACGGCTGGGCGGGCACTCCGCCGAGGAGGGCGCCTCGGTGCTTCTGGGCGGCGTCCCGCTGGACGAACTCCCGCTCGACTCGGCCCGGACCGCCGTACTCGTCCAGGACAAGGATCCGGTGCTGCTGTCCGGTTCGCTGCGGGAACTGCTCGATGTGCCCGCCTCGGGCAAGGTCGGCGCCGAGGAGGCACTCACCGCGGCGCAGTGCGGCGACGTCCTGGAGGCGCTCACGCAGGGCTCGCCGACCGCTGCCGACCCGATGGACGCGCGGATCACCGAGCGCGGCCGGTCCCTGTCCGGCGGCCAGCGCCAGCGGCTCGCCCTTGCCCGGTCACTGATCACGGATCCCCAGGTGCTGGTCCTGGACGAACCGACGTCCGCGGTCGACTCGCACACCGAGGCCCGGATCGCCGAGGGGCTCCGGGAGCTGCGGGAGGGCCGCACGACGGTGGTGTTCACCTCGTCGCCCCTGGTCCTGGACCGTGCCGACCGCGTTGTGCTGGTGCACGAAGGCCAGGTCGCGGCCGTGGGCCTGCATCGCGAGCTGGTGCACGGCGACACCCGGTACCGAGCGGTGGTGACCCGCGAAACCGACGAAGAGACCGCGGCACGGAACGCCCTACCGGCCGACGAAGAACCGGCCGTCGACGTACTGGCCGATGACGTGCTGACCGATGACGTGCTGGCTGACGAAGCACGGATCGGAGGGGCACGGGCCGAAGAGGCACGGGCCCAAGACATGCTCGCCGAACTGGAAGAGATCGAGGAGACCGCATGACCGGCGTGGCGCCACCGGTGTACGACCCGGCGGCCCCGACGGTGGCGCATACGCTGCCCGTCGGCGCCCCGGAGACCGTCCGCTCGTACGTGGCCGAACTGTTCCGCCGGCACCGCCGGGCCTTCCTGCTGCTCATCGGCGTGAACACGGTCTCCGTCATCGCCTCGATGACGGGCCCCTACCTGCTCGGCGGACTCGTGGAACGCGTGTCGGACGGTACGCGGGAGCTCCACCTGGAACGCACCGCCGCCCTGTTCGTCCTCGCGCTCGCCGTTCAGGCCGTGTTCGTGCGGCTGGTGCGGCTGAACGGTGCCGTACTCGGCGAGCGGATGCTCGCCGACCTGCGGGAAGACTTCCTCGTACGGGCGGTGGGGCTGCCGCCGGGCGTGCTGGAGCGGGCGGGTACCGGTGATCTGCTGTCCCGGATCACCACTGACATCGACCGGCTCGCCAACGCGATGCGGGAGGCCGTGCCGCAGCTGGCGATCGGCGTGGTGTGGGTGCTGTTGCTGCTCGGCGGTCTGACGGTCACGGCTCCGCAGCTCGCCCCGGCCGTGCTGCTCGCCGTACCGCTGCTGGTGATCGGCTGCCGCTGGTACTTCAAGCGGGCTCCCTCGGCCTACCGCTCCGAGGCCGCCGGCTATGCCGCGGTGGCCGCCGTCCTCGCCGAGACCGTCGACGCGGGGCACACGATCGAGGCGCATCGTCTCGGCGACCGGCGCATCGCCCTCTCCGACCGGCGGGTCAAGGAGTGGACCGCCTGGGAGCGGTACACGCTGTGGCTGCGCTCGGTGCTCTTCCCGTTCATCAACATCACGCACGTCACGGTCCTGGCCTCGGTGCTGATGATCGGCGGGGTGTTCGTCCTGCACGGCTGGATCGGGGTCGGCCAGCTCACCACGAGCGCGCTGATCGCGCAGATGCTCGTCGATCCCGTGGGCCTGATCCTGCGGTGGTACGACGAGCTGCAGGTGGCCCAGGTGTCGCTGGCCCGGCTGGTCGGGGTCCGGGACATCGAGCCGGACGCGGGCGACACCTCACTGAGCCCCGACGGGCTGGACGTGGAGGCCGACGAGGTGCGCTTCGGCTACCGTGCCGGAGTCGATGTACTGCACCGGATCTCCCTGAAGGTGGCGCCCGGCACCCGGCTCGCTCTGGTGGGTCCCTCCGGGGCGGGCAAGTCCACGCTCGGCCGGCTGCTCGCCGGGATCTACGCACCGCGGGACGGCCGGATCACCCTCGGCGGCGCGGAACTGTCGCAGATGCCAGCCGAGCGCGTGCGCTCGCACGTTGCCCTGGTCAACCAGGAGCACCATGTCTTCGTGGGCTCCTTGCGGGACAACCTCCTGCTGGCCCTCCCGCACTCCCGTCTCCCCGCCGGCGGAGACTCCACCGACGCGGTCGACGCCCGGTTGTGGGCCGCGCTGGCCGCGGTCGACGCGGACGGCTGGGCCCGTGCCCTGGACGAGGGTTTGGACACCGAGGTGGGCTCAGGCGGGCTCGCGCTCACTCCCGCACAGGCGCAGCAGATCGCGCTGGCCCGGCTGGTGCTCGCCGACCCGCACACGCTGGTCCTGGACGAGGCCACCTCGCTCCTGGACCCGCGTGCGGCCCGTCATCTGGAGCGCTCGCTCTCCCGTGTGCTGGACGGGCGCACGGTCGTCGCCATCGCGCACCGGCTGCACACCGCGCACGACGCCGATGTCATCGCCGTCGTCGAGAACGGGCGGATCAGCGAGCTGGGCAGCCATGACGAGCTGGTCGCTGCGGACGGGGCGTACGCCGCGCTGTGGCGGTCCTGGCACGGCTGACGCGGCACCGGGCCGGGGGCAGGTCCGCGACCGGGCAGTCGGCGGCCTGCCCAGGACCCCTTCCACGCACGATGCCCCCGTGCCGCGGCGCCACCACGGCTGCCGTTGCGCGGGGGCATCGCAAAGTGAAAGTCTGGAGGTGGAACAGCGCGGGGGATGTGCCACAGTCATCGGTCGGAAGGGCGTGGCCCACGCCCGGCGACCCCCGCGTCCGGCGTCGTGTTTGGCGGCGCCCGGTTCCGCCCATCACCTGGAGGTACCCGTGGACAGCACCGACGGTTGGGGAGACGACGTCTACCAGCCCGACGGATCCGAGGTGCAGGACGACGCGGGGCTGCTCGACGCCGAGGACACCCTGCTCTCCGACGGGGTCGGCGACCCTCTCGACCGCGGCTGGTCACCGCCGGAGCGGCCCTGGGCGGTAGAGCACGTGGGCGTGACCGCGTCCGAACGACACCACGGCGAAACCCTGGACGAACGCCTCGCCGAGGAACTCCCGGACATCGCGACCCCGGACGGCGACGACATCGGGGACTGGCCGGACGGCGAGGGGGAGCCCCTGGACAACGAGGTGGGCGACGTCCGCTCCGGCCGCCTTGTCGCCCCCAGCGAAGGAGCGCACGAGGACGAGGAGAGCGGGCTGATCGCCAGCGACGTCGGTATCGACGGCGCGGCGGCCTCGGCCGAGGAAGCCGCCGTACACATCGTCGACGAGGAGCCCTCGTCCGGCTGATGCCGCTGGTCCCCGCACCCCCGCCAGGAGCAGTCATGCAGCAGGACAAGCACCCCGACTACCACGCCGTCGTCTTCCGCGACCGCGCCGCCGGCTACGCCTTCCTGACCCGGTCCACCGCGACCAGCGATCAGACCATCGACTGGGACGACGGCGAGACGTATCCGGTCGTGGACGTGGAGATCTCGTCCGAGAGCCACCCCTTCTACACCGGCAAGGCACGGACGGTGGACTCGGAGGGGCGCATCGCCCAGTTCGAGCGCCGGTACGGCGGGGCGGGGCAGACGGCGGGCACTGAGAGAGATCAGTAGGCCGCCGCCCCGGGCCGCGCTCAGATCAAGTTGAGCGCCGCGGCACAGCCCACGCCGCCGAGCAGCATGAACACGGGCATCAGCACCTTCAGCTCCACCCAGCTGCCCGCCCGGAACCGCATCACCTTGGGCGGGCCGAGCGGGTACCAGCGCCTGCGGCCCAGCGGTATGGGCCACAGGATCGGGCAGCCCGAGACGGTCAGCGCGTCCCCGATGTCGTGCACCAGAGCACCCAGGATGATCGGCAGGCCGAGCCACAGGTACTGCTGTCCCGGCTCGGTGAACAGCCAGTCCGAACCGTTGCCGGGTTTGTCGAGCACTCCCGCCAGAATCCAGGCACTGGTACCGGCGAGCAGCCACACCAGCACATCGCTGCTCGAACCGCGGGCCGCCCGCCACAGCAGTCCCTCGATCGCGAGCACCATGTGGACGAACAAGATGCCCAGTACCGTCCACCGGCCGCCCGCGACGGCCGCGGCGGCGGTGCCCGCACCGATCAGCACCGCCCACAGCCAGGTGTGGGTCAGCGTGCGATGGCCGCCCGAGCGACGGGCGTCGCCCGGCTTCCGGGTCGCCTTGTAGACGGCGTAGGAGAGCTTGTCGACGATCTCGCACACCCCGCGGGAGATGGGTCCGAAGGCCCGCGAGATGGTGGCCGCCTTGTGGTCCAGATCCGGGGCCAGCGCGGCTCCCGCGCAGATCAGAGCACCGACCAGAAGCACCGGCCAGGGCATCGGGTGGCCCGCCGCGGCAGCGGCCGCCCCCACCCCGAGCCAGGCCGCGGCCCCCGACAGTGAGTGTGCTGGTCCCATCATCGCCGCTTCCCGCCCCATTCTTCTTGTCGCACTGCTCAGTTGTCGATGTGCACTGACGTGTTGTCGGCGCCACAGCGTAGCGTTGACGATCTTCGCACCGGCATCCGATTCCCCCATCCGGTCGCGGGGCAGGCAAGATGGGGACGTGACCCTCATCGATCAGCTCCCCAGGACCGCAGACCCCGACGCCCTCTACGAAGCCTTCGAGGCGTGGGTCGGGGATCGCGGCCTCACCCTCTATCCCCACCAGGAGGAGGCGCTGATCGAGGCCGTCTCGGGAGCGAACGTGATCGTGTCGACTCCCACCGGCTCCGGCAAGAGCATGATCGCCGCGGGGGCGCACTTCGCCGCGCTCGCCCGGGACGAGGTCACCTTCTACACGGCGCCGATCAAGGCTCTGGTCTCGGAGAAGTTCTTCGAGCTGTGCAAGCTCTTCGGCACCGAGAACGTCGGCATGCTGACCGGCGACGCCTCCGTCAACGCGGACGCCCCTGTGATCTGCTGCACAGCCGAGGTCCTCGCGTCCATCGCGCTGCGCGACGGCCGGCAGGCCGATGTCGGCCAGGTCGTCATGGACGAGTTCCACTTCTACGCCGAGGGCGACCGCGGCTGGGCGTGGCAGATCCCGATCCTGGAACTGCCTCAGGCGCAGTTCATCCTGATGTCGGCGACGCTCGGCGATGTCTCGATGTTCGAGAAGGACCTGACCCGCCGCACCGGACGCCCGACCGCGGTGGTCCGCTCGGCGACCCGTCCGGTACCGCTCTCCTACGAGTACCGGTTCACCCCCCTCACCGATACGCTCACCGACCTCCTGGACTCCCGCCAGGCCCCGGTCTACATCGTCCACTTCACGCAGGCCCAGGCCGTGGAGCGGGCGCAGGCGCTGATGAGCATCAACATGTGCTCGCGCGAGGAGAAGGACGAGATCGCCGCACTGATCGGCAATTTCCGCTTCACCACCAAGTTCGGCCGCAACCTCTCCCGCTACGTACGGCACGGCATCGGCGTCCATCACGCCGGCATGCTCCCCAAGTACCGGCGTCTGGTGGAGAAGCTGGCCCAGGCCGGTCTGCTGAAGGTGATCTGCGGCACGGACACACTGGGCGTCGGCGTCAACGTTCCCATCCGCACCGTGCTGTTCACGGCGCTGACCAAGTACGACGGCAACCGGGTACGCACGCTGCGCGCCCGGGAGTTCCACCAGATCGCGGGCCGCGCGGGACGCGCGGGTTTCGACACGGCGGGCCTGGTCGTGGCGCAGGCGCCCGAGCACGTCATCGAGAACGAGAAGGCGCTCGCCAAGGCCGGCGACGACCCGAAGAAGCGCCGCAAGGTGGTGCGCAAGAAGGCACCGGAGGGCTTCGTCGGCTGGACCGAGAACACCTTCGAGAAGCTGATCGCCGCCGAGCCCGAGCCGCTCACCTCCCGCTTCCGGGTCACCCACACGATGCTGCTGTCGGTGATCGCCCGGCCGGGGAACGCCTTCGAGGCGATGCGTCATCTGCTGGAGGACAACCACGAGCCGCGCAAGCAGCAGTTGCGGCACATCCGGCGCGCGATCGCGATCTACCGCTCGCTGCTGGACGGCGGGATCGTCGAGAAGCTCGACGAGCCGGACCCCACCGGCCGCATCGTGCGCCTCACCGTCGATCTTCAGCAGGACTTCGCGCTCAACCAGCCGCTGTCGACGTTCGCACTCGCCGCATTCGAACTCCTCGACCCGGAGTCCCCCTCCTACGCCCTCGACATGGTCTCGGTCGTCGAGTCCACGCTGGACGACCCGCGCCAGATCCTGGCCGCCCAGCAGAACAAGGCGCGCGGCGAGGCCGTGGCGGCGATGAAGGCGGACGGCCTCGAGTACGAGGAGCGAATGGAGCGGCTCCAGGACGTCACCTACCCGAAGCCGCTCGAGGAGTTGCTCTTCCAGGCGTACAACACCTACCGCAAGAGCCACCCGTGGGTGGGCGACCATCCGCTGTCGCCGAAGGCGGTCATCCGTGACATGTACGAACGGGCGCTCTCCTTCACGGAGTTCGTCTCCTACTACGAACTCGCCCGCACCGAGGGCATCGTGCTGCGCTACCTGGCCAGCGCCTACAAGGCCCTCGATCACACGGTCCCGGACGACCTGAAGTCGGAAGACCTGGAGGACCTGATCGCCTGGCTCGGCGAGATGGTGCGCCAGGTCGACTCCAGCCTGCTGGACGAGTGGGAGCAGCTGGCCAACCCGGAGGAGCTGACGGCCGAGGAGGCGCAGGAGAAGGCCGACGAGGTCAAGCCCGTCACCGCGAACGCCCGCGCCTTCCGCGTCCTGGTCCGCAACGCCATGTTCCGCCGGGTGGAACTCGCCGCTCTCGACCAGGTCGAGGAGCTGGGCGAGATGGACGCCGAGGCCGGTTGGGACGCCGATGCGTGGGGCACCGCCATGGACAAGTACTGGGACGAGTACGAGGAGCTCGGCACCGGCCCCGACGCTCGCGGCCCGAAGCTGCTGCTGATCGAGGAGGAGCCGCAGAACGGGCTGTGGCGCGTCCGGCAGGCCTTCGCCGACCCCAACGGCGACCACGACTGGGGCATCAGCGCCGAGATCGACCTTGCGGCCTCCGATGCGGAGGGACGCGCCGTCGTCCGGGTCACCGACGTCGGCCAGCTGTGAGCACAGGAGAAACGCTTCCATGACGAACCCAGCCGAGAGGCTTGTCGATCTGCTCGACCTGGAGCAGATCGAGGTCAACATCTTCCGTGGCCGCAGCCCGCAGGAGTCCCTGCAGCGGGTCTTCGGCGGCCAGGTGGCCGGGCAGGCGCTGGTCGCCGCCGGCCGGACCACGGACGGTGAACGGCCGGTGCACTCACTGCACGCGTACTTCCTCCGCCCCGGCATCCCCGGAGTGCCCATCGTGTACCAGGTCGAACGGGTGCGTGACGGAAGGTCCTTCACGACCCGGCGGGTCACGGCCGTACAACGGGGCCGCACGATCTTCAATCTGACCGCTTCCTTCCACAAGCCTGAAGAGGGGAGCTTCGATCACCAGTTGCCTCCGGCCCGCAAGGTTCCGAACCCCGAAACCCTGCCGACGGTGGCGCAGGAGGTCGAGGAACACCTCGGTGCACTGCCCGAGACACTGGAGCGGATGGCGCGGCGTCAGCCTTTCGACATCCGTTATGTGGACCGGCTGCGATGGAGCGCCGAGGAGATCAAGGACGCCGAGCCGCGCAGCGCCGTATGGATGCGCGCCGTGGGCCCGCTGGGGGACGACCCCTTGGTGCACACCTGCGCTCTCACCTACGCGAGCGACATGACGCTCCTGGACGCCGTCCGCATCCCTGTGGAGCCCCTGTGGGGACCGCGCGGCTTCGACATGGCGTCGCTGGATCACGCCATGTGGTTCCACCGGCCGTTCCGCGCGGACGAGTGGTTCCTGTACGACCAGGAGTCGCCGATCGCGGTGGGTGGCCGCGGTCTCGCCCGGGGCCGCATCTACGACATCGAGGGACGTCTACTCGTCTCGGTCGTCCAGGAGGGACTGTTCCGCAGTCTCCAGCGCTGACGTAGGGCGCCCGGCATCCGGATCACGCCCGGATGCCGCGCCGGTCACGGGTTTCTGCGCCGCAGCCACCCGAACATGCCTTGTGACGGTGTCGGCTCCTGCTGAGGCTGCGGCTCCTGAGAGCCGGACGGACTCCCGGACGGACCTTCGTCCGGGCCCACCGACAACGGCCCCGGCGCGGGCCGGTACCCGCGTGCCTCGATGAGGGCCAGTCCCAAATCGGCCAGGAGCCATCCGATCTCATCGGGATCCTCTGCCGTCATGATCCGCGCGGTGACCCGGACCGCAGGCGAGTCGAGCGGCCCCTGCACGGGTCGCGCGGGCCGGAGGCGATACAGCTCGGCCCGCTCGTACGGATCACGGACGACCTTCTCCACCCGTGCCGGATCGAGAAGGGACGCCACCACCGCGGCCCTCGCCCATGGATCCTCCAGCTGACGCAGCTGGAATCCGAGGTGGCGCCCTCGCCAGTTCCTGGGGCGCAGATCCAGGCCCGCCTCCAGCTGGTCGCGCAGCCCTTCCGGCGTCCGGCCGGTGAGCAGGTTCGCGTTCGCCTCGCCCGATGCGAACTGTGTGAGCTCCTCGGCCAAGTACTGCCAGACCACGGCGCGGTAGCGGTTCAGGTACCACTTGACGGGAACCACCAGGCCAAGACGTGCGAACCGGGTGAACCTGACCGGTGTCACCCCCATCAAGGCCGCACCGTCCCGAGTGCCCAGCACCTTGACCCGCTCCCGCAGCGCCTCGGGGAAACCGGCTTCGCGCCGCACGCGATCGATCTCCGCACACTTGACACGGCGTCCCCCTCCCGGCTCCCCGGAGACGGTCCGCACATACCCGAGTTGTACCGCGAGATCGAACTCCCCGCGCCTCAGGTCCAGTTCTCGTGCGGCACCGCTCAGAGCGAGCGACCTGCGCCGCGACGCGGACGCTGCGGCGCTGTCGGTGGCATCGGCGACGGTTGACGTCATGGTCTGTCCGGACATGGCAGTTCTCCCCCGTGGAGTCCCTTGCGAGCGTGGTCTACGCCCGCCTCGGGAAAACCGTAGCCGGATCGCCGGATACCGGTTTCTGCCTGTGGATAACTCTCGCGGTCGCCGTTTCCGCAGGTCAGAGGACCATCCGTGAGGACCTGGGCCTCACGTCGGGTGATCCAGGAGGCTGGTGCGCCTCACTGTCACAGGTCCACGGTCGGCGTGCGCTCCTGGTCCCGCGACTCCACGGCGAGGTGCTCCCCGACCCGGTTCACGAGCAGTGTCATCTCGTACCCGATCTGGCCGATGTCGGCCTCTGCGGCACTGAGCACGCACAGGCAGCTGCCCGGACCGGCCGCCGTGACGAACAGGATCGCATCGTCGAATTCGATCATCGTCTGACGTGCGTGCCCGGCGCCGAAGTGGCGGCCCGAGCCCTTGGCCAGGCTCTGCAGCCCGGACGAGACCGCCGCGAGGTGCTCCGCGTCCTCGCGCCGCAGCCCCGTGCTCGATCCGGTCACCAGTCCGTCGTTGGACAGCACCAATGCGTGGCGTATGTGGTCGACGCGCTCGGTCAGGTCGTCCAGGAGCCAGCCGAGCTCGGTGTTCTGCGCCATGGTCCTCTCTCCCCGTGACGTCGTTCCTCCTGGCCGGAGGATCCGATCAGCCAGCCTTCCCCACTACCGACTTCCCGGCAAGCAGGATGGAGGCATGGCACACAAGATGACCGACGAGGAATGGCGAGCCTTCGTCTCGCACGGCACCCGCACCGCGAAGCTCTCCACCGTCCGGGCCGACGGCAGTCCGCATGTGGCGCCGATCTGGTTCCTGCTGGACAGGGGCGACCTGGTCTTCAACACCGGGAAGGAGACCGTGAAGGGCCGGAATCTGGCCAGGGACGGCCGCGTCGCCCTGTGCGTGGACGACGACCGGCCTCCGTTCGACTTCGTCGTGCTGCAAGGACGGGCGGAGCTGTCGGAGGACCTCGACGAGCTGCGGCTCTGGGCTGCCCGGATCGGCGCCCGGTACATGGGCGAGGAGCGGGCCGAGGAGTTCGGCGCCCGCAACGGCGTTCCGGGGGAACTCCTCGTCCGGGTGCGGATCGAGACAGTGCTGGCCTTCTCGTCCGTCGCCGAGTAGCGCGTCAGCTCACGGAGTCGAGCAGCCGGGCGGTGTGCACGCGCCCGGCGTACTCGACCAGCCGGATCAGCACCTCCTTGCCGGAGTCGCGGTCCCTCGCGTCGCACAGCACCACAGGTGTGCCCTGGTCGAGGTCGAGGGCGCGCGACACATCGTGGGCGCCGTAGGTGCGGGCGCCCGCGAAGCAGTTGACGGCCACCACGAACGGGATGTGCCGGTGCTCGAAGTAGTCCACGGCAGGGAAGCAGTCCTCGAGCCGTCGGGTGTCCGCCAGGACGACCGCGCCGAGAGCGCCCTGCGCGAGCTCGTCCCACAGGAACCAGAAGCGGTCCTGGCCGGGCGTGCCGAAGAGGTAGAGCGAGAGACCGGACCGAATGGTGATACGCCCGAAGTCCATGGCGACGGTCGTCGTGACCTTCTGGTCCACGCCGTCGATCTCGTCCACGGACTGGCCCGCTTCGCTGAGCAGTTCCTCGGTGCGCAGCGGCCTGATCTCACTGACCGCGCCCACCAAGGTGGTCTTGCCCACGCCGAATCCGCCGGCGACAAGTATCTTCAACGCCAGGGCGGTCGTCTCGTCCGCGGAGGCGTCGGAGTGCTCGGAGACCATCGATCACTTCTCTCGGGAGTGCCGGCAACGGTCGACATCGGTACATCCGTGGGGAGTCAGGATCATGGCAACTTTCGTCCCTCTCCACGGAGTTGGATCGTCAGTTGCCCGATCTGAGCACCTCTCGCCCGTTCGATACCTGAACGGGCGCACAACTTGGCGCGAGTCCGGCTGACGTTGGTTCCGGTCCATCGCCTAAAGCGCCCTCAGTCCCTCGATGACTTCGCGCAGAATCCGTTCGTCGGGCAGTTGAGCCGGGGGCACGGGGCGGCTGACCGTCACACAGCCCAGTTCCAGCAGATCGCCCAGAAGCACGCGGACGACGCCTACGGGCAGGTCGGCGCCTGCGGAGAGTTCGGCGACGGACTGCGTCTCGATACGGCACAGGTCGATGAGAGCGAGGTGTTCCGGGCCCAGGGAGGTGTCGTCGTCCGCGTTCGGTGCGCCGGTGTGGAGCGAGACGAGCGCGATGAGGTCGAACCGGACCCCGCTGGGGCCCGGTCTGGTGCGGCCACCCGTCATCGCATAGGGGCGGACCAGCGGTCCCGCTTCCTGGTCGTACCACCGGCCGCCCGGCAAGTACGGCGCGCCTGTCGGTTCCTCGGTCATCCGCGACCGCCTCCGGCTCTCAACCGGCGGCCGGCGGACGCGCGCCCACACGGGGCGGGGTGTAGAGGTGCTCACCCACACGCTTCACCAAACGGGCCATCTCGTAGGCCACCAGGCCGATGTCGGCCGTGACAGCCGTGAGGAGCGCGAGGCAGGACCCGTCGCCGGCGGCCGCCACGAACAGGAATGCGTCGTCCATCTCGACCATCGTCTGTCGCACCCCACCGGCACCGAAGTGGCGGCCCACGCCCTTGGCGAGACTGTGGAAGCCGGAAGCGACCGCCGCCAGGTGCTCGGCGTCCTCTCGGCTGATGTCGGTCGACGCGCCCACGGCCAGGCCGTCGTTGGACAGCACCACGGCGTGCCGCACTTCGCTCACGCGTACCACCAAGTCGTCCAGCAACCAGTCGAGTTCCCCCGACCGCTGGGCGGTCCTCATGCTCGGGTCCTGGATCATGCGAGGTCTCCTTCTTCGCTGCTGTCGCCGACGGGTCCCGTCGCGCTGCCAGGGGCGCGGCCACCACCACGGGTCCAGCCGTCGCGGTATGCCGCCATACGGTCCCTCACCAGTTCGGGGGTGCGTTTGTCGTCGCGCGCCGGGCCCGGGGTGCCCGTCGCAGGCTCCTGCGGGCGCTCAGCCCGCAGTTGGGGGGCCAGGTTCGCCTGCCGTACGCGCCGGGGCAGGCTCTCGGATCCCTCCGAGTCGTCCGCGGGGCGGTGCAGCCTCAGCGTGGTGACCACCGACGGCGGGCCCTCTGCCGAGGCGTCGGCGGACGCATGAGCCCCGGCGGGAACCGACCCGGCAGGCGCGAGCCGTTCCGCGGTCTGCTCCACGGGCTCCTTGCCTTCCGCGGCCGCGGCCACGCGCGCGTACTCGTGGGCTTCGTGCCGTTCGGCCTCCGCCGTCCGGGGTGGACGTTCCTCCGCGCTGGTGTGCAACAGAGCCGTCGGCAGGAGGACGACCGCGGTCGTGCCGCCGTAAGGGGAGGTCTGCAGGTGCACATTGACGCCGTGCCTGGAGGCGAGCCTGCTGACCACGAAGAGGCCGAGCCGGTCGCTGTCGCACAGGTCGAGTACCTCGGACTGCTCGATGCGCCGGTTGGCGTCGGCGAGGGTCTCCCTGCCCATGCCGAGGCCTCGATCCTCGACCTCCACGGCATAGCCGTTGCCGACCGGTTCTCCGCTGACACGCACGCGCGTGTGCGGCGGCGAGAACTGCGCGGCGTTCTCGATGAGTTCGGCGAGCAGGTGGGTGAGGTCGGCGACCGCGGCGCCGATCACCAAGGCCTCGGGGAGTTGCCGTACCTCCACGCGCGCGTAGTCCTCGACCTCGGAGACCGCTGCGCGTACGACATCGGTCAGCGACACGGGCGTGCGCCAGGCACGGCCGGGTGCGGCTCCGGAGAGGATGATGAGGCTCTCCGCGTGGCGGCGCATGCGCGTGGTGAGGTGGTCGAGCCGGAAGAGGTCGCTCAGCTCGTTCGGGTCGTCGGAACGGCGCTCCATGCTGTCGAGCAGGTTGAGCTGCCGGTGTACCAGGACCTGGCTGCGCCGGGCCAGATTGACGAACACCCCGGAGATTCCGCTGGCGAGTTCCGCACGTTCGACAGCGGCGTGCAGGGCGGCCTGATGCACCGTGCTCAGAGCCTCGGCGACCTGTCCGGCCTCGTCCTCGGCCGGCGGCCCGAGTGGTGCCTCGGCGTCGACGTCGATCTCCTCCCCGGCACGCAGCTTTCGCATGGCCTGCGGGAGTTTGTGACGGGCGATCTCCAGGGCGCTGTTGCGCAGGCTGACCAGTTCGACGACCAGTCCGCGTCCGATGCGCACGGAGATGACGAGGGATGCGGCGACGGCGGCGAGGCCCAGGAGGACGGCGGCGCCGGCGGGGGTGAGCACGACGCGGGTGAGGGCATCGGCCCGGTGCGCGACGCCACGGCCGGCGTCCGCCTCGATGGCCCGCATACCGTCCTGCACACGCGCGTGTGCCGGGTTCCAGGTGGCGGTCGGGGCGGAGCGGACGGCCTGAGCACCGGGCCGGCCGCCCAGCACCCTGTCCTCGACGGCGCCGATGTCGGCGTACGCGGCGTCCTTCGCGAGCCGCTGCCAGGCGGCCTGTTGGGATCCGCGCAGATCGGCCACGGCGGACGCGGTCAGGGCGCGGCGCGTGTCGACGGCGCCGGTGAACAGTCTCAGGCGCTCGCCGTCGAGGGTGCCTGCGAGGCGGGCGCTCGAGAGGACCGTGTCCTCCTGGGCGAGCGACTCTCCCGCGCGTGAGAACTCGAGCAGCACGCGCGCGTCGGAGCCGAGGTCGGCGTCCTGCACCCCGGACAGCGCGCCGTCCACTACGAAGGCCGCGGCGATCGCCCTGGTGTACTGGGCGTACGTCTCGTCCCAACCGACCCGGCGGGCGAGCACGTCGTCGCGGAGTGAACGCAGGCCTTCGGCTCCGGTGACGAATGCTTCGAGGCGGCCGGGGACGTTGCCGGGCAGATCGGTGCCGTCGGCGACGGTGTGATGATCGCCCAGCCGCAGCTTGGACACGGCCCGGTCGGTGCGTCCGGCCAGTGTCCTCAAGTCGTCCGGTTGCTCGGCCCCCGGGTCGGTCGCATAGCGCACAGCGGCCGCGCGTTCGGTCTGGAGGGCGGCCACGGCGTCGGCGACCGGGGCACGCACGGTGGACTCCACCCGCTGCAACTGACGCAGCCCATCGATGTCCTGAGCCGTGCTGACGGTGGCGTACGCCCAGAGGGCGAGCAGGGAGACCACGGGCACCATCAGAAGGCAGACGACCTTGGCCCTGACGGTGCGCGGGCGTAGGCGCCACCCTCCCGACCGCACGGGTGGGGCGGACTCGGTGCCACCGATCTCGTCGGCATCGGTTCGCTCGTCGGCCGGGCGGGCGGCGTGCGCCCGGCGACCGCGGACCTGCGGCCTGGACGGCGACTCGGCGCCGGCCCCGGGGGGCCTACGGGGTGTTCGCATGGACTCCTCGCTCGGAAGATGTCGGGTCGTGACGTCCGGGCCCGCGGTCAGCGGGCCACACTCTCGACGGGTCGCTGGGCCGAAGCGGACGCCTCCCGTTCGCCGGCGGTCGGCGACAGCGCGACGAATGCCGAGGTCAGGAACAGGTAGGACCCGAGGCCGACGGCGAGGGGGAAGATGAACTGCATCGCCGTGGCCCCGGGCAGGGCCGCGCCGGGCGGCGCGACGTGAACGCTCACCGCGAACATCCCGGTGTAGTGCATGCTGGTGACCGCCGCGCCCATGACAAGCGAGGCGATGGTGACCGCGACGGGTGACTTGATGTTCAGTCCCGCCCACAGGGCCGCCGTCGCCGCGACCACGGCGATCAGGACGGAGACCCCGACGAACACAGGGTCGTAGCGCACCGTCCCGTGCAGCCGCAGTGCCGCCATGCCGAGGTAGTGCATGCTCGCGACGCCGAGGCCGGTCGTCAGCCCGCCGAGGACGAGCGCCCTGGCGCGGTCCCTGCCGTAGCCGACGGCAAAGACGCCGGCGCCGACCATGACCATGGCGACCAGCAGGCTCAGGATGGTCAGTGGCACGTCGTAGCGGATCTCGGTTCCGGAGACGCCGAAGCCGAGCATGGCAACGAAGTGCATGGTCCAGATACCGGTGCCGATCGCCGAGGCCCCGGTGATGAGCCAGTTGCGACGCGATCTGCCCGTGGTGCCCAGCGCGCGGACCATACAGCGCAGCCCGAGGGCGGCGCCTATGCACGCCATCACGTACGACAGCACGGGGGTAAGCCAGCCGAATGCGGCGTGGTCCAGGTGTCCCATGGCTCCGGGACGCTAGTCGCGACGGGGGCGCGCGACGGACGCGCAGTTCGAAAGCTGTTGGAATCTGACACAGAAAGAACTAGGAAGGATCACGTCACGCTCGAACATGTGCACTGCGGCGTCGTTCGCGGAGGTGAGAGATCATGCGAAGCATGAGCGATGACCACACGCACGTTCAGGAGTTCTTCGGGGCGCGCGCAGCCGACTGGGACACCCGGTTTCCCGACGACGGCCCGGCATACGCCGCCGCTGTGGACGCTCTCGGGCTGCGCGAGGGCGACCACGTGCTCGACGCGGGCTGCGGAACGGGGCGGGCCCTCACGCCGCTGCGAGCGGCCGTGGGGCGCTCCGGAGTGGTCCTGGGGGCCGATCTGACCCCGGCGATGCTCGAGGCCGCTGTGCGGGCGGGAAGGAACCGTGACGGCGTGTTGCTGCTCGCGGACGTGGCGGCGCTGCCCCTGCGCACGGAGTCCCTCGACGCGGTCTTCGCAGCGGGCCTGATCGCACATCTCCCCCACCCTGCCGAGAACCTGCGGGAGTTGGCGCGCGTGGTACGGCCCGGCGGACTTCTCGCGCTGTTCCATCCCATCGGCCGGGCCGCCCTCGCGGCCCGGCAGGGCCGGCAGATCACCCCCGACGATCTGCGCGCCGAGTCCAATCTCGGCCCGCTGCTGGCCGGTTCCGGCTGGCGGATGACGTCCTACGCCGACGAGGACGCGCGTTTCCTCGCCTTGGCCGTCCGCCTCGAGGTCTGAGTCTCACCGTTGCCGAGACCGTAGTCAGGTCTCAGCATTCCGGGTATTCCGGCCCGGAAGGTCCGTCACATCACCGAAGCGTTGGACTTCGGCTTGAGTACGGTCTCTCGCTTCCTGCTGCCGCTGGTGCGGCAGGGCTGCGCCACCTGCCCGCCCCGCCCCGGCCTTGCGGCTGGAGCGGGTGGTGCGGGTCTTCTGGTCGGCTCCACGAGGCTTCGACACCCGAGGGGCGTCCTGGTCTCCGGCCACTCCGGTACCAGTTGCTGCTGCCGCGAGGGCGGCGAGGTTGCGTGCCGCGTTCTCGTCCCGGTCGAGGACCAGGCCGCAGACATCGCATCGGTAGGTCCGCACGTGCAAGGGCAGCTTGGCTTTCACCGCACCACACTCCGAGCAGGTCTTGGAGGAGGGGAACCAGCGGTGGGCGACCACGATGCGGCAGCCGTCGCGCCGGGTTTTGTAGGTGAGCTGGCGGCGGATCTCCCCGAACCCGGCGTCAGCGATCTTCCGGGCCAGACGACGGTTGCGGAGCATCCCGGCAACGTTCAAGTCCTCGACGACGGTGCCGTACACGTCGGTGACCTTGGCGGTCAGTTTGTGCAGGGCATCGGCGCGCAGGTTCGCCACCCGGTAGTGCAGCCGATTGCGTTGCTCGTTCGCCTTTAGCCATCGTTTCGAGGGCTGCCGGCCGGTTGGCCCATCCGGTCCCCGGCGGCGACAGACACGGCGGGACAGGCGCCGCAGGTGCGCGAGCGCAGTATCCAAGTGTTTCGGATTCGGCGCGTAGCGGATCTCCCCGGTGCCGTCGGCCATCACGGCCAGGTGCTTGACGCCCAGGTCGATGCCGACCCTCACGTCGGGCCGGGCAACGCGGTTGATGTCCCGCCTGGCCTCGATCTGGAAGGCCACGAACCAGCGTCCCCGTTCGTGCCGCACGGTCGCGGACAGGATCCGCGCCGTGCCCGCCAGGATCCGCTCCCGCAACTCTCCGGCCTTCTCGTGCAGGCGGATTCTTCCGAGCCGCGGCAGGGTGACGTGCCGGCCGTCGGCCTCGATACGGATCGTGCCGGTAGTGAACCGGCAGGCCAGACGCGCCACGCGCTTCGACTTCCGCCTCGGCATCCCCACCCGGGCGCCCTGACGGGCACCGCGCTTGGACTTCGCGTAGTTGTCGAACGCCGCGGACGCGTTCGCCAGGCCCGTGTTATAGGCCTCCTTGGAGTTCTCCTGCCACCAGGAGGTGAAGCGGGGGTCGGTGTGCTTGGCCTGGTTGAACGCCTTCCGCAGCACGGGAAGCGACCACGACCGCCACGGCGTCACATCGTCCGCGCTGACGCCGTAGGTCTCTTCGGCCTTCCTCTGCCGCCACGACGCGGTCACCCACGACACCGCCCAGTTATAGGCGGCACGGGCGGCACCGCAATGCGAGCGCAGCGCCCGCTCCTGACTCGCATTCGCATTCGCATCCAGCGCGAACCGGTACCCCTGCACCACGAAACCAGGCTGCGGCCGGAACTTCTTCATCCGCCCAAGGCCTCCAGCGGCGCAACCAGGGCGACGTGCACAGTCGCCGTGCGTTCGCAGCCCATACCAGCCTTAATCAGGAAGCGACGGTCACCTTCAACCGGGAGCATATTGCCGTTCATCACCCATCGCCAGACAGTCTGGCAGCCCACGCCCTGCCGGCACGGCCACTCGGAAAAACTTCACGCCGGCGATATATGCCTACATACGACTATGCATGTCGACGCAATCGCAGCAGTCTTCAGCCCCCAGCGACTTCGACCGCGAACGCGTCCGGGTTGTCGAACATGACGTTATGGCCCGCGCCCGGCACGGTCACCACGCGCACGCCCGCGGCCTCCAGGCCTTCTCTGCCCTCCAGTTCACCGCTCAGCTCGCCCTGGAGATAGACCCGGTCGACCGTCATCGCCTCGAGCAGGCGGCGCATCGTGGGGTTCGTGCCCCGCACGAGGTGTGTCGCCGTGCGGTGGAGGGCGCGCGGGTCGGCGAGGCGCATGGTGGCGGCCCAGTCGGGACCGACCTTCTCGAGCACGCGCGCGTGGCCACCGTTTTCTACGTACTCCTCCTCCGTGTAAGTGGCGATACCGCTGCTGCCGGAGCCGACCGGCGGGTCGGGATCGAGGTTGGCCTCGACGAGTACCAGCCGTGAGACGAGGTCGGGTCGCCGGTGGCCCAGCACGATGGCCACGGAGCCACCCATGCTGTGCGCGACGACTTCGGCCCCGGTCACCGCCGCCGCGTCCAGTGCGGCGGCCAGCGCGTCGGCATGGTCCTCCAGCGTGTAGCCGAAGGCCGCGGGGCGGTCACTGATGCCGTGCCCGGGCAGGTCGACGAAGAGAGTACGGCGACCCGCGAGTTCGGGCCGTGCCGCTATGTGTGCGTTGTAGACCGCCGAGGACGCACCCAGTCCGTGCACGTAGACACGCGCGGGTTCTGTCCCGGGCGTCTCTGTCCAGCGGATCACGCTTCCGCTGCCGTCGAACTCCGCCTGCCTCATCGGCGTCTCCTTCGCGCTCTCGCCGCCGTCCTCTTGCCCAGGAAGATACCTCGGATGCGATATATAGCGAAGCTGATGTACCGCGTCCGTAGGACAGAATGCACGCATGCTGGATCTCGCCATCCTCGGCTTTCTCCACGACGCTCCGCTGCACGGCTATGAGCTGCGCAAACGCATCACCGCGTTGACCGGGCATGTGCGTCCCGTCGCGGAGAGCACGCTGTACCCCGCGATCAAGCGGCTGGAGAAGGCGGGACTGCTGGCACGGACCACCCAGCCCGGCTCGGTGGCGGCTCCGCGGCATGTCCTGACCCTCACCGACGAGGGCCGGGAGGAACTGCGCCGCAGGCTCGCGGAACCCGCGCAACGCGACATCACCGACGAGAACCGCTGGTTCACGGTGCTGGCCTTCCTCAGGCACTTGCAGGACCCGGCGGCACAGGCAGCCGTGCTGCGGCGCAGGCTCGCCTTCCTCCAGCAGCCCACGAGCTTCTTCTACGAGGGCGACCGCCCGCTGCGTGCCGAGGAGCTGGACGACCCCTTCCGGCGCGGCATCCTCACCATCGCGCGGGCCACCAGCCGGGCCGAACTGACGTGGCTGCGCACGACGCTCGACTCGCTTGAGGAAACAGGGGGCTAGGCCCCGACGCTGACTTGAGGAACAGATGGGCTGGGCCCTTCACCGGACGGTGCAGGTTTTCATGGCGCCGACCGGAGGTGTGCTCAGATCGGCGAGGCGACGGCCGTTCGGGAAGCAATTGGTCTCCCGTTTCCGGGATCCCGGGCGACGTGTTCATGACTTCGTCCGGCCGTTTCGCCCGGTCCGCCGGACAAGTGCAGCTCCTCGTGGGATTCGCAGTCGTGACAACTGGCTCGCGGGCGCAATAGGGTGCGCCGACAGACGAACGATGGGGAGGATGGCATGGCCGGGACGGACGAGGAGGCCGTCGCAGCCGAGGACGACGCGCTGTACGTGCTGACGGCGGTTCTGCTGACGCCCGCGCAGTTCCCGAGTGTGCTCGGTGACGACTATCCGGAGGCCTGCGCGGCCCTCGACCTGCCACCTGTGGTGGACGGATACGGACTCGTGCTCGGCCAGGACAGCGACGGTGCGCGCTGGACCGTGGTCATCGACGATGTCTCGCTGGTGGCTGTGGCGATCGCTTCCTGGGACTGCGGCATGGAGTACGACCTGTCGCCCGACGAGCGAACGGTTGTCGCCGCCCTGCCGGGCTGGCCGCTGGACGTGGCCGTCGCGGCGCCCGGCGTGCCCGCGCCGCACGATCCGGCACCGGAAATCATCGACCGCAAACCGCTCTCCCCGCCGGACACCGACATCTGGGGTCCCGCACAACGGCGACTGGGCGCCGACGAGATCGCGCTCCGGTGGGCCATATGGCGCGATCAGCTCGCTGATGCCGTCTTCAAACCCGCAGCAGCCCCGTCAGCGGACGGCGAGCAGGCCGAACCGGCCGAACCCGCCGAACCGGCCGAAGGCAGCACACTGAGCAGTCCCCGCAGCCCTGTTCGCCGCGTCCTCGACGAGGCACGCGGGTACGTGGACACTCCTCCGCCTCTCGGGCGTGTCCGTTCCTCGTTCGCACCGGGTGACGCGCGCACTCTGCGTGCCGACGGCCCGGGCTGGTCCATCGTCGCGAGGACCGACGACATCGCGTTCGTCCTCCTCGACGAGCAGCCCGGCCAGGTGGTCCCGGTGGGCCGCGGGCCGGAGTTGCCGGGCCTTCTCGAGGCGCTCGACAAGCTGGCGGTGCGCCCCCTCTGAGCCAGCGGGCCATCTGAACCGGAAGACGAAGTGCGGAGCCCCTGGGGCGGGGGTTGCGTTGCGGATCCCCATACCCGCTACGGCACCACTGTGGCCCGCACCCATATTCGGTGCGCTCGCCTGGCCGCAGCATGGGGCCACCCCGCGCTCCCGTCCTACCCGGAAGCCCCGCCATGCGCCTGTCCCGAAGCGTCGTGTTGTTCGCCGCCGCCCTGCTGACCTCGGCCCTCACGGGTCCCGCGGCAGCGGTCGGCGGTGGCCATTGCGAACGACAGGAGCGGGTGCGGATACCCGGTGCGGAGCTTCAGCAGAGCGCCTGCCTCGATGATCTGACGACGGCCGGGCTCGCCGGGACCCCGTACACGGACATGGCCGACCAGGCGGGACTCACCGCCAAGGCCACCCGCAATCCGTCCGGCGTGCCGGGACTGCAGATCGACGGGTACTTCCCGGACGACTCGCACTTCAACAACACGCACGGCTGGCAGCACGACGCGCAGTTCGTCATCCGGCTGCCCGACCGGTGGAACGGCGGCCTCGTGGTCACGGGTGCTCCCGGTACGCGCAAGCAGTACGCGACCGACACGGCCATCTCCGACCGGGTACTGGCGCAGGGCTACGCCTACGCGGCGACCGACAAGGGCAACAGCGGGTCGGACTTCTACCGCGACGGGACCCGCCCGGGTGACGCGGTCGCCGAGTGGAACCGGCGTACGACGCAGCTTACGCTCGCCGCCAAGCGCGCGGTGGCCCAACGCTACGGCCGCGCGCCCCGTCGCACCTACATGACCGGGATCTCCAACGGCGGCTACCTGACGCGCTGGCAACTGGAGCACCGTCCGGAGCTGTACGACGGCGGCGTGGACTGGGAGGGCGCCCTCTGGACGGCAGACGGCCCGAACCTCCTGACGTCGCTGCCCGTCGCCGTTGCCCGGATGTTCGGCTCGGCTCGGGACGAGGACCTCTACGCGGCCGGGTTCGCGCCCGGGTCGGAGTTCCTTTGGCCGTACCACGAGAAGGCCTACTGGGGTGTCACCCAGAAGATCTACCGGGCCGAGTTCGACCCGTGGTACGACACCGCCTGCCCGGGCGCGTCCGCCGGGTCGACGGTGGAGCAGATCCTGGCGCCCTGCCCCTCGGACGCGGCGTACGACTATGCGGCACGCCCGGCGTCCGTGCATCGCGCGGTGGCCCGGGTCGCCCTCACCGGGCGGATCGGCAGGCCGCTGATCACTCTGCAGGGCGACCTGGACACCCTGCTGCCCAAGGCCACGGACTCGGACGTCTACGCGGGCATGGTGACCCGGAGCGGGCGCGGGCCGCTGCACCGCTACTACACCATCGAGGGCGGCACGCACGTGGACGGCCTCTACGACACCTATCCCGACCGGCTGCGGCCGATCCTGCCGTGCTATCGGGCCGCCTTCGACGCGCTCACCGCCTGGGTGGAGCGGGGCGTGCGGCCGCCCGCGGACCATGCCGTCGGCAGGCCCGCGGGCGGTGATGTGACCGGCTCCTGCACGCTGGCGGGAGACTAGCCCTTCAGCGGCCCAGTTCCTTGCGTGCGACCCGGCGCAGCCGGCGCCGCTGGGAGGGGTCCAGGGTCAGGTACGCCGCAGCCGGAACCCCCAGCACGATCAGGAGGGCGGCCCACCAGGGCAACCAGATCAACAGGATGAGCCCGACCAGCACACCCCCTGCGGCGATCTTCGCGTTTCTCGACATATGTCGCCTCCTTCGCGGCCACGGCCGCTCGCGGGCCTCGGCGGCTCCGCTCTCTGTTGTGAGAACGGGAGCATGCTGCGTGCGGTTCCAGGCGGTGACCCTGATACAACCCTGAGCCGCGACCCTCAGCCGCCCCGCAGAAGCCTTCGGCGACTGCGGCTGGTTCAAGTATGAGCGCGTTCGGCGAACCCGACCCGCGCTTGTTCGGGGCCGCGCAAGCGGCTGGTCGTCGTCCTGGGCGTACTGGAGGGCGTACCCAGGACGACGAACGGCATCGAGCGGGCGCACACCACGCGCGCGTGGATCACGGCACGCCGGTTCTCCAGCGCTCGCGGGCCGGTCTCAGGGCGATGCCGCGGGTGTGGCGAAGAGCGACTCGATGCCGCTCGGCAGCTTGCTCGGAACGTCACTCGGAAGCTCGCTGGGAAGCCATGACGGCAGCTTGCTCGGCAGGCTCGAGGGGAGCTCGGAGGGCAGCCGGGAAGGAATGCCGACGGACGGGGCCGACGGGCGGCTCGCGCCGGCACTGCTGTCGGCGGGTGACTTGCGCTGCGAGGAGTCGCCATCACCGCTCACCGCCAGGAACACGGCCACGATCACGAGGGCCACGGCCACGGCGATCGCGAGGAACAGGGTGTTGCGGCGCGGAGCGGGCCCGCCGGGAGGTGACGGTGGCGGCTGCGGAGGAAGGCCGCTGCCGCGGCCCGACGACCAGTGTCCGCCACCCGGAGGCGGATCATAGCCGCCCGGCGGATGGCCGCGGGCAGGCGTTCCGTGGTGCCCTCCGGGCGGAGGACCGAACCCACCGTGGTCCCACGGCGGCGTGTCTCCCGGCGGCTGGGGTGGCATGGGCGGCGTGGCCATAGCGACCAGAGTCGCCGCGAACCGTTCAGGGCACGACCCCCGCGCGGCAGTTGATACGGACTCATGTCATGGATCGCATGATTCCGGAGCATTCCGCGCGAGGGCCGGCCGGGCGGCGTCACACGACGATCAGCCGCGCGCACCCAGCAGGTGGTCCATGGCCAGCTGGTCCAGGCGCTCGAAGGCCATGCCGCGTGCGGCGGCCGCTTCCACGTCGAACTCCTCGAAGGCACCGCGGTCCGAGAGCAGGGCCTCGAGTCCGTCACCAGCGGTCGGCTGCGCCAGCTCGTCCAGACGGGACGCGCGCAGCGCCTCCTGGACCTCCGGGTCCGAACGGAAGGCGGCGGAGCGCTCCTTGAGGATGAGGTAGTTGCGCATGCAGCCCGCGGCCGAAGCCCAGACGCCGTCGAGGTCCTCGGTCCGCGGCGGCTTGAAGTCGAAGTGGCGCGGCCCGCTGTAACCGGCGGTCTCCAGCAGGTCGACCAGCCAGAACGCCGACCTCAGGTCACCCGCGCCGAAACGCAGGTCCTGGTCGTACTTGATGCCGGACTGGCCGTTGAGGTCGATGTGGAAGAGCTTGCCCGCCCACAGGGCCTGGGCGATGCCGTGCGGGAAGTTGAGGCCGGCCATCTGCTCGTGGCCCACCTCGGGGTTGACACCGTAGAGCTCCGGGCGCTCCAGGCGCTCGATGAACGCGAGGGCATGGCCGACCGTCGGCAGCAGGATGTCACCGCGCGGCTCGTTCGGCTTGGGCTCGATGGCGAAGCGCAGGTCGTAGCCCTGAGCGGTGACGTACTCACCGAGGAGGTCGAAGGCCTCCTTCATGCGGTCGAGCGCCGCGCGCACGTCCTTGGCGGCGCCCGACTCGGCACCCTCCCGGCCGCCCCAGGCGACATACGTCTTCGCGCCCAGCTCCACCGCCAGGTCGATGTTGCGGATGGTCTTGCGCAGCGCGTAGCGGCGCACGTCCCGGTCGTTGGCGGTGAACGCGCCGTCCTTGAAGACAGGGTGCGTGAACAGGTTGGTGGTGGCCATCGGCACGGTCATCCCGGTGGCGTCGAGCGCCTGCCGGAAGCGCTTGATGTGAGCCTCGCGCTCGGTGTCCGAGGACCCGAAGGGGATCAGGTCGTCGTCGTGGAAGGTCACGCCGTAGGCCCCGAGCTCGGCGAGGCGCTGCACCGTCTCCGCCGGGTCCAGGGCACGCCGGGTGGCGTCACCGAAGGGGTCCCGTCCCTGCCAGCCGACGGTCCACAGGCCGAAGGTGAACCTGTCCTCGGGGGTGGGCTGGTAGTTCATGCCGCGGCTCCTTGCTCGCTGAAGACTATTTCGTCATGGCGCTTAACAAATTAGTATGCGGAGGCAAGTCTGGGAAGAGACGAAGTGTTCCCCTCGAGGGGACTTCGTACGGTGACGATGCGTGTACGCCGGGCCCAGCCGGTCAGCGACACGCCCACAGACCAGATCCCGCGAGCCGCGGAAGAGGGAGAGCCCGATGTCAGCAGCCGAGGGTCCGCTCGTCGTCGGGGTGGACTCGTCCACCCAGTCCACCAAGGCCCTGGTCGTCGACGCATCGACCGGACAGGTGGTGGCGAGCGGTCAGGCGCCGCACACCGTCTCGACGGGCGCGGGCCGCGAGAGCGATCCGCGGCAGTGGTGGGACGCCCTGTGCGAGGCCCTGCACCAGTGTGGCGAGCCGGCCCACGAGGCCGCCGCGGTGTCGATCGGGGGCCAGCAGCACGGCCTGGTGACTCTGGACGCGCACGGCGATCCCGTGCGTCCGGCCCTGCTGTGGAACGACGTGCGGTCGGCGCCGCAGGCCCACCGTCTGGTGGAGGAACTGGGCGGCCCCAAGGCCTGGGCGGACCGCACGGGAAGCGTGCCGGGGCCGTCCTTCACGGTCACCAAGTGGGCCTGGCTGGCGGAGCACGAGCCGGAGGCCGTCCGCGCGACCGCGGCCGTACGCCTGCCCCACGACTATCTGACCGAACTCCTGACGGGACAGGGCACGACCGACCGGGGCGATGCCTCCGGCACCGGCTGGTGGGCCTCCGCCACGGAGTCGTACGACGAGGAGGTCCTCGCACATGTGGGCCTCGACCCCGCCCTGCTGCCGCGGGTGGTGCAGCCCGGCGAGGTCGCCGGGACGGTGCGCGACGCGCATGACCTGCCGTTCTCCAAGGGCACCCTGGTCGCACCCGGCACCGGCGACAATGCGGCCGCCGCGCTGGGCCTCGGCCTGCGCCCCGGCGTTCCGGTGCTGAGCCTCGGCACCTCGGGAACCGTCTACGCGGTCTCGAAGCGACGCCCCACCGACCCGACCGGCACCGTGGCGGGCTTCGCGGACGCGCACGGCGACTGGCTGCCGCTGGCCTGCACGCTGAACTGCACGCTGGCCATCGACCGGATCGCCACCTTGCTGGGCCTGGACCGCGAGGCCGTCGAGCCGAGCCGGGGCGTGACGCTGCTCCCGTATCTCGACGGTGAGCGCACTCCGGCTCTCCCGCACGCCTCGGGCCTGCTGCACGGCCTGCGGCACGACACGGCACCCGGCCAGCTGCTCCAGGCCGCGTACGACGGTGCGGTGCACTCGCTGCTGGGCGCCCTCGGCCTGGTGCTCGACGCGGATGCGGACCGCACGGCTCCGCTGCTCCTGATCGGCGGTGGCGCCCGGGGCACCGCCTGGCAGGACACCGTGCGACGGCTCTCGGGTCGTCCCGTCCAGGTGCCGGAGGCGAAGGAACTGGTCGCGCTGGGCGCCGCGGCTCAGGCAGCCGGACTGCTGACCGGCGAGGACCCGGCCGCCGTCGCGCGCCGCTGGGACACTGCCCGCGGGCCGGTGCTGGAAGCCGTGGAGCGGGACGACGCCACCCTGGCGAGGATCGCCGAGGTACTCTCCGACGCGGCGCCGCTGCTGGAGCGGGCGCCGGACCAGCCCTGACGAGATCAGAGGGAGGCATGACCGCACCACTGCACGAAGTCCATCCCTCCGGCCCTGGTCGCCGGCTGCCCGACACGCAGCAGGGCATGCGGCGCCGCAATCTGGCGCGGGTCATGCACACCGTGAGCGCCGAGGGACCGCTGTCGCGTGCCGCCGTCGCCTCACGGATCGGGCTGACCAGGGCGGCGGTCTCCACACTCGTCGACGAGCTGATCCGGGCGGGACTGCTGGAGGAGCTCGGACCGGAGCGCCCCGGCCGGGTCGGGCGGCCCGGGTCCGCCCTCGCCGTCAGCGGCCGCGGGCCCGCCGGCATCGGCGCCGAGATCGGTGTCGACCACCTCACCGTGTGCGCGGTCGACCTGCGCGGCGTCGTCCGCGCCCGGGCGGAGCGGCACGGCACGAACCGCGGTCGCGCACCGCAGCCCGTGCTCGACGAACTGTCCGCCCTGGTGGGTCAGGTCGCCGCGGAGACGGAGCGGGAGGGGCTGTGGCCGGCCGGTGTCGCCGTCGCCGTGCCCGGTCTGGTCGCGCGCGACGCCCGGACCGTGGTCCGCGCCCCCAACCTCGACTGGCATGAAGTCGACCTGGCTCCGCTGCTGCCGGCCGGGCTGCCGCTGACCGTGGACAACGAGGCCAACTTCGGCTCCTTGGCGGAACTCTGGCTCGGCGAGGACACGCCCCGTGACTTCCTGCATGTCTCGGCGGAGATCGGCATCGGCGGTGCGGTGGTCGTGGACGGGCGGCTGCTGCGCGGGACGCGTGGCTTCGCGGGCGAACTGGGACATGTGCCGGTGCGCCCGGAGGGGCCGGAGTGCGCGTGCGGCGGACGCGGCTGTCTTGAGCAGTACGCCGGCGAGGAGGCCGTGCTGCGGGCGGCCGGGCTGACTCCGGGCGAGGACCACGTCGAACTGCTCGCCGAGCGTGCCGCGCAGGGCGACAAGGACGTGCGCCGGGCCCTGCGGGGCGCCGGAACCGCACTCGGTATCGCGCTGACGGGCGCGGTCAATCTGCTGGACCCGGAGGCGGTCGTGCTCGGCGGAGCGCTGGCGGCTCTCGCACCCTGGCTGCTGCCGGCCCTGGAGCAGGAACTGGCACGGCGGACGGCAGGGCCTTCGTGCGCCGTGTCCGTCTCACAGCTGGGGTCCGAGGGGCCACTGCTCGGTGCCGCGCACTCGGTGGTGCGTGCGGTACTCGACGATCCGGCGGCCGTGGGCGGACGGTTGTAGAGGCGGGCATCCGGCGGTCGGGGCCGGCCCGCTGGGTGGCCGGCCAACTGGCTGGCGCAGGCTGATCTCCGGCGGCCGCGGCCAGCGGGCCGTTGCCACCTGATTTCCGGCAGCCGTCGAGTTCCTTGCCTGGCGCTCAATTGCCCGGGGCTTCTTTCGCGGAGGTGCTTCCCCGGAGGCCCTCTCCCCCGAACGGGTGCCGGAGTTTTCCACAGTCCCGGGCTTTTCCACCGATGACACCGCCCTCTTCCTGCCCAACCACCCACCGCCGTACGGTGATTCACGCGAGCCGCAGCCGTCGGACAGCGGCCGGCCATCAGCCGAATCGGGGGGTTCACATGGCAGGGGAAACGGCTTTGGGACTGCGGCGTGAGGCGATCGGCCTGCGCGAGGTCCTCTTCCAGAGCATCACGGCGATGGCACCGGCGGCAGCGGTCGCGGCGTCCATTCCGTCGGGCGCGGCCTTCGCGGGCGGCAGCCTGCCGCTGTCGGTCCTCGTGGCCCTGGTGGCCTGCCTGTTCACCGCGTCCTGCGTGGCCGAGCTGGCACGGCAGCTACCCGCCGCCGGCTCGGTGGCGACCTATGCGGCGCAAGGGCTGCATCCGGCCATCGGCTTCCTCGTGGGCTGGGGCTATGTGTTCGTGGAGGCGCTGGTGGCGCCCCTGCTGCTCCTTCAGCTGGGCTTCACGACGGCGGGCACGCTGCACGAGGAGTGGAGTTCGTACCCGGCCGACCTGTGGTGGCCGTGGTCCCTCGCCGGCGCCGTGGTCATCGCGGCGGCGGGCTACTTCGGGGTGCGCGCCTCAGCCCGCTTCGGCACGGTCCTCGGTGCCTTCGAGGTACTGGTCTTCCTGGCCTTCGCCGTCTGGCTCATCGTCAAAGCGGGCGGCGGCAACACCCTGTCGGTGTTCGGGACCTCGCACACCGCCAAGGGGTATGACGGCATCGGCGGAGTGTTCGCCGGATCGGTGTACACGGTGCTCGCCTTCGCCGGATTCGAGGCGGCGGCGCCGCTCGCGGAGGAGACCAAGAATCCGCGGCGGACGATGCATCGTGCGGTCCTCGGGGCGGCGCTGGCGATAGGCCTCTTCTATGTGGTGACGACCTATGCGATGACGGTGTTCGTCGGCCCGGACCGCTTCGCCGGCTTCGGCGCGTCGGGAGCGGCGTCCTGGGAGGGCGTGGCCCGTGCGTCCTTCGGGCTCTTCTGGATCCTGGTGTTCCTTGCCGTCGTCAACTCCACCATCGCCAACGCGAACGCGTGCTCCAACGTCTCGACCCGTACGGCCTTCGCACTGGCACGGATCAGGGTCTTCCCGTCCCTCTTCGCGCGCCTGCACCCCCGGTACCGCTCCCCGGTCGCCGGTGTCGCCGTCCAGGCCGCGCTGGCCGTGGTGGTCATGCTGGGCCTCGGCCTGTACTACGACCCCGTCACTGCGTTCCTGCTGCTGGCCACTGTCATCGTGACGGTCGTCATCGGTGTGTACATCGTGGTCAACTTCGCGTGCGCCGGCTACTTCCTGCGCCGCAGGCGTGAGTTGTTCAGCCCGGTGCGGCATCTTCTGTTCCCGCTGCTGGGCGTCGTCGCCTTCGTGCCCGCTCTGCTGACCGCGGCAGGTCTCCCGGTGTTCGACTTCGTGTCCGCGCTGTCCGCGCCCGTGTCCTACGCGGGGCCCGTCGTCGGTGTCTGGATCGCCGCCGGGGTCGTGGTGCTGCTGGTCCAGCTGCGGCTGCATCCCGGACGCATAGCCGAGACCGCCCGCGTCCATCTCGACGAGTCCCCCGCACCCGACCTTCCGCAGAACGGAGCCGTGCAATCATGAGCGACCCGCGAGTCCTGACCGTGCGACCCGCATCCGGCGAGTACGCCTGGACGTTCGGCGGGGCGCCGCCCGTCGCACGGATCGCGCCGGGCACCGTACTGGACCTGTACACCGAGGACTGTTTCGCCGGGCGGGTACGGTCCGAGAAGGACCTGGTGTCCGAGGTGTGCGAGTTCCCGTTCCTCAATCCGCAGACCGGTCCCTTCCATGTCGAGGACGCCGAGCCGGGCGACACACTCGCGGTCCACTTCGTCTCGATCGAACCGGCCCGGGACTGGGCGGCCTCGACCACGGTCCCGCTGTTCGGCGCGCTGACCTCGACGCACACCACGGCGACGCTCCAGCCGCCGCTGCCCGAGACGGTGTGGATCTGGCAGCTCGACCGGGACCGGCGCACCGCCCTGTTCACCGCGCGCGACAGTGACATCCGCATCGAGCTGCCCATGGACCCGATGCACGGCACGGTGGGTGTGGCGCCTGCCAACCTGGAGGTGCGTTCCGCGCTGGTGCCCGATGCGCACGGCGGGAACATGGACACACCGGAGATGCGGGCAGGCGTCACGTGCTACCTGGGCGTGAACGTCGAGGGTGGCCTGGTCAGTCTGGGTGACGGGCATGCCCGGCAGGGCGAGGGCGAGACCTGCGGTGTGGCCGTCGAGTGCGCGATGAACACCGTGGTGATCGTCGAACTGCTGAAGGAGATCGCCACCCCCTGGCCGCGCATCGAGTCCGATACTCACATCATCTCGACGGGCTCGGCCCGTCCGTTGGAGGACGCGTTCCGGATATCCCAACTCGATCTGGTGCAGTGGCTGGTGCGCGACTACGGGTTCAGCGAACTGGACGCCTACCAGTTCGCCACCCAGACGGTCGAGTCGCCGCTCGCGAACGTCTGCGACACCAACTACACGTGCGTGGCCAAGCTCCGCAAGGACTGGCTGCCCGCGCGGGAGACACATCGCGGAATGCATACGCAACTACGCGAAACGGCAGACGCACTGAGGCGTTGAGTACACCGGAGTCAAGATCGGCACAGCTGAGAGCAGCACACGCGGAAGGCATTCTGTCCATGGAACGATCCGCATCGCACGGAGCGGGACGCCCTACGAGCAGGCGGCGGTTGCTGAAGGGCGCGGCCCTGGCGGCGGTACCCTACGCGCTGCTTCCCGCGGTACCGGCCGGTGCCCGTCCCAAGGTCGTGGACCAACCCTCGGCCGACTGGTTGGGGGCGAATCCCTCCAACTTCACGGCCTCCGACCGGCCGGTGAGCCACCCGCTCGACCTGGTGGTCATCCATGTGACACAGGCGACCTATCCGAACACGCTGGGGATCTTCCAGAACCCGCGCAAGCACGTGTCCGCGCACTATGTCGTCCGGTCGGTGGACGGGCACATCGCCCAATGCGTCCGTGAACACGACATCGCCTGGCACGCGGGCAACTGGCCCTACAACACGCGCAGCATCGGTATCGAGCACGAAGGGTGGGTGGACCGGCCCGGATACTTCACGAACTCCCTCTACGAGGAGTCGGCCCGGCTCACGGCGGCGATCTGCACCAGACACGGCATTCCGAAGGACCGGGCACACATCATCGGCCACTACGAAGTCCCGGGCACGGACCACACCGATCCGGGCCCGAACTGGGACTGGACCCGCTACATGAGGCTGGTCGACTTCGCTTGAACTGAGGACGACGGTGCTCGCCCTGGCAAGGGCGAGGCGGCCTGGCACGAACGGGCGCTACGGGTCTGCTCGGGACCGGACCTTCCGGTGGTCTCGTTCGGGGCGATGACGGTCGAAACGGTTGTCGGCGGCCACCCCGGGAGTGACGATGTCCCCAGCGCACCACCGTCCCGGGAGGCCGAGTTGACCGATCCGTGGGTGGCCCTGGAACCAGGGGCCGATCCTGCCGCACGGGTGCGGGAGCTGCGTCGCGCCCACGAGACGTTCACGGCGGTGGGCACGGTGGCCCAGAGGGTGCGTCCGGTGGTGGCCGACTCGTGGCGGCGCTCCGCTCGGGCGGGTGTGGGACCGGACGGCACGGCACGGGTGGAACTGACGGACGGGGACCTCGGTTCCTATCGGGCGGAGCATCCGCTGGCTCGGGTGATGCCTCTGGTCCGTGAGCTGATGGGCCCGTTCGCGGCGGACGGCGAACATCTGCTGGCGGTGTGCGACGCACAGGGCAGGCTGCTGTGGGTCGAGGGGCATCCGGCGACGCGGCGGCGGGCGGACAGCATGAACTTCGTGCCCGGTGCGCGCTGGGCGGAGTCGGCGATGGGGACCAACGCGCCGGGGACAGCCGTCGCCGTGGACCGGGCGGTGCAGGTGTTCGCGGCCGAGCACTTCGCCTCGCGGGTCCAGCCCTGGACGTGCGCGGCGGCGCCGGTACACGATCCGCGTACCGGGCGGCTGCTCGGGGCGCTGGACATCACCGGCGGGGACAGGCTCGCACACCCGCACAGCCTGGGGTTCGTGCAGGCGGTGGCGCGCGCCGCCGAGTCTCAGCTGGCGCTGCTGGCCCCGGCCGAGGCCGCCGCGGACACCTGGGAACTGGCGGCGCTGGGCCGCGACGAGGCGCAACTCCTCGCCGGTGGGCGGAAGATCCGGCTGAGCCGTCGGCACAGCGAGATCCTGGTGCTGCTGGCCCGTCATCCGGAGGGACTCACCGGCGACGAACTGCTGTGCGCGTTGTACGAGGACGAGTCGGTGACGCCGGTGACGTTGCGGGCCGAACTGGCGCGGCTACGCCGGATCCTCGGTCCCGGTCTGCTGGCCTCACGACCCTACCGGCTCACGGCCGCGGTCGAATCCGATGTCGCCATCGTGGAAAGGCGGTTGGCGGCAGGAGCGGTGGCCGAGGCAGCGGCCGCCTACCGGGGCCCCGTACTGCCGGGTTCGCAGGCACCGGCAGTGGCACGGCTGCGGCGCACGCTCGGCGACGGACTGCGGTCGGCGCTGATCGCCCACCGCGACCCCGACCTGCTGGCGGCCTGGGCGCACGCGCCGTGGGGCGAGGACGACGTCGACATCTGGCGGGCCCTCGCCGTGGTGCAGCCGACAGCGGCGGTACGCACGCGCCTCCAGTGGCTGGAGTCGGAACTCGCGGCTCCGCCGGGGTGGGCGCGTCCGGCACCGCGCTGACACGCGGCACGCCACGGCACACGGCTCGCGGCGCGATACCCGCTTGGGGCCGCCCTCCGCCCGACCCTTCGACACGGCCGCCTCACAACACCCGCCGGGAGGGACACGGTCCGCCACCTCCCTGACACGCGCCACGCCACAACACACGGCTCGCCACCCGACACAGCCAGCGGACAGCCCCCACCCCTCGACCCGACCCGACCCCGTCGCAACGTACTCGCAACGTCCTCCGCTCTAGCCTCCCGGCCGAGAGCTGCCCAACGGCGGGCAGCGCTTTCCCGGGAGGCAGACTCGTATGACCCGTTACGCAGCGCCCGGCACCGAGGGCGCGATCGTCTCCTACCAGGCGCGCTACGACCACTTCATCGGCGGCGAGTACGTGCCGCCGGCCCGCGGTCAGTACTTCGAGAACCCGACTCCGGTGAACGGTCAGCCGTTCACGGAGATCGCGCGGGGTACGGCCGAGGACGTGGAGCGCGCCCTGGACGCGGCGCACGCCGCCGCGCCTGCCTGGGGCCGTACGTCCGTGACCGAGCGCTCCGACATCCTCCGGAAGATCGCCGACCGGATGGAGGCCAACCTGGAGCAACTGGCGGTGGCGGAGAGCTGGGAGAACGGCAAGCCCGTCCGGGAGACCCTGGCCGCGGACATTCCGCTCGCCATCGACCACTTCCGCTACTTCGCGGGCGCGATCCGGGCGCAGGAGGGTTCGCTCGGCGAGGTCGACGACGACACGGTGGCGTACCACTTCCACGAGCCGCTCGGTGTGGTCGCGCAGATCATCCCCTGGAACTTCCCCATCCTCATGGCCACATGGAAGCTCGCGCCGGCTCTGGCGGCGGGCAACGCGGTCGTGCTGAAGCCGGCCGAGCAGACCCCGGCGTCCATCCATGTCTGGCTGAGCCTGGTCGCGGACCTGCTGCCGCCGGGAGTGGTGAACATCGTCAACGGGTTCGGCGTGGAGGCGGGCAAGCCGCTGGCCTCCAGCCCCCGCGTGGCGAAGGTCGCGTTCACGGGCGAGACCACCACGGGCCGGCTGATCATGCAGTACGCGTCCGAGAACATCACTCCGGTGACGCTGGAACTCGGCGGAAAGTCCCCGAACATCTTCTTCGAGGACGTCTGGTCGGCAAACGACGACTTCCGCGACAAGGCGCTGGAAGGCTTCACGATGTTCGCGCTGAACCAGGGCGAGGTGTGCACCTGCCCGTCGCGGGCGCTGGTGCAGCGTGGCCACTACGCGGAGTTCATGGAGGCCGCGGTGGCCCGCACCGAGAAGATCGTGAGCGGGCACCCGCTGGACACCGACACGATGATCGGCGCGCAGGCGTCGAACGACCAGCTGGAGAAGATCCTCTCCTACCTGGACATCGGTCGGCAGGAAGGCGCGAAGGTCCTCACGGGTGGCGAACGCCTCGAGCACGACGGCGAGTTGAAGGGCGGTTACTACGTCCAGCCGACGATCTTCGAGGGCGACAACCGGATGCGGATCTTCCAGGAGGAGATCTTCGGACCGGTGGTGTCGGTGACGTCGTTCCACGACTTCGACGACGCCATCAAGATCGCCAATGACACCCTGTACGGGCTCGGGGCCGGCGTGTGGACCCGGGACGTCAACACCGCCTACCGCGCGGGCCGTGCGATCCAGGCGGGCCGGGTCTGGACGAACTGCTACCACGCCTACCCGGCGCACGCGGCGTTCGGCGGCTACAAGGGCTCGGGCATCGGCCGGGAGAACCACAAGATGATGCTGGAGCACTACCAGCAGACGAAGAACCTCCTGGTGTCGTACTCGCCGAAGAAGCTGGGCTTCTTCTAGGCACCGGAAGAGGGGCGCCTGACCAGGGCAGATGCCCGGCAGGCGCCCCTTTTGCCGTTCCCGCCGGGTCTGTCAGACCGCCGGCGCCCCGGGCTCCGGTGCGGGAGCGCCGAGGAGCTGGTCGATGCCCAGGTCGAGGGCTGCTTCGAGGTGCGCGAGAGAGCCGGTGGCCATGAGGATCGAGACACCGCCCTGGATGCCCGCGAGCAGGGCGGCCGCGGCGCGGTCGGCGTCCAGGCCGGCTGAGATCTCGCGCCGGTTCTGCATGGCCCGGATTCCGGCGGCGATCTGGGCCTGCCACGAGGCGAGCAGTTCCGTGGTGACGGCCTGCGCGCCGGGCGTGGCCTGGGTCAGCTGGGAGGTCAGCATGCCGAGCGGGCACCGCTGGCCTTGCCGGCGGTAGCGGTCGACGACCGCGTCCCGCCAGTTGCGCCAGGCCTCCCAGGAGGTGAGTTCACCGAGGTAGGGCTGCTGGTCGGACAGGACGCGGCCGGCCTCGTGCCGGGCCACGGCGAGCAGGAGCTCCTCCTTGCCGCTGGGGAAGTAGTGGAAGAGCTGGCTCTTGCTGGTGGCCGTGCGGGAGCGGATGTCGTCCAGGGTCGTCTCGGTCACGCCGCGCTCGCGGATCTCCTCCGCGGCTCCTTCGATGATGCGTTGCCTGGTGGCTGCGCCCTTGGCAGTCAGTCGTGATGCCATGCCACCATCCTGCCATTTTCTGGACTTGCAGGTCCATTTTCTGGGTGGCAGGTTTGCCGTTCCCAGGCGATTCAGCGCAGAAAGGCACGGCATCATGACGCAGCGACTCACCGGGCGGACCGCCCTGGTCACCGGTTCCACCACGGGCCTCGGCGCCGCCATCGCGGAGGCCCTGGCCGCCGCGGGCGCGTTCGTCGTCGTCAGCGGACGCGACGAGCGTCGCGGAGCTGACGTGGTGGCGCGCATCGAGAAGGACGGCGGTGCGGCGGCCTTCGTCAAGGCGGATCTGTCCTCGGGCGCCGATGTGATCGGGCGCTTCGCCACCGACGCGGTCGCCGCGGCCGGCGGACGGATCGATGTGCTCGTCAACAATGCGGCACTCCTGCTCACGCCCACCCCCACCGCAGAGGTGGCACAGGAGACCATCGACGAGGCGCTGGCCGTGAGCGTGCGGTCGATGTTCCTCCTCACCGGTCTGCTGGCACCGTCCATGGCCGAGCGCGGCCACGGCGCCGTGGTCAATCTGGGGTCCATCAGCGGTATGCGGGGGACGGCGCAGTCGGCGCTCTACAGCATGACCAAGGCGGCTGTGCACTCGCTCACCGCGTCGTGGGCCGCGGAGTACGGGCCGCAGGGAGTCCGGGTCAACACCGTCGCGCCCGGCCCCACTCTGACGGAGAAGGTGGCGGCGATGGAGGAGCACCTGACCCCGATCATCGCGCGCATGCCCTCCCGCCGCGCCGGCACCCCGGAGGAGGTGGCCGCCGCCGTGGTATTCCTCGCGAGCGACGAGGCGTCCCAGGTCCATGGCGCCACCCTCACCGTCGACGGCGGATTCACCGCGGTGTAGTGGGACAGCGGCGCGGCGCCGCCGAAGACAGGTCCGCTCGAGCGGTACGTCAGTGCCCACTCGGTGATCCCGTCCTCGGCGCGCCGGCCGGTCCGCCGACCGACTTCACCGCGGCTCCCGGGAAGGTAGCCCGCCCGCGGTGTCGGCCCGGTACATCCGGTGCCATGTGGTCCCCGGTCACGCCCGGGCACACGGGTGGACCGGTCCGGACGCCTGCAACCGAATCCGCCGAAAACGTGTCTCTGTCCGCGTGGTCCGAAGCTCCTGCGGGCAAGGAGCCTTTGGAAGCCGCGGCAGGGGGGACTGCGATGACGGCGTGGGCGGTACCGGGGTATTCCGAGTCGGTCGAGCTCGGTTCAGGGGCAAGTGGGCGCGTAGTACAGGCCGTGCACGAGCAGACCGGTGTGCCGGTCGCCGTGAAGTACCTCAGCGATTCGCTGCGGACGCGCCCGGACTTCGTGCACGGATTCCGCGCCGAGGCGCAACTGCTCGGCGGCCTGGAGAGCCCATACGTCGCCGGACTCTACGAGTACGTGGAGGCGACACAGGGCGCCGCCATCGTGATGGAACTGGTCGACGGCGTCTCCTTGCGGACCCTGCTGACCAGGCAGGGCCCTCTCTCCCCCGAGTCCGCGCTCGTCGTGCTCAAGGGGTCCCTGCTCGGCCTGGCCGACGCGCACCGGGTCGGTGTGGTCCACCGGGACTACAAGCCGGAGAACGTCCTGGTCACGCCGGAGGGTGCGTCCAAGCTCGTCGACTTCGGCATCGCGGTGGACTCCGGCGTCAGGGCAGGCATCGCCGGAACCCCCGCCTACATGGCCCCGGAGCAATGGACGGGCGCACCCGCCTCCCCCGCCGGCGACGTGTACGCGGCCACCGCCACGTTCTTCGAATGCCTGACGGGCCGCAAGCCCTACTCGGGCGACAACCTGGCCGAGTTGGCGCTCCAGCACGTGGAGGCGCCCGTACCCGTGGAGGACGTGCCCGAGGCGGTGCGTTCGCTGGTCTACCGGGGACTGGCCAAGTCGGCGGCGGGGCGTCCGGCGGACGCGGCGGCGTTCGTCGCCGACCTGGAGGAGACCGCCGTCGTCTCCTACGGGGGCGACTGGGAGGAGCGCGGCCGTGGCGGGCTCGCCTCGCTGGTGGCTCTGCTGCTGTTTCTGCGGCCTTCCGTCCGGGAGACGTCCCACGCACCCACGGACACAGCCCGCACGGTGCTGGCCTCGGGTCCTCGCGGGGGACGCCTCCACGCCTGGCGGCCCACGTGGCCGGGCATCGCCGTGTCGGCCCTCGCTCTGCTCCTCGCGATCCTGCTGGCGCGGGGTAACGATCTTGGGGTCGGGGTCGCCGGGCAGGCGGCGCAGGCCCTGGCCACCACGAGCGCCACGCCCGCTTCCGGCGCCGGCCCGGTCGCTCCCACCGCAGAGACGCAAGCGCCGCCGACCACCACGGCCCCCGCCGCCTCGCCGTCCGGTCCGGGCCCCGGCGACACCGGTCCGCCGTCGGCCCCGGTCACCGCCTCCGCCGCACCACCGGGGTCCACGGCCGGCGCCGGGGGGACGACCGCGCTCCCCACCGTGCCGGGCTCTACCAGCCCGACGGCGGTCATTTCCCCGTCAGCGCCCGCTACGGCGGCGGTCAAGGAGGTAGCGGTGGCCGCCTTCCAGCAGACAGGCCCGGCCACGGCGACCGCGACGATCACGGTCACCACGGACGGCACCGGACCGGTCTCGATCAGCGTCGGCTGGTTCACGGGCAACGCCAGCGGGCAACCGGGCTCCGCGGACGGTGAGCCCACGTCCTCTCAGCGAAGCGGCGCGACGCAGTACACACTCACCATCGACCACACCTTCCAGGGAACTGCCTGCTACTGGACGGTGCAGGCCACGACCAGCCCGGCCCCCGCCAGTGGCGCCGCTTCGCAGCAGCTTCTGACCCGGCAGTGTGAGATCCGATGACTGCGCCCGACGACCGCCTGCCCGCGCCGGACTCGACGACAAGGCGCCTGTCCAAGGCGCGGTACCCGTCCACGCAGGACGCACCTGGGGACAGCGACGAATACAGCGCCACCGTGCTGTCCAGCCACTGGATCCAGCGGCCGCACGGCGACGCCACCGTGGTGGACGTCCCGGCGGCAGCGGCGTCGCCCGACCGCGTCGACGGCACTGTTCTGCGCTTCGGCCCCGGAGTCACGGCCGCTCTCGCGCACCGCATGCACGCCACGCTTCCCCAGGCGGCGGCGCCCACGGCGCCGCCACGCGGCCGCCTCCGCCGGCACGCGCTGCCTGCGCTCGTGCTGATCGCCGTCGTCGTGTTCCTGCTCTGGCAGGAGCACTTCTCGGCGCCCGTCGCCGTACGCGAGGTCACCGTGACGGCCGCGCAACAGACCATGGGATGCGACGAGACCGCGGATCTCGTCGGAGTCCTCCGGACGAACGGCCGGAAGGGCACGCTCTCCTACCGCTGGGTACGCAACGACGGCACAGCCTCGGCCACACTGCACGCGGCCGTCGCCCAAGGCCACGACCAGGCACGGGTCCATCTGCTGTGGACCTTCCAGGGCCGGGGCCACTACGCGGCCACGGCGGAACTCCGTGTGCTGTCCCCCACGCGCCGCACGGCAAGCGTCCAGTTCACGTACGACTGCCGCTGAGCGGTTCGCCCAACGCGGGAACCCCGCCTCGCACATGACGGGACGGGGTGGGGAACTGGTCGTTTTCGGATGTGCAGGAGCGTGTGTGAGTGTGCAGGAGCATGTACTGGTTCGTGGCGTTGCAGCGCGCACGTCGTATGGCGGGCACTGATGAGTTCCTAACGGACGTCAAGCAGATCGTGGTGATCTCGGGGCTTGGTTCGTAGGGTGGTTGTCGACGGGCCGGTTGCCGGAGCGCTTCGCGAC